>JALFRV010000103.1 GCA_022778905.1 Prevotella sp. | reverse complement strand
GAGATTGCAATAAAACGTAGGGGCGGATCTGCGTATCCGCCCGCAAGCAATGATGGGCCTGTCCGTCAGATATATCTCGGAATGCAACGTGTTGCCCAACGCACCTTGCGGGCGGATACGCAGATCCGCCCCTACGTTGGGAATGGAAACTTGGCATGGATGGATCGCCACGTGCGGACGGGCACAAGGCCCGCCGCTGCATTCCGTGGTGGGACTGAGACGAACCTGCTTTTCATTATTCGTCCCTCAACATCCCGCACTCCGCATGGCGCAGCTTGTCCGCCCGCCTGATCAGGGACGACTGCACGATCACGGCAACCGTCTTCATCCGCACATAGTCGTCGCTGAGATACATCAGTCCGCCGTAGGGGTTGCGGGTGCCCCATGAATTTTTCGCAATGAAGTAACGGCGGCCCTTCCGGTCGCGGGCCAGACCCACGAGCGCCATCACATGGTCGTCCGTTGTCTGCAACCGCTCGAAGGCCTGCTGTCTCCGGCGCTGCGTGACGGGTCCTGCTCCGGCCGGCATACGCGCCACGCCGTCCTTGAAAGAGAATCCCGGCTCGCTCACATCTCCCTCCCAGCAGACGGGATGACCCGTCGAGAGCGACCGCGTGATGACCGCCATCAGCGAGTCGAGCGGGAGGTTCAGGAAACGGTCATGCATCCGGTTGTCGGGCACTTCCAATGCTACGAAGCGCCCGAAAGGATGATGCGTGAAGCTCGTCAGCGCCGTATATTCGCCCGGCGCGGCCATGCTGTGGGCGAATTCCAATGGTGTGTATTCCGCTCCGAGCATGTACACGATGCGCGGCAGATAGTCCACCGCGTGGTCGAAGATCTCTTCGATGCGCGCGTTGAGGCTTTCCAACGACCGCACCCCGTCGGCGGCCTGCATCAACCGTCGGCTGATGACATCGTAGCTGCCCCCCTTTCCGTGGTAGGAGTCATAGGGCTCGGCACCGTATTCGTCCATCAGGCGGAGCGTCATCGTGCCCATTCCGCGCATCGAAACCGGCACGCAGCCTCCCGAGAAATAATAGCCGACGGCGGCGTCATGCAGGAACCGGCGCGCGAGATAGTCGACCGAGAGGTGCACCGAGTCGCCTTTCATGAGGTGTTCCGTCTCGATAGTCGCCGTCATCCCGTAGAGCCAGCACAGCGCGCTGTGTCCCTGGTCCTTCACGGGTGTCATCTTCAGCAGCACCTCCCGGCTGAATTCCCCCTCCTCCTGTGTCTTCTGTCCGGCCGGCCGGGCGCATGCGGCGGCGAGCAACACGCCCACCGCACAGTATATAGCTCGTCTCTTCATCGCTGCAAAGATAATCAAAATCGGGCGTAACCACTCGAATTGCATCGGAATATACCGATTATTATATAGAGACTGGTATCTTATGCTAAAGGAATAAGCACGTTTCCCCCCTCCGATGTAATACCATATAGCGTCTCGACTGTTTACATGAATGTGCGGGTGCCGGCAGTTCCCGTCATGGCGGATTCATGTCCCGGGCCATGGGCAGGGGCAACGTGCAGGGCCCGTTCCGCATCTCCGGAGCCGTCGGCCGGGGCCTGCAGCCCGACGGGATGATATGTTAATTGAGGCTGAACTTTTGCTCCATACTATTAAAATCTATATTTTTGCGTATTCAAACAACTTTAAAAGAACTATGAGAAGGAATCTGAAGTTTATTTTCATGACGTTGCTGGCATTGGCAGCGTTGCCGTCAGTCAGTCAGGCACAATTCAACTGGCCTTACAAGGTTGTCGACGGGACTGTCGTGACCGATGTCCCCGTGCGCCCCGCCGGACAGCAGCACGTGCTCGGTCTCACCACGCCAAAACTGCCGGTGGTGCGGGTCGGATTTGTCGGATTGGGCATGCGCGGCCCCGACGCGGTCAGGCGCTGGACCTATATCAATGGTGTGCAGGTGATGGCGCTGTGCGATCACGTGGCCGAACGTGCCGAGGCCTGTAACAAGATACTGCGCGAGGCGAGCATGCCGGCTGCAGATGTCTATTCGGGACCTGAGGGCTACAAGCAGCTCTGCGAGCGGAAGGACATCGATATCGTATACATCGCCACCGACTGGAACCATCACTACCCGGTCGCCAAGTATGCCATGGAGCACGGGAAGCATGTCGCCATCGAGGTCCCGTCGGCCATGAACATGCACGAGATATGGGGTCTCATTGACCTCTCGGAGCGCACACGCCTCCACTGTATGATTCTTGAGAACTGCTGCTATGATTTCTTTGAGCTCAACTCGCTCAACATGTCGCAGCGCGGGATGTTCGGTGAGGTGCTCTATGTGACGGGTGCTTACCGCCATGATCTTGCCCCCTTCTGGGACGAGTACTGGAAAAAGGACGGGCAGGACAAGCTCGGTTGGCGTCTGACTTACAACAAGGCCTTCCGCGGCGACGTCTATCCGACCCACGGACTGGGCCCCATCGCGCAGGTGCTTGACATCCACCGCGGCGACCGCATGAAGACGCTCGTGGCCATGGACACGAAGGCTGTCAACGGCCCGGCGAAGGTGCGGGAAAACCTCGGATATGATGGCGGCGAGTTTCGCAATGGAGATCACACCACGACTTTGATCCGCACCGAGAAGGGGAAGGTCATCGAAGTGCAGCACAACACCATGACTCCGCAGCCCTACAGCCGCATGTACCAGCTCGTCGGCACTGAGGGCTTCGCCAATAAGTATCCCGTCGAAGGCTACGCACTCGACAGGAAGAAGATGGAGGAGGCCGGTCTCGCCATTCCGCCACGCTTCTCTCCGGGTCACCAATTCCTGCCCCAGGATCTCAAGAAGGCGTTTGAGACGGCTTATCTGAGCCCACTCGTGAAGCGCTATGAGGCAGAGGCGAAGAAGGTCGGAGGCCATGGCGGCATGGATTTCATCATGGACAGCCGCCTCGTCTATTGTCTCCAGCACGGCCTGCCGCTTGATATGGATGTCTATGACCTGGCAGAATGGTGCTGCTTGGCAGAGCTCGGCAGCATCTCCATGGATAATGGCAACATTCCGGTAGCAGTCCCCGACTTCACCAGAGGCTACTGGAACGTGGCGAAAGGCTACCGTCACGCCTACGCTTCAGCCGAGGAAGAGGAGGCCGTAGCGCGTGCCTCGGCCGAGTTCACCGCCCGTCTGAAAGCCAAGGGACAGAAGTATTGGGCGAAGAAAAAATAACGCTCCCACAGGCGTTCCTCCTGTCCGTAAACAGTGGCATATTCGTCTGCCCATCCCGCAAACCCCGCAGGGGCGGATCAGCGTATCCGCCCGCAGGAGCCCCCCCGGTCAGTTGAAAGGGCGGGGGAGGCTCTTCCATCAATCCATACCGATCATGAACATCGAATCCTATCGTGACCTCTGCCTTTCAATGGGCGAGGATGTGACCGAGAAAATGCCGTTCGGTGCCTTCAAGGCAGGTGCTGGTGTGCTGGCACTCTATGTCTGCGGGCACATGTTCTCGTTCTTCAATGTGGACAATTTCACGCTGATAACGCTCAAGTGCGATCCGTCCGAGATCGACGAACTGAAGGAGCGTCACAGCTGCATCGGCCCTCCGGCCAATCTGTCGGCCAGATATTGGATCGGCGTCAATCCCGACGAGGCCGACGACGCACTGCTCGAACGGCTCACGCGACAGTCGTACGAGATCGTCAGGCGCAAGTACACGCGCTGACAGCCAATGCCTTCGCCACGCCCGCCCGCTGTTTCCGCCGTTGCGGAAAAAGACCGGTCATTTTACCTCGAGTTATCTGAAAAATGCGTAACTTTGCATTATGATAGAACAAAACATATCAGATTTCGAGATCATGGCACCCGTGGGCTCGCGCGAGTCGCTTGTTGCGGCCATCCAAGCCGGGGCCGATTCGGTCTACTTCGGTATCGGGCAGCTCAACATGCGGTCCCATTCCGCCAACCATTTCACCATCGATGACCTTCGCGAAATTGCCGCTACCTGCAGCGGGAAGGGCATCAAGACCTATCTGACCGTCAACACCGTCATCTACGGAGACGACATCCCCGTGATGCACCAGATTGTCGACGCGGCGCGGGAGGCCGGCATCACCGCCGTCATAGCAAGTGATGTCGCCGTGATGACCTATTGTAATGCCGTCGGGGTAGAGGTCCATCTCTCCACCCAACTCAACATCTCCAACGTCGAGGCACTCAAGTTCTATGCCCAATTTGCCGACGTTGTCGTCCTCGCACGTGAGCTGAACATGGACCAGGTGGCCGAAATCCACCGCCAGATCATTGCGCAGCGGATCACGGGACCACGTGGCGCGCTCGTCAGAATAGAGATGTTCTGCCACGGCGCGTTATGTATGGCCGTCTCAGGGAAGTGTTATCTCAGCTTAGACAATACCGGACGGTCCGCCAACCGTGGTGAGTGCATGCAGCTCTGTCGCCGTTCCTACTTGGTGAAGGACCGAGAGACGGGCACCGAACTTGAGATCGACAACAAGTATATCATGAGTCCGAAGGATCTGAAGACCGTGCGCTTCATCGACCGCATGATGGAGTCGGGCGTCCGCGTGTTCAAGATCGAAGGCCGTGCGCGCGGTCCCGAATATGTCCATACGGTCGTCTCGTGCTACCGCGAGGCCATCCGGAGCGTGCTGGAAGGCACCTTCACCGAAGCGAAAAAGAACGAGTGGGACAGCCGTCTCGCCGCTGTCTTCAACCGAGGGTTCTGGGATGGCTACTACCAAGGGCAGCTCCTGGGTGAGTGGAACACGCATTACGGGTCGGCAGCCACCGAGAAAAAGGTGCTCATCGGCAAGGTCATGAAATACTTCAGCAAACTTCAGGTGGCCGAAGTGGCCGTCGAGGCAGCTCCCTTCAGCGTGGGCGACAAGCTCCTCATCACCGGTCCCACGACCGGCGTGATGTATCTTGACGCCTCCGAAATCCGCTTCGACCTCCGCCCCGTGGATCAGGCGCAGCAGGGAACGCGCGTCTCCATCCCCGTCACCGGCAAGGTGCGTCCCAACGACAAGCTCTTCAAGCTCGTCAAAGCAGAGCCAGGTGCATGAGCTGGGACGTAAGGGAACAGAACGCGGAAGCCATCGCTGACTTTTAAACCGTTATGTCGCATCACCGGCGGAAACGAAGCCAGCTGCCGCCTCCATGCCCGTCTCGGCTTCACCGAGGCCTCCCATTTCCGCGCCGTCGGGCGCAAGTTCGGCCGCTGGATTGATGTGGTCGACTATGAAAAGATGATCGAATCAAAAGAAACAGAATCAATATGACAATCAATGAGAAACAGGATGAAGTGATCGCCATGTTCGAGGACTTCACCGACTGGATGGATAAGTATCAGATGCTGATCGACTTAGGCAACGACTTAGACGTGCTTGACGACCGCTATAAGACTGAACAGAACCTCATAGACGGCTGTCAGAGCCGCGTGTGGCTGCAGTGTGACGAGCGCGAAGGGCGTCTCTATTTCACGGCCGACAGCGATGCGCTCATCGTCAAGGGCATCATTGCCCTGCTCATCCGCGTGATCAGCGGGTTCCGTCCGCAGGAAATCCTCGACGCGGACCTTTACTTCATCGAGCGCATCGGGCTGCGCGAGCATCTCTCGCCCACACGTTCCAACGGGCTGTTGGCCATGGTCAGGCAGGTCAAGGCCTATGCCTTAGCCTACAAGGCGAAAGGGATGTAGCCATGGGAGGCAGACTTCGGATCGCAGGCTTCGCGCGGAAGGCGCGCCGGCTGCTGGCGTGCAGCTTCGTCTCCGGGCTGTCATGGCTGCTCGTGCCGATGCCGATGGCTGCCGAGGATGCCGACAGCGTGGCCGGTGCCTGCATCAACGGGAGTGAGTGGTTCAGGCTTCGGGACGTGTATGAGGCTGACAGCGGCCGCATGTCGCCGTTCATCCGCCGCCTCTCGAAGACCATGCTCGACCAGTTTTTCCGTCGTCCCGCAGCGGCCAACGCCGGCATACTGCAACTGCTGAGGCTGCATCAGGCGGAGATGGACGGCAGCCTTGTGCGTTCGATGGTCATGCTCTTGGCCCAGAACTACAGTGACATGGACGACAATCAGCAGGCTGCCGGGACGATGGCGAGCTTCATCCGGCAGATCGAGGGGCACGCTGACTCGGCCGCGGTGGCCGCCTTCCGCAACCGGGAAAGTCTCTATCGTGCGCTCGACGGCTATGCGGTCTGTCAGAATCCGCATCCCCGCGCCGCCTACCGTGCGGCTTTCCGCGTGCGCGAGGTGGGCGATTCGGCGCAGAATCTCATCTACGTTGGAGGCCGCCTGAACGGCAGGCGGGGCGACTTCACGCTTGACACGGGAGCAGCCTACAATGTCATCACGCCCGACTTGGCCAAGAAACACGGGCTCCGCATCGTCGGTTCCGGGATGCAGGCCCATGGCATGCGGGCGCTCAACGGACAGTATGCCATCGCCGAGAGACTGCAGTTGGGCGAATTGGAACTGCGCAACGTGCCGTTCGTCGTGCTGGACCATCAGCAGGAGAACAGGCATGCGGCGCGCGCGATGCGCCACTTCCGGCTCATCATCGGGCAGCCCTTGCTCCTCCGTTTCGCCTCGTGGACGCTCGATTTCGGGCAGAAGGAACTCACGTTCCGCACAGACACCATGCCCGCGGCCGGCGGGAAGAGCAATCTCTGCATGACGGGCGGCGGCGTGATGATGGTGAATGCCGAGAGCGGAGACCATTCCTACGCGCTCAACTTGGACTGCGGCGCCACGACAAGCTGGATGGGACCGGCCTACTATCGTGATCATTCGGCCGACGTGGCGAGGCTTGGGCGATGGGCTGTCAAGGCCGGTTCGGGCTATGGCGGCATCGTCTACAGCAGTGAGTTCACCATGCCGGAGATCGCGCTGCGCATCGGCGGGCGTGACTTTACGCTGAAGCAGGTGCCCGTGGTCACGCTTTCGAGTGAGAAAACGACGCTCTATGACGGTGCCGGCCGCCTGGGCTTCGACTTCTTCAGCATGTGGCGGCGGCTGACGGTTGACAATGCTCACATGGTCATTCAGATGGAGTGAGGAGTTGGAAGATGAGGGATGATATGATGAAGATGATGAGATGATATGATGAAGATGATGAGATGAAAGGATGAAGATGATGAGATGAAAGGATGAAGTGATGATACAGAACATCCATCATGCCCCTCCCTCATCACCATTACCCTCTCCTTCCTCATCTCCCATCCCCTCATCCCTCATCTATCATCCTCTCATCCTCTTATCCCATCATCCTCTTATCCCTCATCAACAAACCATTTAACCTATGCGCAAACTTCGTACGATAGAGATGCACCGCTTGTCGGTGGAACAGTTTAAGGAGGCGGCCAAGCTGCCGTTGATCGTCGTCTTGGACGACGTGCGTTCACTTCACAATGTCGGATCCGTGTTCCGCACGTGCGACGCGTTCCGCGTCCAGGCCGTCTACCTCTGCGGTATCACGGCTACGCCGCCCAATGCCGAGATCCACAAAACGGCCCTCGGCGGTGAGGACAGCGTCGATTGGCGCTACTTCGAGACGGCGGAAGCGGCCGTCGAAGACCTCCACCGCCGCGGCTACTGGGTGTATAGCGTGGAACAGGTGGAAGGGTCCGTGAAGCTCGAAAACTTAAACCTCACTGCCGGGTCCTCTCCTGTGGAGAGGGATGATGATGGGGATGAGGTGATGAGGGATGAGGGCCTTGCCGTCGGGTCCTTTCCTGCGGAGAGGGGGCAAGGCTATGCCGTGATCTTCGGAAACGAGGTGAAGGGTGTGAAACAGCGCGTTGTGGACATGAGCGACGCCTGCCTTGAGATCCCCCAATTCGGCACGAAGCACTCGCTCAATGTCAGTGTGACGGCCGGAATCGTCATCTGGGAGTTTGCCCGCCAGCTGCTTCTCCGCCGCTGACAGCAGGTTGTTCCACGCCCGTCTCAAGCAAGTTGTCGCGGTCGGTCATCCCTTTCTGCCTCCTTTGAGCAACCTGCCGATTGGCCAGATTGCAACTATCTCATTTACAGATGTTTACAAATGGCTGTCCATATGATAGCTTTCGGCCGTCGAAAGCATAGCTCTTGGCTGCCGAAAGCATAGCTCTTGACCGCCGAAAGCATAGCTCTCCGCAGACCATACGATATCTATCGTCTGACGGGATGGTTTTCGGGGCCAATCAGCATGATTTTTCCGTGTGATTTGTTCGATCCGTTTTGAGATGCGAAACATGGGGAAATGAGCAGTCAGAAATGAGGGGCGGTGAAAGGGGAGATGGTTTTTGGATAGATTTCCACAGCGAACTGCCGGGGCGGGCCTTGTGCCCGGTCGCAATAGGACTATGCGAGTGGCAATGACATTTACAAATGATGGCGTTACCAAATGATAACGACGCGTGTCACGGATCATCGTTTCCATTGCGGCCGGGCACAAGGCCCGCCCCTGCAGTTCGTGGAGGGGAAAGAGTCAAAAGACAAGATGTCATTCCGCACTTTTCGTTTCTTCCTCCTCCCTTCCATTCTTTTCCTCACTGCTTATATCTGTCGAGTAGCGGCTGGGGGAGGCGGATGACGCAGATGTTCATGGATCGTCCGTCATCGGAAAGCATGGCCGACTGGAAGTTGATCTTCGTTCCGTCGGTCGAGAAGGTCGGGTGTATATGGTCCTGAGCCGTCTCCTTGTGGCCCGCCGTGAGCAGGATGCGCTCGCCGGTGTGGCGGTCGATGAGCCAGAGTTCGCGTCGGAAGTTGTCGCCTACGACCCAATGGCCGTCCGCACTGCCATGTACGTGCCAGAATCCGCTGCCATACGGGATCTGCCCTTCAAGGCTGAGGGCATGCGTGCGGAGGTTGACGACGGCGAGGCCTGTGGCCTTGGCGCGCGTGCCTGACGGTCCCCAGCCGGGCTCCTGACCCGGGTTGGCGGCGTCGTAGACAAACTTGTCCTTGTTGACCGGCTGCATCGGCCGGTGGCCGAGGATGGCTATGGCGATCTCATCCCGGCCGATGACGGCCTCGTGGGTCACCCAGTCGTATTCCGTCTCCTCGTAGATGGGCTGCAGTCCGGTGCCGTCGGCCTGCACCATCCATGTGCGCTGTGGAGCCTTTCCGCCTGTTTCCCAGCAGAAGATGATCTCTCCCGGCTTCCACGGATTGGTCTGCACGTGTCCGATCTGGAATCCTACGGTGATGACGTTCGTGATGGCTCCCGTCTCAAGATTGACGGCGGCGATGCCCGTAGGCCCTGCTCCCATGTTGCGGGGACCGAAGTTCGGCTCGATCTTCGTGCCTTCGGGGAGATGCTGCGCGGCATATTCGCGGCCCGTGCGGAAGTAGACGGCACGTTCAGAAGCATCGAGGGCGATGTCGCCTCCGCCGATTCCGTATTCGGGAGGGATGGTGGCCACGACGCGCTCATAGTGCCCGGCCTTCTTCATCTTGCCTGCCCGGCTGTCGGCGAAGAGGGCCGCCAGATCCGACTCGACGATCTCCTTGGTCAGGTTTTTCGGGTCTTCAGCGGTCTGTGTCTTGCCTTTGCGGCGCGCCTTTGGATCCTTCTGATTGCGGAGGAAGAACATTTTCATCTCCTTGCGCGAGATGAGTATCTTGCCCGTGTAGCCGCCCTCGGTGACCTGGATCATCTCGCCCGAGTCCTCGTTGACGGCGATGGCGTTGCCCTCGGCGCGGTTCTTCGAGTCGAAGATGCACCATTTGCCGTCTGCGGTCCATTGACTGTGGGTCTGATAAGTCTTGTGATCGAACATCCCCGACTTGGAAGTGAGGAAGATAATGTCCATTCCGGTGCGCGGATCCTTGACGATCCGTCGCTCCGAAGGAAACTGGCGGCCGAGCTGGCCGTAGCCTGCGGCTGTGCCGGCGATGAGCAGCAGCGCGCTGAGGAGCATGTTTTTGTTTTTCATCCGATGATGGGTTGTTAGGTTGATGGTTTGTTTTAGTCTGTCGGCTGCCCGTTGCTGGCGGTCGCCTTGCAAATATACGAACTTTTTGGTGGATACGGATGAGGGCGGTTCATTTTTCGTTTGATTTTTACAGAATCGCCTTTCGCCAGAGTCTCATCCGGGCGCATCCCGGGAGAAAGAACCACTTGCAGGGACATAATATAATCCTCAATCGGTCATTAGGCCGCAGTGTCACATTTATTCTTGTCATTTCAAGTCGGTTCTAAAAATTAGGTCGAGGCGTATGCTGCAAGATATCGTGCCTCAAAACGTAAGTTGAAGGGGGGAGTGTAGCGGGCTACACGACCGATGAGACTTGACGTTTTGAGGGCGATAGATGCTGAATACGACCGAGAAGACATAGACACATCATCGTTTTAGTTGCATAAACCTGATTTTTAGAACCGGCCTTCATGATTTCCGACTGCCATCGGACAACATCAGTTCGGAGGCTAATGGCCGATCCGGGATAATAAGGTGAATCGTAGAGAGAAATGGAAAGAACCGCAGATGACACAGATGTTGCAGCTATTTTTTTATCTTAACTATCCGCGTAATCCGTGTCATCTGCGGTTTATATCCTTCCACTCCCTTGTTAATACTTACTATGCGCTACGGACAAAAAATATAAGCGGCGGTAGCGAAGGATTGTTTCCTGCAGCGCCGAAGTCGGTTGCGAGGAAGTCTTTGGCGGTCAATGGCAGCAGGCTGAGGACCATGCCGGCCAGGAGGATCATGTGTCTGAGTTTCATGCTTCGGCTGTTTATGGCATCAATTTCGGCGGGCAGCTGCGGGCGGATGATGCCCATCGGGGATTGGGCTGGCTGCCCATGACAAACTCGATGGTACCTCCGCGGGCGATATCGGCATGGAGCAGATAGCTGCGGTCATAGCTGCGGCCGTTGAGGCGTGCGCTCTGGATATAGATATTGGTAGGAGATGCGTTGACGGCTCGGATGGTGAAGTGCTTGCCGCCGGGCAGTCGGATGACGGCGGAGGAGAACGCCGGACTGCCGATCACATAGTGGCCGCTGGCCGGGCAGACCGGATAGAAGCCGAGAGAGGAGAAGACATACCAGGCCGACATCTGTCCGGCGTCGTCGTTGCCGGAGAGTCCGTCGGATCCGGTGCGGTATTCCGTCTCCATGATCCGGCGCACCCAGCGCTGCGTCTTCCATGGCTGGCCGGCATAATTGAACATATAGGCGACCTGATGGCAGGGTTCGTTGCCGTGCCAGTAGCGTCCTTCGGTGAACATGGAGTCGAGCTTGGCCGTATAGACCTTTCTGCCGCCCATGAGGCGCATGAGGCCGTAAGGATCATGCGGGGCATACCATGTGTAGTGGCAGGGATAGCCCTCGGTGATGAAGGAGCAGGCTGTGAGGGCGTTGTCGGCTGTGAGAAACGAGCCGTCGGCATGTCTGCCCTGGGCGTAGCCGGTGCGCGGGTCGATCACGTTGCGATAGTTCATCGCACGCTGGTAGAGCGTGTCGGCATCCCTGCGATGGCCCAAGGCGCGGGCAAGTTGGGCCAGCGCGAAGTCGTCATAGGCATACTCCATCGTGCGCGACACCTGTTCGGCCTGGTGAAAGGCTTCCTTCACCGAGTCCTCAAGCGGAATGTAGCCGTAGCGGAGATAGGATGTGAGTGCGCGGCGGCCTTTCCCGTCGCAGTAGTCGGCATACGTCTCCGGCTGGAGGAAGGCGTTCTTGCGCAGGGCTGTGTAGGCTTTCGCGATGTCGAAATTGCGGATGCCCTTGAGCCAGGCGTCGGCGATGAGCGAAGCACAATGGTCACCGATCATCTCGGAAGTGTAGCTGTTCCAGCAAGGAAAGATCGGTAGCCAGCCGCCTTGCTCATACTTATCCACGAGCGACTGGATCATCTCGCCCGTCTGTCGGGGGTAAAGGATGCTGAGAAGGGGATGGAGCGCGCGGTAGGTATCCCACATGCTGTAGTCGTCATAATAGTCTCCGTCGGTGTGGCAGACCGTCCGCCCGCCCGCGAAAGACGGATAGCGGCCGTCGGCATCGTTGATGGCGTGGGGGAGGAAGGAGGCGTGATACATCGCCGTATAGAACTTCTGCAGGGCCGTCGTGTCCGTGCTCTCGACGTTGATGGCGCCCAACCGGTCTTCCCAGACGGCTGTCAGCGCATTCCGGACGGCATCGAAGTCCCATCCGGGACATTCCTTCGCCATGTTCAGGCGTGCGCCGGCAACGTCGCAGAACGATGATGCCACCTTGACGATCACCTGCTCTCCGGCCTCGACATGGAACCCAATCCATGCGCCCATGGCCTTGCGGGCGGAGAGATCGGCCTTTCCGGCGATCACGCCTTCATGGTCATAGACCCCGTATTGTTCGATCCGCTTGCCGGTGAGCACCTGAAAGTAGCCCGTGAAGCCTGCCGGTTCGCCGAATCCCTGATAGATGCGGTGCACGGGATTGCTGCCCGTGACCTCTCCCCGTTCGGCATCAATGGATACCGATCCTTGTCCCTCGTCGCTGTTGGGGGTCACGACGAGATAGGCCATGCCTGCTTTCCGGAAGGTGAAACGGAAGATACCCGTGCGCGAGGTGCCTGTCATCTCGGCCCGGATGTCGCCCCCGAAGAGTGGCACGGCATAGTAGTCGGGCCGCATCGTCTCCTCTTCATGGCTGAAGGTGGATGCCCTTTCGTCGGGCTGCGTCTTCAGCTGGCCGAGCATGGGCATGATGGTGACCGATCCATAGTCCTGCGTGCATCCGCCCACAATCCAGTGGGAGTTGCGGAATCCTTGCAGTCTTGTCTTGTTGTAATAGTAAGGCGCGACGCATTTGAGTTCGGTCTCCTCCGTCTGTGGTGTCCAGAAGTTCATGCCGTTGGGCACGAGTACGGCCGGAATCGTCTGTCCCAACTGGGAGTCCCCGCCCATGAAGGCGTTCGGTTTTGCCCCCGTTCCGACGGCCGGATCCACGTATCGGATGAGGCTTTCGGCAGCACTGGCGAGATGAACAGTGACTGTCCAGGCAATCAAAAGTAAGAATGTCGTTTTCTTCATTGTTGTTTCAGTTAGATAATAGGTTTTTTCAGCGACGTCCGAATGAAATCCCTTGACAGCCCGAATGATATCTCTGCGGAAAACTCAGTCATGCACCTTGGCTACAGCCCGTTACAGATAGAGCGGGGAGGGCGATGCCCAGCCTTATCTGTAACGTCGTTTTATACCTTTTATTATATGATTCCGATCGGTCCGCATGTGGCATGACCGTGGGGCGTGCGGGTCAATAGCCTGTGACATAGTAGTCGCCAGGACGCAGGATATAGAAATGATAGTCGGGCGAAATGTCGCGCAGCACGCAACTGTATTCCTCACCCGGAATCAGCCGGGGCAGACAGAGCCGTTTCTCGGAGCCGTCAGTGGCTGTGTAAACGAGGGTGTAATCCTGCAGGATATAATGCGGGATGGTGTTGCTGACCTTGATCGTGATGGCGATGTCACGGTCTTGATTGCCGGCCGACTGTATCTTGAGGATCTTCACGGGACTGGCTATGGCCTGCAGTTGATAGTAGCTTGGCTTTGGTTGAAGATCCTTGTCAGTCACGCCGTGCCGGCGTATGCGATGTCGGCCGTAGCCCTCTTCGCCGACCTGCGTGCGGTAGTCATTGAGACAGAAGTAGATATAGCCGCAGATGAAGTCGTGCTTTGTGTATTCGTCTATGTGATAGATCATGTCGTCAGTGCGCCGTGCGTCACCTCCGGTGAATGCGGGTTCGCAGCATCCAAGCTCGGTGATGAAGAGCGGTCGGTCACCGATGACATTGCGGATCGTGTCCAGTTTTGCCGGGAGCGCATAGCGGTCATTGCCATTCCAGGTGCCGGTGTATTCGTTCCAGGTAGGCAGTGCATACTGGAGAGTGACGGTCTCGTGGAGCTGGGTGTCCGTATGGTTGCAGACAACGTTGACCAATCGCGTCTTGTCCAATGACTCTATCTGCCGGCGGATGGGCTTTAACGATTCGCCGTTGTATCTCACCTCGTTGCTCAGACCCCACATGACGATGCACGGATGGTTGTAATGCGCCTCTACCATTTCATCCACTTGTTGCCTCGCAATGTCGGTCAGCTGCGGGGAGAGCTTGTCGGGCTGTTGCCACCATGGGATCTCTTCCTGCACCAAGATGCCCCGCTCGTCCATGAGCGTGAGCAGTCTGTCGTCTTGTGGCCAGTGGAATCGGGTGATGGCGATATTCATCCGTTTCATCTGAGTGACCACGCTGTCGAGTCTTTCCATTGGTTCTGCGCTGCCGTAGCAAGGACTGCTGCCGGCCATGTATTCGATTCCGGGCAGTCTGACAGGTTCACCATTGAGCAGCAGCTGCCGGCCTTTCGTCTCCAGCCGGCGGAATCCGAACTGCCCGTCGCTGCTGTCAGTGACGTTTTCACGGGCCAGGACCTTGACAGTGAAGGTGTAGAGGTGTGGACGATCGAAATGCCATGGTTCCACTTTGCCGAACATGGATGTCCAATGGAAGCATCCGTCGGCCTGGCGATTGGCCGTGCGCGTGAAGTCGGCCATGATCTTTCCCGACTTCCTCTCACGGCAAAGGAGGCTGAAACGGACTTGTTTCACGTCGGCTTCATGGAGCCGCAGGCTGAAGGAGACTGTTCCGGTGCTGTCGGAAAGGTTTAGCACTGGAGTGACGTGAACATACCAGATGCTCGGCCGGTTGCTGACATGGATCCATACATCGCGGTAGAGTCCGCCGTCTGCAGTCCAGTCGAATTTGCGGCGGAAGGGCAGGTTGAGATCGGAGAAACTGTTGTCTACACTGACGCATAACCTGTTCTTCTGTCCGTATTTCACTATTTTGGAGACATCGAAGCTGAAAGGGGTATAACCCGCACCTTTGTGCTGTCCCACGCGGTTTCCGTTGATGTAGACGACAGCATCGTGATAGGCTGCGCCAAAATGAAGGCGGAGGCACTTGCCCTTCATGTCGGCTGGAATGTCTATATCGCGCTGATACCAGCACCGGCCCACGTAATCTTCTAATCCGGCCATCACGTTCCACGTGTGTGGAACCATCACCTGCATGGCCTGGCCGGCAGGAATGCCGCGCGAATAATCGGCCAGTGAATCAGCCGCAAACGACCAGTTTCCGTTCAGAGAAATGTCTTCGGCGGAGATAGAAAGGCAGAAGACAGACAGGAAAATAAAAAGAATCGTTTTTTTGATCATGGTAACGCTGATTGGGTAAAAGGGAAGCGGAGAGTGAACCGGCTCAAGCCGGTTACTCTCCTGCCATCCTGAATGAAGTGCTTAATAATCGGGGTTCTGCGGCATAATGGCAGTGTTGTAATAGCGATCGATCTCTGACTGGGGTATGGCAAATATGGCACGGTTCTGCGTAACATACTTCACGTAGCGCCCAGCGCCTTCATCGCTCTCATTGAAGAATGCGGTCATCGTGCTGACAAAATCGCCCCATCGGACCAAATCGAACCAACGTTGACCTTCGAACATGAACTCTGCCCGGCGCTCTTGTTTGATGACGTTTAGGAAGACAGTGCTATTGGCTGTCTGGGCTGCAGTCAGTGCCGGCAACTTGGCACGCGAACGTACTTGGTTGACATAGTTGATGGCAGCTGCAGTAGGCCCTTCTGTGGCGTTTAGAGCTTCGGCCTCAAGCAGGATGACATCCGTATAGCGGATGACGGGAAGATTGACAGCCCAGTCAATATCCTGTTGGGGGACATAGGTATGTGAACGGCAGAACTTCGTGCACCATGTGTATCCTTGTGCCAGACTCCCCGAGATGGCATTCGAAGTGCCCCAAGTCCGCCTGTAATCATCTTGCTCAAAACTGTTGAGAAGATCATTCGAGACCTGCATGGCAGCGCTGGATCCGCGCACGGCATATCCCTCTGCGATACCGCAATCTTCCGGCATCATCATCTCGCTGTAGTCTTGACCTTCGCCGGACAGGCCTCCTATGTACTGTACTTCCCATACGCGGTCGGCAGAGGGATCATTGTCGTAAGCGTCATTGAAAATCTTTTCATAAGAGTCAGCCAGCTGATAAGTCCCGCTGTTGATGACAGCCTCAAGATAAGGACGTGCTTCTGCAGGTTGATTCATGAACATATAGAGGCGCCCGAGCACTGCATTGGCTGCGCCACGGGTCATCCGGCCGGCGTCGTCAGCAGGCCAGGAAGTGGGCAGGAGACTGATGGCCTGCTTGTAATCGTTCACGGCTTGGGCGAACGTTTGTTCCTGGGTGGAGCGCGCAACTTGACGGATCTCTGCCTCTGTCATCTCCTTCGTCAGAATGGGAACACCCCCGAAGAACTTACCGAGCATTTCATAAGCCCAGCCGCGAAGTCCGTAGGCCTCGCCTTTAATATAGTTCTTGGTTTGGGTATCGGAAAATTCAACAGCGTCAATCCGGTCCAGAATACCGTTTGCCCGAGTGATCATCTGGTACATGGCCTTCCATACGTTGAGTGTAGGCGTACAGCTTGAGTTGTCCGTAAAAGACGCGCCGCCGTCGTCATAGAGGTTCGTGTTCACACTATTGGTATTGTCACAACGTGCCTCCAGAAAGTGGACCATACCCTGTCGACCGTCGTAGACCTCCTGCTGGGCATCATATACAGCTGCTACAGCTAATTCAAAGTCTTTCTGGTTCTGGTAGAAAGTCTCCGTGGTGTATAGCGATTCCGGCATGGGATTAAGAAAGTCGCTGCAGCCTGCCAGCATGATACCGAGTGCTGCAACCATCACCTGACCGATTGGATTAAATATTTTCTTCATAATAGCTTATTGTTTGATCGATTTGAAATAGATGTTTGGGCCGGACGTCAGAATGTAATGTTGGCGCCGATTGTAAAGCGACGGCTGAGCGGATAGGTACTGTAGTCGACGCCAAGTTGCGTAGTGCCGTTGCCATAGGTGCTCGTTTCTGGTGTGTAACCAGGATAATCAGACACGGTGAGTACGTTATCAATCGATGTATAGATGCGCACAGACTTCATTGAAGTCTTTTTCAGTAAGTTCTTCGGGAAGGTATAGCTAAGCGTAATATTCTTTATACGGAAATATGTGGCATCATATATGTTGTTCTGAGGAGCCCAATTGAACTGGTTCTGCGTCTCGCCGTCCCATGACATGTCTATTCCGTGGGCATTGCAGTAATCCGTCGGGATGGCCTCTTTCAGCAAGTCGGTTTTATAAGCGTGTATCCAACGGGCGTAAGAGGTACGGTCTCCGAAGCCGCAGTCGATATGACGGGAGCCTACGAACATGATCTTACCGCCGAACTGTCCTTGCAAGAGCACTGAAAGCTCGAAGTTTTTGTAACTGAAACGATTGGTGAGTCCGTAGGTCAGATCAGGCAGGTTGGATCCCTGGGGTACGCGATCAGCATCTGTGATTTTTCCATCATTCGTGTGATCTATCATCTTGCTGTTGCCCTCTTCCTCGCCTGCAGAGATGGGATAACCATTGGCTATGTCTTCTGCGGTGAGGTATCCGACATAGTCATAGTCATAAAACTGGGATACAGGACCACCCACCTTGGTGATAAACTGGAAACTGCCGTGAAGGGCGGAGATGATCTGTGTCTGTGTGCCATCAAGTTCGAGCACTTTGTTGGAATTGTGGGAGAGGTTCAGATTGGACGTCCACTTGAATCCATGCGCATCGATGTTGTGAGAGGTGATGTCTATTTCCCAGCCTTGATTGCGTATTTTCCCGATATTGGTCAACTTGCTTTCGAAGCCTGTGGTGTAGGGGACGGGAACATCGAAGAGCAGGTTTTTCGTTGTATTGGAATAGAAGTCGAAGTTAAACTGAAGGCGGTTGTGGAATGCGGAGAAATCGAATCCGATGTCGAGAGATCCTGTCTGTTCCCATTTCAGGTCAGTGTTGGCAATGTTGCTTGCTGCTGCGCCGTTTTGAATGGCGTTTCCATAGGCTGCCGGATATGATGCGAGCTGGGCCAAGTAGGTGTAATCGCCGATACGGTCGTTACCTGATGTGCCATATGAGGCACGCAATTTGAGCAGATTGATCCAATTGACGTTCTTCATAAAGTTTTCCTCATTGATCTTCCAACCTGCAGAGAAGGACGGAAAAGTTCCCCACTTGGCATCCTGTCCGAAGCGTGATGAACCATCCCGACGCACACTGGCGGTGAAGAGATAGCGTTCTGCATAGTCGTAACTGATGCGTCCAAAGAAACTCGCATTGCGATAAGTGGTCCGCTCTGTGCTTGCCTTAACGGGTGTGGAAGCTTGATTCAGCGTGGTGACATTTTCATAGGGCCAGCCCGAGGCTTCCATGTTACCGATGTAATAGCGTTGCTTTTCTGCGCTCTGGCCAAGCAGGAGATTCAAGTGATGACTACCTAACTGCTGATCATAGGTCAGCGTATTCTGCAGCACCCAATCGTTTGTGCGGCTCGAATAGCTGTTTCCGGACGATGTATAAGATGAACGATTGATGCTTGCTGGCTGGAAATATTCGTAAGTGATACCGTCATAATTGTTGCTGTATTGAATCTTATAGGTCAGTGGAGATATGATTTTCCATTCGCCCCAGAAGTTTGTCTGTACGCGAGTGGCCCGAGTATTGTCGGTCGTACCATTCAACTGGGCCAGCGGATCGATCCACCAGGCGCCGTAATCTGCTGAAGACTCTTTAGATGCAGGTGTCCCCGCATAGTCGTTGGCCTCTGTTCTGATGGTCTGTCCTGGCTTGACCAGCGGTGACATCATCAGTGCATGGTGGAGCGGACCATCCTTTCCGGCACGGTCGCCAAGATTGGTTGAGGCCGTGTTCTGTGAGGAGTTGGAGAACGACATGTTTGCTCCGATCTTCAGATTCTTTAGGATATTGAGCGTTCCATTAATGCGGGTGTTGTAGCGATAGTAGCTGGTGCCCTTGACAATACCATCCTGATCAAGATAGCCCAACGACAGATAGATACTCCCGATGTCGCCCGAGGCGGAGGCACTGGCATCATAGCTCTGGATGGGAGCTGTGCGGAGCATTTCATCCTGCCAGTCAGTGAAATAGGTGAAAGTGCTCCACCATGACGGAATACGATAGGCGGGGTCGCGCATGGACATAGGATCGCTCATCTTTCCACCGGCACGCAGATACGACGCATTGCGATACCACATGTTGTAGGCCACCCATTCGGGACCAGTCATGAGATCGAGTTTCTTCTCTGAGGTCTGCAGTCCATAATAGGCATCGAAGGTCACAGTCGGCTTTCCTCCTCCCGTCTTTGTCTCTATCAGCACGACTCCGTTGGCACCGCGGCTACCGTAGATGGCGGTTGCTGCAGCATCCTTGAGGATCTGGATGCTGGCAATGTCTGACGAATTGATGTCGTTCATGTTGTTGCGGGGCACACCGTCGATCACGTAGAGCGGACTGGAGTCGCCGTTGATCGTATTGACACCGCGGATGCGCATGGTCAGCTCCTGGCCGGGGAGACCGCCGCCGGTGGCCTGGGCATTGACACCTGCCAGCTGTCCCTGCATGGCCTCGGTGACATTGGTGACAGGTCTGTTTTCGAGGGCCTGATTGTCTATTTTGGAGACAGAGGAGGTCAGGTTCGACTTCTTGACTGATCCGTAGCCGACGACAATCACTTCTTCGAGCGTCTTGTCATCTTCTCTCAAGGTCACATTCATCGTCTGGCTGTTGACGGTGAATGTCTGGGTGCTGAATCCGATATAAGAAATCTCGATCTGATCACCGCGGCGGGCCTCAATGGTATATTGTCCGTCAAGGTCGGTAATGGCACCTTGAGCCGAACCGTGCACTTTCACGGTAGCCCCGATGATCGGCTCGCCGTTGCTGTCTTTGACCACTCCTTTCAGCGGGAAGGTGCTGCCTTTGGGCTGCTGGGCCTGTGCCGGCTTGCTGCTTGACGGGCGGAAGACGACGATGCGCTTGCCGTTGATTTCATAGGTGTAGTCGGTTCCCTTGAGGAGTTGGGTCATCAGCTGCTGGATAGAACCGTTCTTGACATTGACCGTCACGCGCTTGTCCGAATCTGCATCGCGCAGCAGGAAGGTGTAACCGGTCATCTGCTCAACCTTTTCGATCACTGATTTCAAGGTTGCGTTATTCTCTTTCAGGGTGATCCGCTGCTGGGCAGAGAGCTGTGCGCAGAGGGCAAGACCCAAAAGGAACATCAAAAGTCTTTTGGAAAATAGTCTCATAGATTCTGATGGTTTAAAAATGTAGATTATATTGATTAGGTTTGCAATATCTTCGTTATCGGTCGCTGATGGTCACTACGCCGTTGGTGTTCTGCCATTGGTATTGTTTTTCGATGTTGATTTCATGGAGTATATCGCCTAAACTCTGTGACTTGTTGAAGCTCCCGCTGAATCTCTGCTGCCGAAGTCGGGCGCTCGTCACGTTGATGCGGACTCCGAAGCGGTGTTCGAGCTGATGGGCGATGGTGCTGAAGGGTGCGTCTTCGAAGTGCATTGCTCCGTCTGTCCAGGCCGAGGAGCGCAGGGCGTCGAAGTCATATTTGCGCAGCCGGCCGGTCTTCTTGTTGTAGAGGGCCTGCTCATTGGGGTGTAAGGGCATGGTGGAGCCGTCATTCAGTTGCAGGTCCACGCGTCCGCGGAGCAGCGAGACGGTGACGTCGGGATCGTCTTCATAGCCCGATATGTTGAACTTGGTGCCCGCTACCTTGACGTCGAGTTCATCTACATGGACCGAGAACGTCTTCTCCCGGTTCTTGGCCACGTCAAACAGGGCTTCGCCGGAGAGTGTCACCGTGCGGTCTTCGGCGCCGAAGTTGCGGAGGTAGGAGATTTCGGAGCCGGCGTTGAGCGTCACCCTTGTGCCGTCGGGCAGTGTGATCTCGGTGTGCGAGTCGGCGGGTGCCTTAATAATATAAGGTGTCTCCACGTTGGCGTATTGGGCGTTGAGCGTATGGATGCGGCTCCACCAGTAGACGTTGCCGCCGGCCAACAGCAGTGCCGCAACGGCCGCGGCTGCTATCCAGCGGTGCATGCTGCGCGTCGTGGAGGTGCGCCGGACCGCCATGTTCTGATGGAGCTCCTCTAAGTTTTCATCTTCTTTGCGTGAAAAAGCCGGTGCGGATGCCACGGCCCAGGTGGCCGACAACTCTCTGTAGAGGCGGTCAGCCTGTCTGTCTTGTGACAGTATGGCGAGCAGCTCCCGCGTTTCTTCCGGTGTGCTGTTGCCGCTGAGATAGTTGCTGATGCGTATTTTCAGTTCGTCTTCTTTCATGGTTTTCCGATGTTGTTCATTGAGCCTATACGCAAAAAGGCATAGAGGCGTTTAACCGAAAACGAACTTTTTTGAAAAAAATTTTTTAGTAGAGCAACAGTGCGATGAGCCACAACGGCATCTTCATCTGTTCGTGCAGCTTGTCGACGGCGATCTTCATCTGCACGCGGACGGTCGATACGGAGAGGCTTTCCCGCTCGGCTATCTCCCGGTAGTCCATCCCTTCATACATGCAGGCCTTGAAGATGCTGCGGCAGCGGGGCGGCAGTTGCTCCACCTGCTCTCTGACGCGCTGGCGCAGATCCTCGTCGGCGAGCATGGCAAGCGGGTCGTCCGATGCTGTCACCGTGTCGCTCACGTAGTCCCAGAGCTTCTCGTCGGTCAGCGTGAGCGTCCCCGTGCGGTAGAGACGCGAGCGCAGATGGCTCACGGCAGCATTCTGCACGGACCGGCGCAGATAAGCCAGCACGGGCGGAAAGATCTCGCTGCGGTGGTCCCAGAGTGAGAGGAAGACGTCGTTGACGATCTCGGCGGCCGAGTCATGGTCATGCACATAGTAGACCGCGATGCTGCAGAGATAGACGAAGTAGGCATGATAGACCTCATCGAAGGCCGACTGACTGCCCTCGTTGAGTTGCCGGATCGTCTCTGCGGAGATTGTTTCCCTGAGTGCGGACGTAATTTTCGTGTCGGGTCGCATGTTCATGGCCGATAAGGTCTGGATGCATTGCGTGGCTGTTCCACCATCTTCTCAGGGACAAAGATAATGCAAATTGGGCGGACCTCAAAGCCTGGTGCCGATTATTTTGCATTTCGGCCGCGTGGGTTCCGCCTTGACCGGGCGTGGCCGGACGGGACGGCCCTGTCGCCGATCCCGGAAATCTTCACTGTCCATAGCTGTAATCCCTCCACCTGACAACGCCTCTTTCCCGGCGCGCCATGCCTCATGCCTGTCAGCGCCGCCGGCCTGATGAGCGGTCTGCGGCATTCCTGTCCGCCCCGGAAATTCCGCCTTCCGGCAACCTTGGGATGACAGATTGGGCGGACTGCCGGTATGCCCGTTGTAACCGGTTGACAGACAAGGCGTTGGCAGAGCTATGCTTTGGGCGGCCGAAAGCTATCCTCCGGGCCGTCAAAAGGATACATCCGGAGGCCCCGGATGTATCCTTTGCGCGGCGCATCTCATATCTCTCCGATTTGCGCCTGTTGTAAGTGGCTCCAGCAGGTGTCTTTTCCGCGCCCAGCAGGTGACGTTTTTCCGCCCTCTGCGACATGCTTTCCTACGCTGAAAAAGCCGCTGCGGTCTGTCCTTAAAGAGCTTTGTCCGTCGGCCTTATCGGGATGCAGGATGGGCAGGAGCCGCCAAGCTCCTGCCGCGGCGCGTCATTTCTTCTGCTTCCAGAGGTGCTTGCCGTAGTTGTAGCCGAGCCGGTCGTAGATGGTGGTGAGATGCTTCAGGCGGAGGAGGAACTGGTCATATAGCTTCCGCCCGGCCGGCATCCACTGCACTTCGGCCATGGCTGCCATGCGCGGCATGATCATATATTCGACGTGGTTGGGCCATGCGATATATTCGGCCCATAGGTTGGCCTGCGCGCCGAGCACGTGGCTGCGTGCCTCATCGGTGAAAGTGGCGGGTGCGGGATCGAGCTCATAGACCTTCTCCGTGGGCAGGTAGCCGCCGATGGCGTAGGGTTCCTCCCTGACGTTCTTGGTCTGATAGTAGTCGAGATAGGCGTGCGAGGTGGGTGACATGATGACGTCGTGGCCCAGTGCTGCGGCCTTGCTGCCCGGCTCCACGCCCCGCCAGCTCATGATGGTGGCACTCTTGTTGATCTCGCCGTTGAGGATCTCGTCCCATCCGATGATCTTCCGGCCCTTGGCGTTGATGTATTTCTCGATGCGGTTGGTGAAGAGTTGCTGGAGACGGTTGACGTCGATGCCCTTCGACTGGGCGAGCGCCTTGCACTTGGGGCACTGCTCCCATCGCTCCGTCGGGCATTCGTCGCCGCCGATGTGGATGTATTCGGAGGGGAAGATCGTGCAGAGTTCGTCGATGATACCCTCGGCGAGGGGATAGATCTTCTCGTTTCCGAGGCAGAGAACATCCGACAACACGCCCCACTTGTGGCTCACTTCATAGGGGCCACCGGTGCATCCTAACTCGGGATAGGTGGCCAGAACGGAGAGCGTATGGCCCGGCATGTCGATCTCGGGGATGACCGTGATGTGGCGTTGGCGGGCATATTCGACGATTTCGCGGGCTTCGTCCTGGGTGTAGAAGCCGCCGTAGCGCTGCCCGTCGTCCACATCGGAGTTGCGTCCGATGACCGTTCCGGTGCGGAAACCGCCGAACTCGGTCAGTCGCGGATAGCGTTTGATTTCGATGCGCCATCCCTGATCGTCGGTGAGATGCCAGTGGAAGACGTTCATGTTGTGCAGGGCGCAGATGTCGATGAAGCGCTTCACGAACGAGAGCGGGAAGAAGTGGCGGGCGCAGTCGAGCATCATGCCGCGGTAACCGAAGCGCGGAGCGTCCTGAATCGTCGTCGGGGGGATGGTGACCGAAGCCTCTCCGGCCGTCACGGGCAGGGCTTTCCGGAGCGTCTGGATGCCGTAGAAGACACCGGCGGCGGTGCTTCCGGCGATCGTGATGCCGCGCTCGCTGACCGTCAGCGCATAGGCCTCGCGTCCCTGGACCTTCGGGTTGATGGCGAGGATGATGGCCGGGCGGCGCTTCTCGAGCTTGTCGGCGGTGGTGAGGCCGATGCCTGTCAGCTGCCCGACATATTCACGCAGGAAGCCGGCTTCGGCCTTGAGCGCCTCCCGGTCGGCCGGTGCGACATAGACGGGCGTGCCCTCCGTGAGCGTGAAAGGTTTTCCCTTGCCGGCCGTGATGGTCTGTGGCAGGGGCACGACATTGTTGAAATCGGCTGTAGCGGCATGGCTGCCGATCAGCGGCATCAGTGATGCCAGGATGGTTAAAATCAGTGTTTTCATTCGTTTGAGTCAGTTATGGATGATGGATCTGACGGTGCATCATCCGAGATTTATCTGTCGTTTCAGGATCCCACAGCCCCTTTCTGGGCTGCAGTCGTTGCGGTGGGGTGGTCCAGTTCCGTGGCGCATCCCGAAGTCGGCGGTACACGGAGACGGTTGGACAAATATACAAATAAAAACGGAGACTGCCGGTCTCGTGGGGCGGAATATTTTCTGTGAGGCACGCAGGACGTTGCTTCATCTTCCGTCGGGCAGGGACGGACGGTCCGGCCTGCACAGCCGGCAGCCTCGGTGGGAATGTCTTTTGAGGGCATTCTGTCGGACGTCGGCCGCCCTCAGCGCCTGCCGGCCACCTTGATGACCGTCTGCGCGCCGTTTGCAGCCTTGCATCTGACGAGCAGCGGGTTCTCATTCCAGCGTTCTACGTTGATCTTCAGCGTCATGAAAGGCCGCCGCGCTATCTGTTTCAGCAGGCGTCCGTCGGCGGCGAGCAGGCTCACCTCGACCAGCGGTTGCGATGCCTCTAAGGCGAGGATGGCGCTTCCATGCCGTGAAAGTTTCACGTCAAGGCTGTTGGTGCCTGTCGTGAGTCCGTTACGGATTTCCTCCACGGAGGTTGCCGTGTAGTCACCCGAAGCCACCTGCGCATAGCGCTTGCCCAAGCTCACGTACCCGTCGTGGGTGAAATGGAGGGTGTTGTAGGGCAGGTCAGACGCCTCGACGAGATAGCTGTTGGGGATGTAGGCGTCATTGCCCGGCGTGGTTACGGCAACCTGATTTGCGATGTTGCCTACGTAGGCCGTCGGTTCACCCATGATGAGCGGCACTTCTGATCCCTGCAGACTCAGATCGGTCAGCATGTCCTGATAGACTTTCCTGACGGTCCCCGGCCAGTATGCCTGTCCGCCGTCTTCCTCCCCCTGGTGCATGAGGATCCCCTTCACGGTGCCAAACTGCTGCGCTTTTTTGGCAGCATCGATGATACGCTGGTAAGGATTGCCGCCATAGGCACCGGCAGCCTTATATTTCACCCATTTGCTGGTATTCGCATCGGCTAAGTAGTCGGCATATTGTGCCTTGTCAAACAGCTTGATGGCAGCACTCGCTACAGCCACGTGGACGAAGGCAAACTTCTTGCCGGGATGCAGGCGGAGCATCTCTTCGCCGAAGGCTTTCACCCATCCCATCTTGGTAGGATGATATTTGGTCTTGCGGCAATTGGGCTCCGACACGTTCTCCCATTCGCCCCATGCGGTGGTGATGCTGCCGAGTCCGTCCTCTGCATCATTGTCGTCGTAGGCCCTGAGGTTGTAGAGGTTCGGGTTTGGGATCCTGTCTTCCGCGGCCGGCAGCGCTTCGTAGCCTTCGGCGTTTGATTGTCCGAAGACGATGTAGACCCAGAAATCCTCCTTGCGGATGTCCTTCAGCGGATCCCATTCGCTGGCCGGATCGCCCATGCCCAATGTCGCATCCTCGCGGATCTCCTTGAAGGGGTTGGCGGTGGTGCCTGCCGCAAAGGCGGCACTGGTGCCGGCCGGTACGGCGAGTGTCACCGTATCAAACTTCTTGCTGTCCGAGTTGTTGATAAAAGTGGGGGGCACCTTGCCGTCAAAACGAATTTCACTCAGTCCCGCACAACCTGCGAAGGCGTTGCCGTTGATGGTGGCTACCGTAGAAGGAAGGGTGATCGTCTCCAAGCCCGAGTTCTGAAAAGTGTAGACGGGGATCTCGGTTACGCCTTCCGGAAGCACCACTTCCTTCAGGGCCGAGCATCCGTTGAAGGCTCCTTTGGCCAGTGTGGTAAACCCTTTTTCAAAGATGACCGACCGCAGGTTGGTGCATCCCTTGAAGCCTTGCCAGTTGGTAGCGAGCGCCTTGACGGACCCCGGGACCCGCAAGGTCCGGATCGTGGTGTTGTTGATAAACACGCTGATCGCCGTGACGGCATAGCTCGTACCGCCCGACTCGACGGATGGCGGGATCACGAGATCAGTCGTAGCGAAGGCATTGGTGTAGCCAATCACCTGTACTTCCGTGTCCGATGTCACCTGATAGATCATGTTGTCGGTCGGGTAGATCTTGTCGCCGATGGCGGCAAAAACGGTCAGCGAGATCCAGCAAAGGACTGTGGTCAGATAAAGTTTTCTCATAAATGTAACCTTCTTTTGCAATTAGAATGATAAGATGCGGATTAAACCAGTCGGAAAGCATGAAATGACAAGAATAAATGTGCTTCAGCGGTCTAATGGCCGATCCGGGTTAAAGTAAATCTGTTGTTCCCATCATCTGGAGCACCCTGAATCAGTGTGCTCCATGTGTGAGGAAATGGGTATCGGTCAGCGTGACATCCTTCTTCTGCAGCCGTTCGCTGTCCGGGCCTACCATGATGGTGAATTCGCCCGGCTCGACGACATACTTCATCTCGTTGGTCCAGAACCCTATGTCGTTGGCATCAATCTCTATCTCAACCTCCACGGTCTTGCCTTTCGGGATAAAGACCTTCTTGAAGCCTTTGAGCTCCTTGACAGGTCTCACCATCGAAGCTACCTTGTCGGCCACGTAGACCTGGACGGTCTCCTCGCCGTCATGCTGTCCGCTGTTGGTCACACGGACCGAGACCCGTAGCTTTCCGTTGGCATCGAAGGTGTCACTGCAGCTGAACGGCGCATAGTCATAACGGGTATAGCTCATGCCGAAACCAAAGGGGAAGAGGTTGGCGTTCTTCAGATCGATGTGTCTGACAGTGGAACTCCGCTCCATATCACCCGGTCGGCCCGAGCGTTTGTAGTTATAGTAGTTTGGAATCTGTCCTTCCGCATAGGGGAAAGAGGCGGTGAGCTTGCCCGAGGGGTTGTAGTCGCCGAAGAGAACATCGGCCAGCGCATTGCCTGACTGGGTCCCCAAGAACCAGGCTTCGAGGATCGCGTCAGAGCTGGCGACAACCTTCGGGAGGGCGAGCGGACGGCCGTTCATCAGCACAGTGACGACTTTTTTACCCGTCTGTCGCAGTGCGGCGAGCAGCTCTTCCTGCACACCCGGCAGGTTGAGGTAAGCCCTGCTTCTCGATTCGCCGCTGAACAGTGCTTTCTCGCCCATGACGGCGATCACCACGTCGGCTTCTCCGGCAGCCTTGACAGCCTCGGCAAAGCCCGCTTTGTCAGGTTTGCTCCAGTCGCAGCCCCGGGCATAGGTGATCGTGGCTGAATTGCCCAGCTTGTTTTTGAGTCCTTGCAGCACGGTGACCACGTCTTCTGCCTCGCCTCTTGCCTTCCATGATCCCATCAGCTCGTTCTGGTCATTGGCCAAAGGGCCTATGAGTGCAATCCTCCTGACCGACTTGGACAGGGGCAGGACGTCGCCCTCATTCTTGAGCAGGACCATCGACTTGCGGGCTGCATCGCGTGCCAGCTCCATCAGTTCCGGGCTTTTGACGGTGGTCTGTTCGCGTTTCTCGTCGAGGAAACGGTACGGGTCCTCAAAGAGCCCCAGCCGGAACTTGGCAGTCAGGATGCGCTTCACGGAGGCGTCAATGACAGCCATGCTGACCTTCCCTTGCTCCACGGCGCGGGCAATGTGGGCATTATACAGACCGTCAGTCATGTCCATATCCAATCCGGCATTGAGCGCCATCACCGCCGCGCCGGCATCATCGGAGGCCACGCCTTGTGTCTTAAGCTGCACCACAGCGTTCCAGTCGCTCACCACGAAGCCCTTGAAGCCCCATCTGTCACGCAGGAGATCCGTCAGCAACCACTTGCTCCCCGTTGCCGGGATGCCGTTGATGTCGTTGAAAGCCGACATGAACGTCTGCACGCCTGCATCGACGCAGGCCTTATAGGGAGGCAGATAGGTCTCGGCCAACGTTGACATCGACATGTCCACCGGTGCATAGTCGCGCCCCGCCTGCGGAGCCCCATAGGCGGCGAAGTGCTTGGCGCAAGCCATCAATGCGTCGGGTTGCCAGAGATTCCACTGAAATCCCTTCACGCGGGCCTCTGCTATCTTGCAGCCTAAGAAAGTGTCTTCGCCCGCTCCCTCTACGATGCGTCCCCACCGCGGGTCACGTGCGATGTCAACCATAGGGGCGAACGTCCAGTGGATACCGGCCGCAGAAGCCTCCATGGCCGCAGCTTTCGCCGTGCTGTACATCAGTTCCAAGTCCCATGAACATGATTCTGCGAGCGGGGTGGGAAAGATGGTCTTGTAGCCATGAATGATGTCAAACGCGAAGAGGATGGGAATCTTCAGTCTGGAGACTTTCATGTTGCGTTCCTGCAAGGCCCGCAATTGCTTCACCCCGGCGATGTTGAGCACCGATCCGATCATTCCTTCCTGCAGCAGCGAGTCGGAGAGTGTCTCGCTCTTAGGACCGGTCAGCAGGTCGCGTCCTACGTATTGCGACAGCTGTCCGATCTTTTCCCGGAGCGTCATTTTGTCCATCAGCGACTGGATGAAGACAGCTTCATCTACAGTCGTTTTGGGCTTCTTGGCTTTCTTCGAGATTTTTTGCTTTTGAGGAAATGGGGTGTCTGCCGCAACAGCCTGCAAGTTGCATGACATGGCTGCGGCAAGTGCTATTGCGAAAAGATTGGCATTTATCTTCATGAAATGTAGCTGATTGTTTATTGGGTGAAAGGTTGTGAGGGAGCTTGAAAGGCGGCGTTTTTCGTTGACGCCACGCTGCAGGGACTACGGTTGTTCAACCGTAGCCTGCATGGTTTCGAAGTCAAGGGTGATCTTAGTTCCTGCTTTCCAGATATATTTCTGGTTAGGCTCAGGGTCACCCACTAATCTCATATTGATGTTTCCGCCTTCCGGATCGAAGTAGAGTTCCCGCTTCCATGCTCCGGAGGATGTCAGTGCCGACGAGGCCGGATCGATGCGGAGGCGCCCTTCAGCCGGTAAAGTCAGACTCATAGACTTCTTGTCGGGATTCAGCGTGAAGGGTGTGAGATGCTTGTTGCTGTTATCATTGGCTGCCGTACCGTAGGCATAAATCTCCGCGTCCAGCAGATGGAAGGCCCGTGTGCTCAGATCTACGTAGACCATGTAGACACCGTCGTGCGGGATGACGGCCCTGCCGTCAACCAAAGTGTTGCCTTTGTTGTCGATGAGAGCGGCAAACTCGTTCTTGCCAAAGACCTTGCTGGTGGATACACTGATCTTCATTCCTTTCTTGAAATGGTGCAGGTAGAGGAAGGTCTGCTTGTTGCCCCAGGTGTTCCACATGCTTACCACCCCCTCGGAGCCCCAGTTTCCGTTGGCTATATTATCCGCGATGAGATAGAGCTCGTTTGCTGAGGTAGGAATGGCCTTGACGTCCGTGGGAATGATGAAGCCGCCTTCACGCTGCTTGAGGTCCAAGCGGACAGGGATATCCTTGTTGACAGGGACGGGATCCAGCTCGCCCACTCCTCGATAGACGATCTTGCCATTGATGATGTTGAACTCCATCGAGTTCCAGTCGCGGTTGTTATAAAGCGACGCAGCATACATCTGCAACCTGCCTTCAGACGTTGTGGTAACCCTGAATTCACCATTGCTGAACGCGATGCGCTGCTCATTTCCGCCGAAACACTCGCCGATGCCGTAGAGTTCGGGTTCTTCAAAGGCGATGATCTTACGGTTCATGTCGATGAAGACAACGTAGTAGCCCGATTTGGTGACAGCGGCCTTGCCCTGCGCATCGACGGTCAGGCCGACCTGGCTGCCCAATGACGAGAAACTGTCGCTGCCGTCCGGATTGGTCGACCATCGTATGGCCTTGCCCTCCGTGAAATATCCCATTGTCCAGAACGCCCCGTTGCCGGTGACGCCAACAGGCGCCATCCTGACCATTCCGGCAGATCCGAAAGCGCCCCATTCGTCACCTGCCATGTAGAGTGATGGCGGGAAGCCGGTCGCTTCGGGTTCGATCATTTCTTCGCCCTGTATGTTGGCTGCAAACTGATTGTTCAGGACGTTATACCGTAAAGTGACAACATAGTTTCCTTTCCGTCTCAGATTGAGGTTGACACTTGACTGATTGGTCAACTTGGAATAGTCTGCCGTAAGCGTGTTCATCTTCACATTGCCGGCCATACCGGTGTAGAACGAAGCGATCTCATAAGGCGCACCGTCCGCTCCCTCCACAGTGATCGGAGCTTGGCTGTCTGTATAGGCAAAGGTAAACTCTGAAGGCAGGAAGATGCGGGCTTCCTTTCCCGTGGTCCAAGTCACGATGTGGTTAATCTTGTCGTAGGATACGTCTGACATGGAGACCTCCTTTTGTCCGTCTTCAGTCATGTCGAACTTTCCGCGGATCCTGAAGTTGTAGGGGATGATGTTCACCTGTGCTTTCTCTTTATTCAGCACCACCTGGTACAATCCTTCATGTCCGACGGAAATTCCGTCACCGCCTGCTTTCAAAGAATAGGTGGTCATGGCGTTCCCTTCGTCTGACAGGCGCTGGCTAAATCCCATCCGGACAGGCTGCCCCGACTCGTCCACGTAGGAGATGTAGAATACACCCTCTTGCTTGAGCCACACATTGATGCAATACAGCACGCCATTGTCGATGGATTGAAGCATTCCTTTTGATGCCTCGACGCTGAACTCCGTATTGGATCCGGTGATATAGACGCCCTCGGGGACATTCGTGACGTCATCGTAACCGATATTGTTATCAATGCATCCCGTCATGCAGACAAACATGAGAAATGCCAACAGTTGATATACTCTTTTTTTCATATCGTTTCTGTTTGTGATAGTTTTCTAATTACCATCCTGGGTTTTGTTTCCAGGAATTCATCTTCAGCAGTTCGGACTCAGGAATCGGATACCAATACATCTTGGGCTGGAAGTTTCTGCTTTCAACGACGTAGGGTTCGTAGGAATACTTCTCGTGCACTTGAATAGGGGGATTTGCGGAATGCGGATCCGTGCGTGTGAAGACGCGCACCCAGTCGATATCCATCGTCAGCTGACGCAAGTTCGGGTTCTTGTCTTCTGGAAATCCGACGCTCGAATCGTTTCCGCCGATCTGTCCGGTCAGTGCAATGTCCCATGTTGTCATCTCACGATGCTCGGCGAAGGCGCGCTTGATAAAAGAATTGTACTTCTCTCCGTAGTCTTTTGTCTTCCATACATTCGTCACCTGACCATCGAAGAGAAAGCTGATGATGGCATGTTCGCGCGGAGCAGCAGGGTCCGGATCAACCTGTACACCATAGGTATGGTAGTCGCTGCTTGGATTGGAGGACAGTATGGTATATCGGCTCATCTTGTTCGCATTGACATCCGTCTTGCCCGTTTCACTATTGTATACGTGGACCGTTTGATTCACCTGATAGGGATTGTTGGTCGTTTGGTAATACTTGATGAAGAACTCTTCAAGGTCGAGTTCGGCAACTCCTGCACCTAAATAGTGACGCAGCCATGCAGCCATCCATACACCATATTCATACGGGATCTTTGCTTTGACCTCGATACGTGAGAAGAGTGGATACATCTTACCGAGGAAACCGTAATTCTTGGTGTCACGACTGGACAGCGCACCTGACCACCATCCCGGACGGTTGGCTACGCTGCTGTTAGCCGGTGCCGGTGGGTTTCCGTCCCGCGTAGCGGTGATGCGTGCCACGCGCTTGTTGCCATCGTTGACAATTGCGACCTGTTCCTTGCGATACGTTTGGAGCATTCCTTGTTGCGCCCCATAGTTGGCATTGAAGGTAAAGTTGTCTCCGTAAATCCCCCAATAACGGTTATTGATTTCCAATCCGTTAAATTCGTCGCCGTCATAGTAGTACCATCCGGAGGGAATTTCAGACGAAGGGATTGTTCCGTTGGATGAAGAAACATCGCCTACTGCATCGGTCACTGGGGTCGACAGCTTTGCAATGTTTACACCTCTGAGATCTGCTCCCAATGTTTTTGTACCGATCTTCCAGCGGCGAACGTCCCATGCACGATGCTCTTCGAATGCGAGTTCGATACGGCGTTCTTTACGAATGTATTCCCGCATGCTCTCTTGCGACAGGCCGGAGTCAAGATCCGGCAGGCCCGCTCTATGTCTCACGACATTGAGATACAGCAGGATGTCTGGGTTCCCAGGATCACTCTCGTTGAGCGATTCGGCATAATTGAGATAGATTTCCGCTAAACGGAACAGCGGCCAAGTATGTCCGACGGCTCCACCTCCGGTAACGATATTCACTTCATTGTTGGCAAACTTCTTCAGATAATAGCCGGTCTTGGTGGCGTTGGCTTTGTATTTTCCGTCTTTTCCACCGTTGAAAGTCTCAACCTTTTTATTCTGCCAGAGCGAGTCGTTGAGGATTATGGTTTCGTTCAGACGTGCATCCCGATTGAGATAAGGATGCGCCTTGTCGGTCTCATTGTCCCAGCTGAAAGTGCTTCCATCCAATTTCTCATAGGCATCTACAAGATTTTGCGAAGGATTCATGCCTCCTTTACCGCCGTAGCTGATAGGGAAATTGTAAGATTCAAAGCTCGTTCCCGCAGCATATCTGCGCATCATGATGTATTCGCTGCTTCTGAGTGCGTTCTTGAAAAGATCACCATAGTCTGGGTGCAAGGCATACTGGCCGAGGTCAATGACAGCCTTTGCTGCCTTTGCAGCAGCACTCCATTTCGCCTGATCCGAAGGAAGGCTGGCCTCAGAGGTGTTCTCCCAATCAAGATAGAGCGGACTTGCGGCATAGAGTAACAATCTGCTCTTGAGTGCCAAAGCAGCCCCCTTGGTGGCATGTCCCAGTGCGGACTCGTCTCTCCACGGGGTGAAATCCAAGTCGGAAGCTGCCGCATCACATTCCTTGGAGATGAAGTCTATGCATTGCTCCATCGTAGGACGTTCCATGTTGCGATAATCTTCATTGATGGACAAGGATGATGATATGAGAGGAATAGGGCCAAAACGCTTCATGAGTTCGAAGTGAAAGAAGGCTCTGAGGAAGCGTGCCTCGGCTTTCCAAATCCGGATATCTTTCAGGCGGTTTTGGTATTCGGGCTGATTGTTCGGATCTAACCGGTAGCGTTCAAGATCAACTTTATCCGCATTCTCTATGAGTTCGCAGGCCATGCGGATACCTGCATAATAACGGTTCCATAGATTATCGGGATTGCTCACGGCATTCCAAGACCCCGTATTGAACTTCTGTACGCTGGCGTCTTCCGATGCATGCTCACCGTCATCGGTAGCTGCGTCAAACATCGCACCATCCCCCATCCGGTTGAGACCATCAGGCAGCAGTGAGTAAATATTGATCAAGTAGCGGCTTGTGCGTTCGTATGAAGTAAAGGTCATTGACTTATCAATCAACGAGTCGGTCTCTCTGTCCAGATAATCGCTGCAGGATGATGTCAACAGCAGCGAAAGCAGGAGCATCGGAATATGATAGATCAAAGATATACGTTTCATATCTGTTTCTATATTTTTATTTGTCTTTGGATTAGAATGTCAGTTTCAATCCCACGTGATAGCTTTTCATCAGAGGATAATTTGAGAAGTTGGCCATCTCCGGATCCCCCAAGCCGTCAAGGTGGTCAATCGTAAAGAGATTGACAGCATTCAGATACAGATAAATGCTTCTTAGTTTTACGGCTTTGCTGAATGTCTGTGGGACAGTGTAGCCCAATAGGAGATTGCGTAGCCTGAAATACGAACCGTCACGTTTCCAATAGGTTGAGGTACGGTAATTGTTATCAAAGTTCACAGTCGAAAGGCGTGGATAGGAGGCGTTCGGGTTTTCCGGTGTCCAACTGTCAAGGGCGAGTCGGGAAGCCGTAGAATTGTTGATGAACGACGTAATCTGTGTTCCGGAGAGGAAAATGTCACGATGGGTCACACCATGGAACATGGCATTGAGTTCGAATCCCTTATAGGTGAGGCCTAAACGGAATTGGTAATTCCATTCCGGAAGATTGGAATAGCCCACAGGATACGAGTCGTTGCCATCGATAACATGGTCTCCATTCTGATCGATATACTTGATATCGCCAGGTTTCACGGTGCCATACTGTGGAACGGCGTAGCCTTCCTTGAGTCTTCCGTCAGCATCGAAGTCGGAGGATTGATAAAGTCCGTCGGCAATGAGCACGATGGGTTTCCCAACCGGATTGCCACTATTATACAGATAGTCATAGGATTTCAGATCCTCTCCCATTTCCTCGACCTTGTTGCGGGCGTACCATGTACCGCCTTCTAACGAATAACCTATACCGTTCGAAAGATTTCCCTCGTAGCGCGCTGTCAGTTCAAAGCCTTGATTGGAGACTTTTCCAATGTTCATCATAGGAAGTATACCGCCGTAGGATGCGCCTACAAATCCGAGTGCAGTGGAATTGGGAATGGTCAGGATGTCTTGCTGGATCTCATGGAAGAAATCCAATCCGAGCGCGAGTTGCTTCATCATCCGGACTTCCAATCCAATGTTCCATATCTTCTTCTTTTCCCAGCTGACGTCCTTATTGGCCAGCGTTATCTCACTGAAACCTGAAGAGCTCTGGTTGCCTACACCGAACAGATAGCTTCCTCTTCCGGCATAGCGGGTGTCGAAAAGGTATCTTCCTTCAGTCTGGTCGTTTCCGATTTCACCATAAGATGCTCTGAGTTTCAGAAAGTCAATCCATGAAACCGACTGCATGAAACCCTCATTGGATATCACCCAGCCGGCAGATACAGAAGGGAAGAATGCAAAGCGTTTGCCCGGTGCGAAATTATCGCTACCCATATAGGAAGCTGCAAATTCGGCAAGATATGTTTTCCGGAATTGATAGGACAGACGTCCGGCATAATTCAAGTATCTGGCATCGTATCGCTCACCATAGACTTTGTAGAGATCGGAAAGGAATAACACCGTGGCGTCAATGCCATGTAGCCCGAACGTACGATGATAATCGGCCTGCGCCTTGAAGTTGACACGGTTGTTATCCGTTCTGAATCCTTCTGTCGCAGTCAGCGGTTCGTCGATCCCATACTGCGTGTAGGTATAGGTGGGATTGCCTTCTGCGTCAGCCCCGTTTGCCGTCAGGGCATAGCGGGCGTAATTTCTTGTCTTAGGTGAGGTGTCGGCCACGAAGTTGTTGTAGCCAATGCCAGCTGAAGCCGAGAGTCCTTTGACAAATTTGGAGAAGTCATATTTGAGTTGGAAAATCACTTGCAGCGCACGTGCATTTTCCTTATACAGACCACGGTTAAGTAACTCTGCGACCGGGTTGCTGAATCCTGCATTGCCTCCCCAGGTGCCATTTGGGTTTTTCACTGGGAATGCATTGGGTGCAGTTGCCCAGATAGCGTTGATCAGACTGTACGCACTATAGTCGCCTCCAGGTGTCGACCGGTCGCCGATGGCACCGCTGGCGTAGAGAGATGCCGTGAAAGCTTCATTGATGTTTACATCTAAGTTGGCCCTGAAGTTGAACCGTGTGTACTGGGTGTTTGCGCTTTCCTTCCGTTTGCTGTCTGTGCCTTTGAAGATGCCGTTGTTCTGCAGCATGCCCGCCATTACATAATAACGGATCACGTTGCTTCCGCCTCTGAAAGTCATTTCGGCGTTCATCAGCGGAGCCGTTTTTTTCAGCAGCTCGTCCCGCCAGTTCACATTGGGATAGAGATAGGGATTGGAACCGTTGCGGTACATGGCCATGTCGCTTTCCGAATAGCGAGGTGCCAGTCCGTCATTGGACAAGGCCTGGTTGTAGAGACGTGCATAATCATATGCGTCGATCGGTGTATTGGTTACCGTAGGTGTCTGGATCCCCATCTGTATGCTGACGCTGATCTCCGGTGCCGATAGTCTTCCTTTCTTAGTCGTCACCAGCAATACGCCGTTGGCAGCCCTGCCGCCGTAGAGAGCCAAGGCGGCTGCGTCCTTCAGGAGGGTGATAGTTTCGATCTCCTCGGCTGAAATGTGGTCTAACGTAGACTCAAATCCGTCTATCATGACCAATGGTTTCTGACCGCCTACAAATGAGCTTCGTCCACGGCTGTACAAGTTCTGCAGGGAGAAGTCATTGCCCGGTTCCCCGTTCTGCTGCAGGATGGTGAGACCGGGCAACAGGCCCTGCAGCGCGTTGCCTACAGAGGGTGCAGTGGTCTTCATGAGCTGATCCGCTGTGACGGTGGATAAAGCTGACGTGTTTTTCCATCCCTCCTGACTCCCGTAAGCAATTTCTGTCTTGATGGAATCTTCAGGGACAGTGGCTGATATATTCGAAATAGGCAGGGACACCAATGTACAAGCCAAGAGTATATTGTAAGAATGAAGTTTCATTGTTGTCAGTGTTTGAAATGAAGTGCTTATTGTCATGTAGTTACCATCCTGGATTCTGGAGCATGTAACCTTTGTCTACTTCTATTTGCTTGATAGGATGCAAGTAGGAGCGTCGGCTCCATGACCGGGTCTCGAAGACTTCCGGTTCGTAGTGAATCTTCGTGGAACCGATGATCTTGGATGTCCGCAATCCGTACATCTTTCCCTGCATTACGCCTTCCTGCTCGGCGATCATCCAGCGGCGGATATCCCAGAAACGATGTCCTTCGAATGCCAGTTCGATGGCGCGTTCTCTTCTCACGGCCTCGCGGAATTGGTTTTTGTCCATCCCGGTTTTCAGGTCTGGCATTCCCGAACGCTGGCGGATGATGTTGACGGCTGCATAAGCCTCGGCAGAAGGACTGCCCATTGATTCGTTCAGAGCCTCTGCATAGTTGAGATAAAGCTCTGCCACCCTGAAGACGATCCAGTCGACCGTCACCGAGTTAAGTGGCGGGGTGACCTTCAACGTGCGTGGTGTCCATTTGCGAAGCGTGTGACGTGTCTTGTCGTTGGAAACCTTATGGGTTCCCCCATCTGTGAAGTCCATCTCGCCTACTTCGTCATTCCATTTGATGCCCTGGGCCACCATCGTCTGCTCGAAACGCGGATCTAAGCTCTTGTAGATCGTCAATAGATCGTCTCCGCCTTCCATGTTCCAGTTGGCGTCACTGCCATCCTTCTGCTGATAGAACTTCACAAAGTTCAGTGTCGGGAACGTTCCGCTGGCATCCCATGCCTTGTTGTTTGCCCAAGTGGGAAGCATTGTGGCGAGCGGACGGGCACTTACTTTAAAGTTGCGATACTTTTTGTTGGCCAGAATCACCTCCTTATTGTCAGGCGTAGACCATACATATTCATAGTTTGTCTCCGGTGTTCCATCGGTATAGAGTCCATAGAAGCCTGATGCTGCTACTGCATCGAGGGCAGCCTTGGCGGCATCTGCGGCTTTCTTCCAGCGTTCCTGGTTGTAGTCACCATAGCCGATCAACTTATTGTTGGCTGGATCTTTGAATGAAATATATGGCTCATTAGTGTTGAAAAGTGGACTGGCGGCATAGAGCAGCACTCTTGACTTCAGGGCTAATGCGGCTATTCGCGTGGCCCGACCTTTCTTAGTCACGTCGGTATAATAGTCAGGAAGCAGGGCGGCTGCACGGTCACAATCAACGAGAATGGAGTCTACGCAGTCCGAGAACGTGTTGCGGGGTAGCATGGCGAAGTCGGATGGTGCCAGCCGGTGATGCAGGATGGGCAGTCCGCCGTAGCGATAGACACCCTCCCAGAACACTAATGCGCGCATGAAGTAGGCCTCGCCCTTGGTGCGTCTGTTGAAGTCGGGATCGCCTTGGTCATAAGGCACTTCGTCGATGCGTTCAAGGATGGTGTTGCATTTGCGCAGTGTCTCCCATCTGAGGTTATGCCGTGGGTCTTCGTCCCAGTCGATACTGTTGTTATTGTGATTGTCGACGTTCCAGGAGGAGTTCGACTTTGCGTATGACACACCGTCTTCTGCCTCGTCGCAGGCTCCCCATAAGGCACCGTCAGACAAGCCCCGGTCAGTATTTGAACTGCTCATGGAAAATCCTAAAGGCATTCCTTCGGCGTAGACACCTGTCAGATATTGCTCTGTCAATGTGCGGTCGGCGAAGACGCCATTCTCGTCCAGTTCAACGCTGGGAGGCGTCTCCAGGAAATCGCTGCATGAAGCGAGTGTCCCGGCCAGAAGGATGGCCATTGTATATATAGTCTGTTTCATAGCTGCTTAGAAATTGATATTTAAACCGATGTTGTAGACCTTCTGCAATGGATAGGTGTTGATCTCAACGTTGCCGTTTCTCGATGGAGCTTCGGGGTCGAGGTCGATGACATCCGTCCAAGTGATGAGGTTGGAGCCGCTGACATAGAGTCGCACGCTCTGGATCCCTATGCCTTTGATGAAGTTCTGGCGGAATGTATAGCCCAATTCCACATTTTTCAGGCGCAGGTAGCTGGCGTCTCTGATCCAGAGATCTGACTCGCGATAGTTGTGGTCAGTCTCACGGTTGGGGTTCAACGAGAGACGTGGGAAGTTGATGGGCTCACCTGCTGCATAGCGCTCAGCTGTCCAGCGTTCCTTGATGAGTTCCTTGGCACTTTCCACACCTTTGGTGAATGGCCAGAGTGAACGGCCGAAATACTTTATAGAGACATTGTCGGCGCCTTGGAACAAAGCAGAAAAGTCGAAATTCTTCCAGTTGCCGCCGAGAGAGAATCCGTAGATGATCTCTGGAATATTGGAATAGCCTATCGGTACCATGTCATAGTCGTTGATGATGCCGTCCTTGTTGACGTCAATGTATTTCACATCACCCGGCTGGAGTTTGTTGCTGCTCCACGAGCTTGCCGGGCGGTCCAATGCGTTCACTTCTTCCCAAGAATTGTAGTATCCGTCAGTCAAGAGGCCGAAGAACTGACCGTTGCGACGGCCGGTCTCAAACTGATAGGCGTATTTCTTGTTGATCTCATCCTTGAATAGAACCTTGTTTCTTGCGAACGAATAGTTGAAGCGTCCCCAATAGTTGAAGCTGCCGATGCGGTTGCGGTAGTTCAGGTCGATCTCCCAACCTTTATTTTCCATTTCCCCCAGGTTGTAGGCAGGGAGATTGGCTCCGATGATCATGGGCTGCGTAGAGCGGTTGGCCAGGATGTTGTTGCGTTTCTCCTTGAAGATGTCAAAGGCCAGTGTGAGGTGGTTCTTGAACATGTTCATTTCGAATCCGAGGTTGTATTTCTTGGCCTTTTCCCATGTCAAGTCGGGGTTTCCAATCTTGTTCTCGATGATCTTCAGGGAGCTGTATGGTGACGAGGCATCGCCGAAGTTGTAGCGGTTGAGCGCGTTATTATCTGCCAGACCATAGGAGGAGGGCAGGTAGAGAAAGCGGTCGCCGCCGATCTTGTCATTGCCCACCTCACCGTAAGTGGCTCTCAGTTTCATGAAGACGACATAGTCATTCTGCAGAAAGAAGGGTTCTTCGCTGATGACCCATCCCACGGAGAATGCCGGGAAGAATCCAAAACGTCTGCCTTTGGCGAAGTTCTCCGTGCCGTTGTAGCCCATGTTGAACTCGGCCAGATAGCGCGAAGCATAGTCGTAGGTGACACGTCCCACCAAGCCTTGGTAGGCGTTGGGCACGAGGAATTGTAGCGAAGGCGAGTAATACTTGCTTTGGTTGTAGAGTAGCAGGCCGGTCACGTGCTGCTTGCCGAATGTGCGGTCATAGTGGATCGCGGCTTCCATGTACACCTTGCGGTTCTTGCCGTAGCCGGTGCTGGTGTCCCAGACGGTCTCTTCCTGCTGTGGAATGAAGTAGATATAGTCCGGATCCTCTGAGTCGCGGCGTGCAAAGTAATAAGGATAACCCTTGAAGAAGTTCTTCCGGCTGTAATAGTAGCTGTCATAGGAGATGCTGGCGTGTACGGCAAGGCCTTTCAGCAGTACCCGTGAAAGATCATAGTCGAGACGGAAGGTGGTGTTCAGGTTGTTCTGACTGTCATGGCGATAGCCGTTGCTGAGTAATTGCTGCCATGGGTTGGCGGCGCCCAGGCCGTCTTGGATGTGCACGATCTTGCCGTCCACAAGTCCCGGGGAGCTGAGCGGGTTGGCAAACGACACGGCGGCCCAAATGCCGGAATTGCCCAAGCCGGGCGTGTTCACGTCCTCGATCTGGGCAGCTAACTGGAGTGTGGCCGTGAAGTCCTTGGTGATCTGGAAGTCGAGATTTGACCTGAAGTTGTATCTTGTGCTGTGCGCATTGACATCATGGTCCTTGTCGATCTTGGTGTGTTTGTAGATACCTTCCTGTTCGAAGTAGCCGGCCGAAATGAAATATTTCACCCGGTCAGTACCGCCAGAGAGGTTGATGTTGTGCTGGGTTCGCAGAGAGGTGTTACGCAGGAAGTCGTCCACCCAGTTCATGTTGGGGTGCAGGATGGGGTCTGCGCCGTTACGATAGAGTTCAATGTCCTTTTCCGTGAAGCGTGGTGTGTAGACCGCACCGGAGGTATAGGAGTCGTTGAGCATGGCTTCATTATATAAGGTGGCATAGTCGGCACTGTTGAGATAGTGTGGTAAGGCCGTCGGTCTTTGGATGGCTACGTTGCCCGAATAGCTGAGATTGGGCTTGCCCGTCTTTCCCTTGCGGGTGGTGATGAGCACCACGCCGTTGGCGCCGCGCACGCCATAGATGGCCGTGGCGGATGCGTCTTTCAGAATGCTGACGGTCTCTATCTCGTTGGGATCTATGCCGTCGAAGTTGGGGCGTTCCACACCGTCGATCATGACCAGTGGTGCCGTGTTGCTCGAGAACGTGCTCACGCCGCGCACGAGCAGGTTTGAAGCGTCCTCACCCGGTGCACCGCTGCGCTGCGTGGCGATGAGGCCGGGCATCTTGCCCACCAGCATGTTACTCACGTTGGCCTGTGGTGTCTGAACGAGTTCTTTTGTGGAGATCGACGAGATGGCAGCTGTCACGCTGGCTTTCTTCTGCTTTCCGTATCCGACGACAACCACCTCGTTGAGTTTCTGCGCCACTTCTTCCTTCATGATGACCTTCAGCGTCTGGCCCGGACGCGCCTTCAGTTCTTGAGGCGCGAATCCGATGTAGCTGATGAGGAGTGTCGCATGATCGGGTATGTCAAGAGAGAATTCGCCGTCGATGTTGGTCACGACACCCATGGACAATCCTTTCTGCTTGACAGAAGCGCCGACGACAGGCTCTCCCGTATCGTCGGTCACCACGCCTTTCACTGTCCGTCTCGCGCCTGCCTGTGAGGGCTGGTCCGAAGACAATTGTCCGGCCGTATTTGTGACGGATTTCTTTCGCGTCAGCACAATGGTGTTGTTGTTGATGGAGTAGCCCACGTTCAGGGGGGACAACACTTCATTCAGCACAGCGCCCAACGGACGTTTCCTGCATACTACGGATACCTTGGTCTGTGGATCCAACACACTGTTCCGGTAAACAAACGTATACCGGGTTTGCCGCTCCACCTCCTTGATGAATGCCTGTACACTCTGGTTGTTGATGTTCAGCGTGACCGCCGCGTCCTGGGCGACCATTCTCAGCGGCAACATCGTCAACAGCATCAGCAAACAACAGGTGACAAAGGGACTTTTCCTCTTGTTTTTACCCAAAATGATCATAGATGTTTTACTTAATGTTAGTTCTAACGAGTAGATTATTATATGTCTCTTTATTTGTCAGACATGGCTTGCAGCCTTATCTGGACTTGATGATGATCTCGTCTTTTTGGTTTTCATAGCGGAAGCCATATTGCAGGCTCAATGATTTCAGCACGCTTTCGAGCGTTTCCTGATGGAACGATCCGGTAAGAAGGTCGCTGCGCAGCGCTTTGTTCTGCAGGCGGATCCTCACTCCGTACCAGCATTCGATCTTTTGTATCACTTCCTGCAGCGGGGCCGACTTGAACGCGAGGTAGCCGTCTTTCCAACCCGCATCGAGCATTTCGTCAATGGTGCCGAGCTGCAGGGTGTTCTTGGCGGGCTGATAGATTGACTTCTCGCCGGGCTTCATCCGATAGCTGAAATCGGAGTGATCGACACTCAACTGTACCGAACCCGTAAAGAGCGAGGTCTCTACATCTTTGCCGACGGACTTGACGTTGAACTTCGTGCCGAGCACTTCGATGTTCATATCGTTCACCGAAACCCGGAAGGGGCAGTCGGGATCTTTTGCTACGTCAAAGTAGGCCTCACCCTGCAGCAACTTCACCTGGCGCAGTTCGCCCGGCTGGACATCATACTGGAGTATGGTGCCGCTGTTGAGCGCTATCTTCGAGCCATCGGCCAGCACCACGCTGGTCTTGTTGCCGGGAGCCACGCGGATCTCGGCCATCTGCCGCTCGGCCGGCTTGTCCCTGAAGAACCAGTAGGAAGCCGAGAGCGAGACGACAAGCAGCACCACTGCTGCAGCATACTTGAAAATGGTCAGTTGCCTGTGTCGGTGAATGCGATCTGTCAGAAGATCGAGCAGATGATCTTTCTCCTCTTCAGACATGGAAATGTCGCCAAGTCCTTTGTCGCCCTCGTTCATAAGGTCCCAAAGCGCTTCGTCGGAGGTCGCCCTCATGGCTTCGAGAAACTCGGCGAGTTCCTCCTTGGCGAGCGTTCCTCCAACATACTTGCGGTAGAGTTCGTTGATTCTGTCAGGCATGGTGTTGTATTCTGTAGGATGATACTCGATTTATTGTAAACAGTACTATGGGGTAAACATATTTTAACAATCATCCCGCTTTTTGTCACAATTCAGCGGGAATGGCCTTCTCAACAGATGTGCATGGTCACCGGTCAACTTCACC
>JALFRV010000086.1 GCA_022778905.1 Prevotella sp. | reverse complement strand
AGTTTCCGGTCCTTCAACCATCTCCCGAGCATGATCCCGACAAGCATGACAGCGATAACTTTCAGCATTGGCAATCACCTTTTTCTGTTCCGTTCCGCCGGGAGCAGACATGCGTTTTTTACTTTTCCGTCATATAGGCGGCGCGGAACTACTCTTTGGGGATAATATTTCAAACTTATTATTTTTCAAATAGTTACATTCACACTACTGAAGGGTGTCGATCCCGCGGACCACAATCTCCTTGTCGGGCAGCGGGGTCGTGATTTCGACGTAGTCTCTTTCGGCGTGTCCCACGCTCACCGGTGTCTTCTTGAGCATGTAGCTGCTGCCTTTCCGCTTCTCAACGACAAAGACAAAGTATTCGTTGCCCTGCTTCTGAACGGCCGTTGCGGGCAAGGCGTTGGCCGTGAACTGATTGACCACGACCGCTGCCTCGACATAGCTGTCGTTGACAAGCATCGCTCCGCCCGACTTGTCGATGGCGGCCATGCAGTCGATGGTCTTGCTCTCCGGGTCGATGGTCTTGCCGATGGTGGCGAGGCGCGCATGCTGCGGGGTGCCGGAATTCTCCGTGCGGTGATACTGCACCGTCTGTCCCACTCTCAGTCGGTCTATGTCTGTCTCGTAGACCTGCAGTTTCAGCTGCAGTCCGGAGACGTTGACGATCTCGGCGATGTCGTCTGCCATGCTGACGAACTGGCCGATGACGGCGTTCGTCTTGGTCACATAACCGGCAATGGGAGCCACCACCGGGAACGAGGCGTACATCCTCCCACGCTCGATGCCTGACGGATTGAGGTTCAGGGCCACGATCCGTGACCGGAGCGACTGATAGCTGGCCTTCGTGCTGAGAAAGATACTCTTGGCGGTGAGGAAGTCCTTTTCAGCTCCTATCTTCTCGGCCCATAGCGCGCTGGCACGCTCATAGTCGAGCTTGGCTTTGGCAAATGCGGCAGCCGATTCGGCAAACTGCTGCTGCAGTTCCATGAATTCGTTGCCTGAGATGGTGGCGACCGTGCGTCCCTTCGGTATGAAGTCACCTATCTTATAATAAATGGCGTTGACCTTTCCGGCTATGGGCGGGCTGATCTTGGACATGGCATTGGCCGGCGCGGAGATATATCCCTTGCATGCAACCCTGTCTGAGAACGTCTTCGGACCGGGCATCCCCAATGCCATCCCGCTGTTTTTGAATTGTTCGGGTGTGATCTCTATCAGCCCCTCCTCGCCTTGTGCCGGTTCCGGAGACTTCTTCCCGCTGCAGGAGAAGGCCGTCATGACGACGAGAAAGGACATCAGTGCATAACTCAGCTTTTTCATATTCATCATGTTCAAGCGTTTTTTGTTATAAAGTCATATAATTGATTTCCAATGCAACCTGGTTGTATGCCGCCAAGGCCTGACAGTAGTCGAGCTGCAGTTTCATCGCGTTCTCGATGCTGATGGCAAACTGATAGAAGTCGATGGCACCAGCCTGATAGCTCTTCGTGGCCGATCTGTTGATCTCATCGCTAAGTTTCCGGCCTGTGGTCTGATAGAAGTCTATCGCCATGCGGTGCTTTTCGAGTTCGTTTCTCAGCTGGTTATACTTGCTCTCCAACAGGATGAGGCGGTTGTCAATGACAGCTTCGTTGGTCTGGCGGGCTATCCTTCCCGCCTTCATGCGGGCCTTTTGCGCCCCGGCATAGAGCGGTATGCTGATCCCGAACTCAAATCCGTTGTAGCCCCGATGATTCTTCCGGGAGTTGTTGGCGTAGAAATATCCGAGGCTGAAATCAGGCAGGAGGCGCTGCTTCTCGATGCGGATGTTCGAGTCGATGTAGTCAGCCTGCAGGCGCAGACCCTGCAGGCTGACGTGACGGGTGAGGTCTGGCACGGTGACCGGGATGACCTCTATCTCCCCGCTCCCGATGCGGACGGGCGCGTCGGTCTGCATCAGTGCGGCCAGCGTCTTGCAGGCATTGTCGATGTCGAAGTGGAGTTGACCGAGCTCCAAGGCCACCTGCCTCATCTTCGCTTCCGCATTCATCTGGTCCAACTGACTGATATCGCCCAACCGATAGCGCGTCTGGGCGCTCTTGCCGAGTATCCTGTAGAGGCTGTCCAACTTCTGATAGAAGCCGAGCTTGGCGTTGAGGAAGCGGATCTGGAAGTAGGCTGCCGACACCTGCTTGGTCAGCATCAGGCGTTGCTGTTGCAGATCCGACTCGGCCATGGCGACCTCTATCTGCTTCGAACGGTTCTGCGCCGCATAGACCGTAGGGAACGGGAACGTCTGCTCGACGCCGACCGTGTGGAGCGGAGAGCCGTTCTCGGCCATGTTCGCCTGATCGAACCCGTAATAGAACTTGGTCTTTTCGAGCTCGAAACGGTTGGCGGCAAGGGCCTTCCTTTCTTCCACTTTCAACTGGCAGGCCTTGTATTCGCGGTTGTTGGCGAGGGCCTGCCTGACCGCCTCGTCAAGTGTCAGCTCCACGTCCTGCGCATGCGCGGCTCCGGCAGAGACGACAAACAGCAACGGCAAAAGGAAATTCTTGGACTTAAAGAGACGCACGAACTTGTATTTTAAACCTTCTTCATCATGGAACAACATGAATATCAGCGGCAGCGCGATCATCGTCAGCATGGTCGAGGTGATCAGTCCGCCGATGACGACCGTAGCCAACGGACGCTGCACTTCCGCTCCGGAGCCGTTCGAGACAGCCATCGGGAGGAATCCCATTGCGGCAGCTGCAGCTGTCAGCATCACCGGACGCAGGCGGTCGGTGGCGCCAATGAGGATCAGCTGGCGCAGGTCTCTCATGCCCGTATCATGCAGATGCTTGAGGTGTTCGATCAATACGATGCCGTTGAGAACGGCTATACCGAACAGCGCAATGAATCCCACGCCGGCCGAGATGCTGAATGACATGCCCCGGATCCACAGCGCGAGGATCCCGCCGACGACGGATAAGGGCACGGCAGTGAATATCATGATGGTGTCCTTCATCGACTTGAAGGCGAAGTGGAGGAAGATAAAGATGAGTGCCAAGGCGATCGGAACGGCGAAGATAAGCCTGTTGGTGGCATTCTGGAGGTTCTCGAACTGACCGCCATATTTGACATATGTGCCTGCCTTGAAGCGTACTTTCCGGTCGATCACAGCCTGTATATCCTTCACGACAGACTTCAAGTCGCGGTTGCGGACATTCACGCTGACCACGACGCGTCTGTGGGTATTCTCGCGCGAAATCTTCGCGGGGCCGGTCGTGAAGGTGATGTCGGCGAGCTCGCACAAGGGCACCATCCGCCCGTTAGGCAACGGCACCTGCAGCTGTCTGATGTTGTCGATGTCCCGTCTGTAATCCTTATCCAACCGCACAACCAAGTCGAAGCGTTTCTCCCCTTCAAATACGCTGTTCGTCTCCTTACCGCCAAAGGCGATCGCCAGATAGTCGTTGAGCGTCCGGGCCTCCACGCCGTAGGCGGCGATCTTATCCCGATCGTACTTCACATTCATCTGCGGCAGTCCCGTCGTCTTCTCCAAGATGACGTCGGCGGCGCCGGGAATCTGCTGCACAAGCGACTTGATCTCCACGGCCTTCTCGTTCAAATAGTCGAGATCTTCACCGAACACCTTGATCGCAATGTCCGACCGCACGCCGGTGATAAGCTCATTGAAGCGCATTTCGATGGGCTGCGTGAACTCGTAGTCAACGCCCGGGATGACGGAGAGGGCTTCCTTGAACCTGTCGGCCAGTTCCTCTTTCGTCTTCGCCGTGCCCCATTCGCCCTTCGGTTTGAGCTTGATGATCATGTCGATCTCCTCCATTGACATCGGGTCCGTGGGCACCTCGGCCGCACCGATGCGGCATACGACCTGCTGGATCTCTGGGAACTGACGCTTCAGAATCTTCTCCATCTGCGTCGTGAGCTCCACAGTCTTTGACAGGGAGGTTCCGGTCTTCAGGGCCGGCTGGATAACAAAGTCGCCCTCATCGAGCGTCGGGATGAACTCGCCTCCCATGTTCATGAGCAGAACAACGG
>JALFRV010000050.1 GCA_022778905.1 Prevotella sp. | reverse complement strand
GCACACTGCATGAACGGGAAGAGGGCGGCCGCATAGGGCAGGTTGTCGCGCTCAATGGGGGTGAGGAACGGCTTCGTCGATATGATATAGCCGCGTGTGAACTGCTCAATGATGTCCCATTTCAGCATCACATGACTGAGTTCCGGATCGTCCTCGGCCGTCGCGTTGGCTGCCGTGCGCAGGAAATCACCATAGTCAGAGAAGACAAAACTCGGCATGATCGTGTCGAGATCGATGACGCAGAGCAGCTCGCCCGACTCGTCAAAGAGCATGTTGTTGACCTTCGTGTCGCAGTGGCAGATGCGTTTCGGCAGTTTGCCCTCACGGTAGAGCTGTTCCGCAAGACACATCCGGTCGGCCCAGGCTTCCAATTTGTCGACGATGCCGCGCACTTCGGCGAGCCTTCCTTTGGCGTCCGCAGCCACCGCCTCACGCAACTGGCGTGCCCGCAGCTCCATGTTGTGGAAGTCGGGGATCGACTCCGCGATCGGCGCAGACAGATCGGTGAGCATATTCTCGAAGTCTCCGAAAGCCAATCCGGCCTCCAATGCGTGCTCCGGCGTGACCGTCTCATAGCTCGTGGCGCGTGGGATAAATACCGAAAGGCGCCAGTAGGATCCTTCCGGCGAGCGATAGTAGGTCTTTCCTTCGGCCGTAGGGATGAAGCGGAGCACCCTTCTGTCGAGGTCACTCTTTCCTTGTGCCTCTAATTTCTTGCGGATATGGCCGGTCACCGCCTCGATGTTGCGCTGCAGCAAGTCGACGTCCGTGAAAATCTCATGGTTGATGCGCTGCAGCACATAGTCAGGTGTGTCGCTGCCGGAGGTGGCCACTTTGTAGGTATCATTGATGAGGCCGTTGCCGATGGGATCAACGGAGGTTGGTGCACCTTCATAATTGAAGTGCTGTAGAATCTGGATGAATTGTTCCTGTTTTATCATAATGGTTGGATTAGATCTGATTTCTGCCTGTCGGTCAGTCTTTCCCGGATCGTCATGGAGATGGATTCCGGTCCGCCCGTTCAGTCCGTTCCGAAAGGTGATTGACCGCATCAAAATTACCAAAAATAATCCAAATGACCATCTGTACATGCGCATTTTCTGGCTCATTGGACAGAATACGAAGACTTTTGTACAATTTTAGAAGTAAATAGATAGCAGGTTAGGAGTGAATACAAACTAAAAGTCCTCCCGCTGTCAGTCAATGACGGTGGGAGGACATGATTGGAATGACGGATCGGTCAGGAAGCAGATCCGTTGATGATCGCATCCATTCGGGTCTGGAATTGTGGGTCACTGGGACGGAAAGCATCGGGTCTGCAGATGGTTCCATCGGGGTTGATGATGATGAAACGCGGTATGCCGACGACGCCCCACTGCTCTGTAAGCGTCTTGTTTTCCTCCTTATTACAGTTGAACTGCAGCCACTGGGGCTTGTCCTTCTCCACTTTCTTCTTCCAGGCATTCAGGTTCGTGTCGATGCTGATGCTCAGGAACTTGATCTTCGGGTTGTCTTTGTAGTGGGCGACCCATTTCTCTATATACGGAATCTCGGCACAGCAGGGCCCGCACCAGGTTGCCCAGATGTCGATGTAGATATAGGTGCCGAAGTAGTCGGACAACTTGTGCCGGTTGCCCTCGATGTCACTGAAGGTCACGTCAGGGCATTTCGCTCCGGCGATGGCATTCTTTCGGGAGTCGACGATGTATTGCAGCTTGGCCACGGTGTTCGGATCAGCCTCTTTCACAAAGGCGTCCCAGAAGGTGGAGATATCAAAACTCTTGCCTGTCATTTCCGTGGATGCAGCGAACAGATTGGATGCTAAATTGTCCAACAGCGCGTTCTTGACTTTCGGGTCCGTGACGTGCTGTCTGACCACATGGATGTAATCGAGTCCGTAGTCGGTGAGGTTCTCGGCGTCTTTGGAGGTCGACAGGTGATAGTCAATGAACATCTGAGGCAGGCTGAAGAGCAGGTCGAGCCCGTCAGGATCGTTGGGATCGATCTGCGCGATCAGTTTCCCGTAGTCGCGGTCAGCGCGGATGTCGCGTTTTTCCGACCATGCCTGATCGGCTGTGAGTTCCAATAGACAGGCCAAATAGCGCATCTTGGTCATCTTGAGGTAAATTTCGCGCATGGCGGAGTCTTTGACCCGATTGGCCGCCTTGAGAATTTCGGTGTGCTTCCGATCCAAGCGGGCGAACGCTTCGTGGTATGTGATCGTCTCACGCTTGGCTTTCTCTGCCTCCACACGCATTTCTTCGATGTCCATATCAGAGAAGTCGTTGCCGCTACGCTCGTTTTTCTCTGGTCCCAAGGCTGTGTATAACTGATAAAAGCGTGCGTTCTCGACGTTGTCGCCTGCATAATCGACCTGCGTCTTTCCTTTCTTTGCGGTCACCGTAACGGTCTGCTTCCTGCCCGACTGGATGACAGCGGGGTACATGCCCGATGTGCCGATCATCAGCATGATGTCCGTCGGCCGTTCATAGGTGCCCTTGTCATAGGTCCAGCAGCCCTGCTTGTCGAAGGCCGCCTGCTCAAACTGACCGTGGTTGATCAGCATGACGCCTTGCTGTAAGGCTTTGTCTGGGATGATGAGTTTCAGCATTTGTGCCTGCATGGGTAGGACGTTCCACAGGGCTAAAAGCGCAATACAGAAAGTTCTGCTGTGTTTCATATCAATAATTCTGTGTTAATGTGGGATTTTTGCGGGTTACGTTCAGTGGGAAAGGAAGGATCCAGAGCTTCGAGTCCGGAGCAATTTCGAAGGTCGATATATTGCCTTCCATATCCATGATGGTTCGTGTAATGGTGCGCCGGTATTTCTCTTCGCTGTTCCATCTTTTGCAGTCAAAGAAGTTCTCATAGGTACAGAGACACTCGATCCACTTGCTGCGTTGCAGCTGTTCCATCGCTTCGGTCTCCGTGGAAGCCGTCAGCGGGGCATACTGATCAGGACTGATGCGGCAGCTGCGCACTTGATTGACAAGCTCCAACCCTTCGTCAGTCTTGCCCGTTCGGATGAGACACTCGGCCAAGGTGTAATACATTCTGTCGCTGGTGATGCCGTAACAGTTGACATTCGCATTCATGGAGTAGTACTGTGCGGCACCGATGACACCGCTGTTCATCATACCGAAAAGTTCGCTCCATGCAGGATTGGCCGCGTTGGGTGCGACATATTCATCACCCTCGTCTCCAATCTCGTCATCGGTCGGCCCTGTCTCGTCAGTGATGTCTGTATTCTGGGCGTCTGACTTCCGTTTAGCCTTGATGCCATTGATGACATCCTTGACTTTCAGAAGCGTGGCCTTGGCATCCCATTCCTCCGCATCGTCGTCATCGTCGTCGTCTCCTCCCTCGCCTGGTTTCATGCCGAACAGAAAGGCATAATCTTTCACATAGTCGCCCCGTTCGAAGCGCGCAGCAGTCTCGGGAGAGATCACTTCGGTGAAAGAAGCCACCATCGTGCCGAAATAAATGTAGTTGCTCCCGGCCTGTTTGGTCAATATCCAGTCGCCTGCATCCACTGTCCCGGACCGGTCTTCGATCGTTCCGTTGAGGTCGAGCGCCTTCTTTGCATAGGGCAGTGCGTCGGCATAGCGCTTCATCTGCATGAGTACCTTGGCCCGGACGGCATTTCCCCAGGCCTGATCTCCGCGCAGGACATCGCTGTGGGTGACAGGCAGGGCGTTGATGTAAGTGTCC
>JALFRV010000048.1 GCA_022778905.1 Prevotella sp. | reverse complement strand
TGACCGGCCGGATCGACCGTGAACAACTGCTCGAAGTCAAGGACGGGACGCTTGGCCCCACCATTGTCGTCGAGCCGGGAGTGATCAAGGTCGACATGGAACAGTATGTCAACATGGGTACGACGCCACAGAACAAAGTCATCGTGGATTATGAAAAGGCACGCGACCGCATCCAGCGCAACACGGGCCTGCAGTTGGGGGCGCTTGACAAGGATTCCTCCCTGACGAAAGAAACTTATGCGCAGGCGCGGCGGAAGATACTTGATGACTATTCGGCCGGATTCTATGACTTGGCCAAGCGCTATATCTCTGAAAACAAGAGCGCCGTGGTGGCCGAGTATGTGCTGACCCGAGCTACGGTCAACATTGCCGATGACGCGGAGAAGTTCTTTGCACTCTATGCGCTGATGGACAGCCGGGAACCTTCCTACGGATTGCTCCGGTCGTGCGTCAGCCAATATACGGCCGTGCGAAATACGGGCAAAGGGCATCGTTTCGTAGACTTCACGGTCGAGAAGGGTAATCCCGATGGCACCACGGCCCGCCTCTCCGACTATGTCGGACGTGGCAAGTACGTGCTGCTTGACTTCTGGGCGAGCTGGTGCATATGGTGCCGGGCGGAGTCGCCCAATCTGTCCAAGCTGTACGAGAAGTATAAGGGTGATCATTTTGAGATCGTCAGCATGGCGGTCAACGACAGGTTGGAGGATACCCGATCGGCCATCAGTAAGGACAAGGTGATGACCTGGAAGCATATCGTCAATGCCGGCAATAGGCAGATGCGGCTCTATGGCGTCTACGGCATACCGATGATCATTCTCTTCGCCCCGGATGGTACGGTTGTCGAACGCAATCTCCGCGGCGATCACATGATTGAGGTTGTCGACTCGGTCATGAGGCAATATCAGCCGTAAGATCAAAAAAGTCAGGCAGGAGACCTTCGTCTTCTGCCTGACTTTTTGTTGTATGTCCAATGATTTCTCTCCATCCGTCGGCAGGATGGGGCATGCGGTTGGTGACGCATGGCGGCCTTTATGCCGAGTGCCCGAACTGATCCTTCCAGAGTCGGAAGTTTTCTCTTTCGAGGGGATGCACGCTTCCGTCGGCCTCGATCACCTTGGTGATGAATCCGCGGATGGATGCCAAGATGGCGCGGCGCTCATCCTTATTGAATCCCTCCAAGACGGCATTGGTCTCGCGGATGATCTCTTCGATCTTGTATTGGTTGTTGAGCGCGCCGTAGACCTCGCCTTTCAGTTCGGGCGTGATGGATCCGATCTGCTCTATTCCGCTGACAAAATCGTTGATGAACTGGCGTTCGCGCTGCTGGTAGATGCCGTCGGCACTGGCAAAGAAGAGCCCTGTCTTTGCCATCAGTCTGACAACTTCGATGATTTTTTCCATAGTAGTCCCTCCTTTACTGTGCTTCTTCGGTTTCTTCACTTTCCTCTTCTCCGACTGCCTCTTCGTCTTCCTCCTTCTTGCCGAAAGCATCGTTGGCCAGCCCGATCACACTGATCACGCCGTTGGCAAGATCACCGACCTTGCCGCCTCCGATACCCAACTTGTCGAGAATCTCGCCGAGTGAGCCGTCCTGCAGTTTTTCCTTGGCAGCCTCCACGAGGTTTCCGGCTGCGCCACTGCGTAAAATGTTTTCTAAAAAGCTGCTCATATTCGTTCGTATCTGATGTTAAGTTGTGGTTTGAGGTTGTCTCTATTGCAAATATAAAGTATTTTTTCAGATGTCCAAAATTTTAAACGTTATTTTTTCATGAAATGTTCTTCGCGCAGCGTGGCGGCATCGCCGTGCGGCCAAGTCGGCTGATCCGGCCCTCCGACAGCTGCTTCCGGGCCTCTCCGGACGGTTTCTTCCATGTGCGGAAATATAAAATATACAAAATCTTCATGCCATCTTAGCAACTGACTCAAAATATTTTTCTAAATTTGTGACATGTTCCGATCGCGCTCCGAAGGCGGTCTTTTCCGACGGCCGGGGAGCCATGCGGGCGGGGCTGAATGATCAAATAGGACTGTGAAAATGAAGAAAGGATTAGTGCTTGAGGGTGGAGCGATGCGCGGACTGTTCACCGCCGGCGTGCTTGACGTGATGATGGAGCGGGGGCTGAGGCCCGACGGCATCATCGGCGTGTCGGCAGGTGCGGCGTTCGGATGCAATTACAAGTCGCACCAACCGGGCCGTAGCATACGCTATAACACGCGCTTCGCCACCGACTGGCGTTACTGCTCGCTGCGCTCCTGGATCCGTACGGGCGACCTGTTTGGCGGCCGTTTCTGCTACCATGAGCTGCCGCAGCGCCTCGACCGCTTCGATGAGGCGGCCTTTGAGGCCGACCCCATGGAGTTTCATGTGGTCTGCACCGATGTGTGGACGGGACGTGCGGTCTATCAGCAACTCCGGCATTGCACCGAGGAGACCTATGAATGGTTCCGCGCCTCGGCGTCGATGCCGCTCGTGTCACGCGTGGTCGACATCGGCGGAAGGCAGCTGCTCGACGGCGGCATCAGCGATTCGATCCCGCTGGCGTATTTCCAGCAGTTGGGCTTCGACCGCAACATCGTCATCGAGACCCAGCCTGCCGACTATGTGAAGCATCGCTCCCGCCTGCTTCCCGTGATGCGGGTCAGACTGGGACGCTATCCTGCGCTGCTGCGGGCCCTGCGCCTGCGGCCGGGCATGTATAATGCCCAGAAGGCCTACGTGCGGCAGGAGGAGCAGGCCGGACGGGCACTCGTGATCCGCCCCGAAGAGCCGTTGCCGATCGGGCACGTGTCCAAGAAGCCCGCGGAGATGCGGCGTGTCTACGAGATAGGACGCCGGATGGGCGAGAAGCGGATCGAGGAGATCGCACGATTCATGAATGACAGTGTAACCAGACAACAGTGATACGAGATGAAAAAGTTTTTGGTGGCCCTCATGGCTGCGCTGGGCGTGACGATGTTTTCATGCACCCGGCACGAGCGCATCCATTCCGTGATTGCGGAAGAGTTTGAACACGCCGTGCAGTCGAGCCGCGCGCAGCTGCTCGACGTGCGCACGGCAGCCGAGTATGCACAGGGACATATCGCCGGTGCGGTGAACATCGACATGCACGCGAGCGACTTCAAGAAGCGGGTGATGGAGATGTTCGACCGTTCCCGGCCATTGCTCATCTACTGCCGCAGCGGCCACCGCTCGCGCATGGCGGCATCGTGGCTGGCCTCCATTGGCTTCCGCCTGATCAACCTCAAGGGCGGTATCATCGAGTGGGAGCAGGCCGGACTGGGCATCTCGTCCCGCCGCTGACGCCCTCGGAAGGGCCTTCCCGTCGGCCCGGGATCGGCAGACGGCGCTGGCGGCACATCGCCGCGGCCGAAAAAAATGAGCATCCCGGCGCATTTTTTCATGCCTTGCGTGGCGGATATTCCAATCCTTTTCCGTAACTTTGTGAAATCATCGCAACGGCGTGACGATGCGGATGGCGGCGGCTGCGACCGTCGGTGCACGCGCGTGATCTGCCCGATGCCTGTCGGACTGCCGGCCGGGCGCACCTGCGGCCGTGCACCATGCGGGTGTCTGATGACTGCTCCGCACGCAAGCGTGACACGCTCTGTCAGCCGTTCACAACTCAGATTATTCATCAAAGACTAAATGACAGCCATGCAAACGACAACCTGTGCGCCGGCCATCTATCAGCTGGGCCTCCGCGAAATGAAAACTTATCTGCTGACGGTGCTTTTCATCGTGGGCAACATCCTGCTGCCTCAGCTCTGCCATCTCATTCCGCAGGGCGGCCTGATCCTGCTCCCCATCTACTTCTTCACGCTCATCGGCGCCTACAAGTACGGCCTCCCGGTGGGCCTGCTGACGGCCATCGGCTCTCCCTTGGTCAATCACCTGCTCTTCGGGATGCCGCCTGCGGCCATGCTGCCCGTCATCCTCGTCAAGGGCTCCTTGCTGGCCTTGGCCGCCGCGCTGATCGCCGCCCGCATGGGGCGCGTGTCATTGGCGGGCGTCGCAATGGCCGTCGTGGCCTGTCAGGCCGTCGGCATGCTGGCCGAATGGGCCATCACCGGCAGCGGTGCCGCAGCCCTGCAGGATGTCCGTCTGGGTTTCCCGGGCCTGCTGCTGCAGGTCTTCGGCGGCTGGGCCCTGTTGCGCCTGACTGTCGGAGACAGACGTTAGGCGTTCGCCCATGCTGAAGATGTCCCGTCCGGACTTATCCCATCTTGCCGACATCCTCCACCGCGAGCGCTGCTCGTTGGTCGTGCAGGAGGCCGGAGGTCGTGTGCGCACGTTCTCCCAGACGGGTGTGCGCGATCTCGAATATCTCCTTGACCACGAGCCGGAGGCGCTCCGCGGCGCCTGCATAGCCGACAAGGTGATCGGCAAGGCGGCTGCCGGGATGGCGGCATACGGCGGTGTTGCCTGTGTCTATGCGGACGTGCTGAGCCGCAGCGCGATCCCTCTGCTGGAGGCGAACGCGATCCCTTACAGCTGCGCAACGCTTTGCGACGAGATCATTCGGGCCGAGGGGGACACCCGCTGTCCGTTGGAGCAGATCGTGGCTCCGGCCACCACGGCCGCCGAAACGGTCTCCCTCCTCCGCCACCATTTTCAGATGCGGCCGCCGAAAGGGAAAGGTTGAGGAGGAAGGAGGATGGAGCGTGGGAGTGAAAGTTCAGGCGTGCAGGCGTGAAAAATCAGGCGTGCAGGAGTCAGAGGAGTCAAAAGGAGTTACAGACAAATGTTTTGTCGCTTATCGTTGCTATTGTCTGTAACTCCCGACGGGCGCAGTGAGTGCCAACTCCTTTTCACTCCTGCGCTCCTGATCTCAAAGAACTGCAGGGGCGGGCCTTGTGCCCGTCCGCCACGAATCCATCGCTTTCCCCTCATCTTCTCATCCTTCATCCCTCATCTCTCACTCCCTCCTTCTCCGCAGGAAAAATGTGCGGGTGGCCGCGAAGAACAGCAATGCGCCGGCGGCATTCACCCCTGCGACCATCCAGAATGCGGCGATGAAGCCGGCATGTTCGGCCACGATGCCTGCTAAAAGGATCCCGATGCCGAAGCCGAGATCCCATGCGGTGAGGATACTGGAGTTTGCCGTGCCCCGCTCATTGTGTTTCGCCACGTTGACAAACATGTTGAGGAAGGCGGGATACATGTGTCCGTTGCCCAGTCCGATGAGGATTGCCGAGGCGTAATAGCCCGTCATGTTGCGGAAGAGGACAAACGCCGTGTAGCCGCAGAGCGAGAGCAGGATGCCCTGAGCGGCGTTCTGCGTCAGCCGGCCCTTGCGCAAGGCCCGTCCGCCCTGCAGACGCGAGATGCCCAAACCGGCCGCGAGCAGCAGGAAGTAGGTCCCCGTGCCGCCCGTGAGGCCCAGCTCCTGCTTGCTGTAGATGGCCAAATAGTTGCTCAGCACACCGAAGCAGAAGCCGAACAAGGCGATGTTCACGGCCAGCAGCCAGCCGCGGACGAGGAAGAAGCGGTCAAAGGAGAGCTTGCCGCGAGGGGCGGAGACCGTTTTCGGAGGCAGCTTCACGCCCCCGGCGATGACCACTGCGAGCAGCGCAATGACCAATGCCAACCAGAACAGCAGCTGAAAGTCGCCCGTGAACCGATACAGATAGATGCCCACCGAGGGGGCCACCGCCATGGCCAGATTGTTGCTCAGTCCATAGTAGCCGATACCTTCCGAACGGCGCGATGACGGCAGTACGTCGATCGCACACGTGCTGTTGGCCACCGTCACGGCCCCGAAGGGCGCCCCGTGGAGCGTCCGGACGATGGCAAACATGAGCAGCGTGCCCGCCACGATATAGCCGAGGAAGAAGGCGAAGAACAGGGTGAGGCAGACCATCAGCACCCGCTTGCGCGAGAAACTGTCGACCACGAAACCGCTGAACGGACGGATGATGAGGGCGGCCACCGAATAACCCGACAGCACGAGTCCGATCATGTCTTTCGTCGCGCCGAATTGCTCGCTCAGATAGATCGGCAACAGCGGTGTGAGCACATAGAAGGCGAAGTAGAGCAGCGTGTTGGTTGCCATCACCTTCAGATAATTTCTGTTCCAGAGTATTTCTTTCTTCTCTTCCATTTCTTTCCTTCCGTTCCTCTCGTTTCAAGGCTCCTGCTGACCGATTTGTAAGATGTTGTTTTTCAATGGGTTACGGATGGCCTGCACAGAGCTATGCTTTCGGCCGCCAAGAGCTATGCTTTGGGCGCCCGAAAGCATACATATGGACGGCCCGGAGCATAGCTCTGCGCAGCCCTCCTTTATGCTCCGTCTGCGCCTCCTCTTTTCTGCGCTCCCCGCGCCCCGTTTTTCCGTGTCCGTCGGAGGCGATTTCTGCTGTCTCGACGGATGGATTTCAGCCGGCCGACAGCTCTTCCGGACCTCATTCGCAGGGCCGGCGGGTCAGGTCGGCAGCCTCGCGCAGCGGACCGCGGATGCCGTCGATGATGGCTGTGACACGGTCACACCAGGCGTCGAAGGCAGGCTCCTCGGGCTGGCATTCGGGGTGGGCGAGGATGTAATCCACGGTCTCGCGGATGCCCTCCTCGTAGCGCACGCGCGGCCGGAAGTCGGGTACGGCACGGCGGAGTTTGCTGTTGTCGAAGAGCGCCGACCACGCCTTGTCGCCCAGCAGGTTTGCTTCCAAGCCGAAAGGATCACCGATGGCGAGCAGGTCGCTCGGCACGTGGACGGCGCGTAGCTCCACGCCTAAGGCGCGGGCCAGTCCTTCGTAGATCTCGTTCCATGTCAGCGCCTCGTCCGACGTGATGTGGAACGTCTCGCCGATGGCGCTCCCGTTGCCCATGAGGCCCGTGAATCCGCGGGCAAGGTCGGAGGTGTGGGTGAGTGTCCAGAGCGAGGAGCCGTCGCCGGGAATGATCACCGGTTTGCCCTCCATCATGCGCCTCATCACCGTCCAGTTGCCCTTGTTGCCGCGTACGGCCACGGGTGCCTTCCGCTCGTCGTAGGTCAGCGTGGGGCGGATGATGGTCACGGGGAATCCGTCAGCCTGCTGATGCTGCCGGAGGACATCCTCGCAGGCCGCCTTCTGGCGCGCATAGGCGGAGTGGGAGGTCTCGCGCGGTGTCTGCTCCGTGATCGGATTGTCCCAGGAGCACTTGCGGCAGACGGAGGCGGAACTGATGAAGAAATACTGCGCCGTGCGCCCGTTGAAAAGGCGGAAGTCGCGTTCCGCGTCGGCGGGCGTGAAGGCTATGAAGTCGGCCACGACGTCCCAGCGTAGCCCCTCTAAGAGTGGCGCGAGGTCATCCTGCATGATGTCGGCCCGGATCACATGCACGACTGCGGGGAGCGTGTCGTTTCGGGAACCGCGGTTGATGAGCGTCAGTTCCCAGTCGGGCATCCCGGCCACGCGGCGCGTGACCGCTGCGCTGATCGTTCCGGTGCCTCCGATGAATAATGCTTGTCGTTTCATCTCTTTGTGTGTAGATCGTTTTGTGTCTGTGCGGGCAGTCGGTCGGCCGTCCGGTGCAAATATACGAAAAAAAGGGACGACAGGGGCAAATAATCCGGAAATCATTTGCCCCGTCGGCGGAGAATACGTATTTTTGCAGCGGATTTCACGATCCCGGGGAATGGGGCTTCCCTGAACCAACTGCCGATGGCGTGTATTCGGCTGACGGTCCCTGCTTGCTTTGAACGGCAGGGATCATTGTGTCGGCTGCCGAATGGGAATTTCAAAATCATCGGCTATGTTTAAAGAGTTTTTGTTGGTAGGTTGCGGCAGCTTCTTCGGAGGCGGGCTGCGCTTCGTGGTCTCCCGTCTGATGCAGGCATGGACGCTCGCGCCCTATCCCTGGGGCACGTTCACCGTCAACGTGCTGGGCTGTCTGCTCATCGGATTCCTGACCGGCCTGCCCGCCGCCGGTCAGTGGCTCTCGCCCCAGACACGGCTTTTCCTCACCACAGGCTTCTGCGGGGGCTTCACCACTTTCTCCACCTTCATGAACGAGAATCATGCCCTCCTTCGCGAAGACCATTTCTCCGTCGTCACCCTTTACGTCCTTGCGAGTCTCCTCGTCGGCTTCCTGGCCGTTCTGGCAGGCCATCATGCCGCCCGCATGCTGTGACGCCCGCCCTTCATTCTTGCCGGCCTGCCGGCTCCGTTGCGTCTGACCGCCTTCGCCGTCCGTGATGTGACAATTTGATTTCAATGCGGGTTTTATGCATTGTTTTTACCCTCTTTTATTTAATTCTTTCACATATTATATTTATATTTGCAAACAGGTGAAATCCAGAAAGAATTATTTATCAGTGCTTTAAACAATTTGATTATGATTAAAAATTTACGTATCTATGTCACGGTGCTGCTGCTCGCGGTCTTCAGTGGAATGTGGGGGCAGGACGTGACCGATATTCTTGACCAGGCATTCACTGGTATCTCCAGCGCAAGTTATGCTTCTTGGAGTGGCAAAAAGTCAAACTCAACGGCTGTCTATGCTGGTCAGTCAGCTGGTTCTTATGGCTCTATTCAGTTGAACACAACCAACAGCAACAGCGGGATTGTAACAACAGCAACGGGGGGGAAGGTTAAGTCCGTTACCGTCACATTCAATACGAACACAACGTCTGGAAGAGTTGTTTCGGTTTATGGTAAAAATACGCAATATAAAGATCCAATCTCCCTGTACAGTGGTTCATCAGATGGCACTCAGTTGGGCACAGCCACGTATACGCCAGGAAAGGAGACGGTGACAATCCCGGTAACGGGAGACTATGCATTTGTTGGCATTCGCGCAAAATCCGGTGCACTCTATCTCGACAAAGTAGAGATTGTATGGTCGACTGCAGCCGTCGCTGCTCCTTCCGTCACGATACCCTCCAATCCGTTCAGTGGGTCTGCGCAGGTGTCGATCGCGGGTGATGGCGGTGCAACTTTCTATTATACGACCGACGGAACGGATCCTACGACGGCTTCTACGCCATATGCGGGACCGTTCGCCTTAGATCATTCGGCAACCGTTAAAGCGATTGCGGTGGTGGATGGGGCCGTCAGTTCGATAACCTCCGCGTCGTTTGCCAGGACCGAGCATGCCGGCACGGCGGACGATCCGTTCAACATCGCGGATGCCTATACGGTGATAGACGCAGGACTGACATCACAAAACTTCCATGTGAAAGGATTTATCACTGACATTACAGCCGTCAACACGCAGTCAGGTAACGCTGCTTATACCATTTCAGACAAAGGATTACTAAGCGACACACAGTTGACTGTTTATAGCGGGAAATATCTTGGGCAAGCGGCGTTCACATCTGCTGACCAGCTCGGAGTAGGCGCGGAGGTTGTCGTTCTTGGCGCACTGGCGAATTACAATGACACCTATGAGTTCAGCGCGAACAATTATTTGATTTCCTACACACCTTCTGCCAAGAACAATGTCACGCTCTCTTTCTCGGCAACAGCGGATTCCACCATGTTCGGAGAAACATTTACGGAGCCCGCGCTGACCATTGATCCAAGCGGGGTGGAGGCCGTCAGCTCGGCCATCAGCTACAGTAGCTCCGATCAGAATGTTGCCACCGTGGATGCTGCAACGGGTAAAGTGACGGTGCTGAAAACAGGTTCCACGACGATCAAGGCCGTATTCCCGGGAGACGATACCTACAATCCGGCGTCGGCAAATTACGCACTCACCGTTTCCCTTAGCCCTGACAGCAAGGGCGGGTTCAACAATCCGTATACGGTTGCCGAGCTGATCAATGGCGATGCTGCCGGTATGACAGACATATATGTGACAGGTTACATCGTCGGATCGTATGGAGCTTCGGCTCCCTTGACAGGTGCGAATGCAGAAGCAACGAATATTGCGCTGGCGGATGATGCGACAGAAGGAGACGGCTCAAAAACAATTCCCGTTCAGTTGTCGGCTGGTACATTGCGCAATCAGGTGAACGCTAAGGACAATGCAGGTATGGCAGGAGTCAGGGTGTTGGTGAAAGGCGATGGACAAAGCTATTACTCCGTGAATGGCATCAAGAACACAGATGAAGGCTATATTGTCACTTCGGTCAACCAATCGCAATACGCCACACTGTACTTCGGCAATGCAAATCTGGTCGTTCCGGAAGGTCTGGCCGCTTCAACGATGACCTTGGCAAGTGACAAACTCGTCGAGAGCCAGACTTATAAGGCTGGTGATTTGCTTCCAAAGGCTTCGCCAGTGGTCTTGAATGGTGCCCAAGGCGAATACAAGTTCAAGATTGAGACAGGCACGGTGACCGCTACTGCAGATGCTGCAAATCTGCTCGGTGGAACCGATGTGGGTACGCTCTTGGAAGCAGATGACAACAGTTATTTCTACTGGTTATCGCTCAATGCCAATGGCGATGCCGGTTCAGCCGGCTTCTATTGGGGAGCTGCCGGTGGGGCAGCATTCAACAACGCCGCCCATAAGGCATATCTGAAGTTGGCAAAAAGCGCCGGAGCCAAGCCGGCTTATCTTTTCAACGAGACCACAGACATACTCCCGGTCATCCACAAGACGCAGATTGACCCGAAAGCACCGATGTATAACCTCGCCGGACAGCGCGTAGACAAGTCCTGTCGCGGCGTAGTTTTGCAGAATGGGAAGAAGTTTGTCGTTCGCTAAGCGGACATTCAGGCGAGCAATTTGATCACAACGAAATATAGAAAATGACAATGAAACATTACATAAAGCCACAGATCAAGGTCAAAGAGGTCGGAAGCAGTGCACTCATGCTTGAAGCGAGCAATACATTGGGAAGTTCCCAGCTGTCGAAAGAAAATACTTTCGAGGAAGAGATACAGGATCCGGATCCGGAGTTGGAGACGTATTCGGTCTGGGAAAATTGATTCTCCGGACGGCCTAAAAACAGTCAGCCGCAGCTACATTACGTAGTTGCGGCTGATGTTTTGTCCCCCTTTGGTCTTGAGGGAAAGAGAATATGGATGGTCGGCAGTTTGTCTCGGCCGGTTGCTTAACAGCAGACAGGCGGTTGCTAAGCATGATATTGCCGGTTGCTCACTTGAAGATTTCCTGGAGCTTACGGTCCAGCTCGTCCGTCTCGAACTTGCCGATGATCTTGCCGTCTGGGCCGATCAGGTATTTCGTAGGCAGGAAGTGGATGCCGTAGCGGTCGCTGATGTCATTCGTATGGTCCATCTCATAGGTGGCGGGATTGACGATCCGCAGTCCGCGCAAGACGTGGTGCATCTTCTTCAGGCCGTCTTTGGCGATGGCAGCTTTCAGCTTTGCCTCGTTCCGGTCATCGTCGGCGACATAGATGAACTCAAGTCCCTTCTTGTGATAGCGGTCGTAGAGCTGTCGCATGTGCGGATTCGACTGCCGGCAGGGCACGCACCAGGTGGCCCAGAAGTCGATCAGTACGTATTTCCCGCGAAAGTTCTGCAGGCTCACCGGCTTGCCTGTCATCACGTCGTTCTTGGTGAACAGGGGCGCGGGCTGGCCCGGCTGCAACTTGCCCTGCACGTCAATCTCCTGCTCGATCTCCCTGGCTTCAGGCATCACTTTCACCTTCGGGTCCAGCTTGCCGTACGCTTCCACAAGCGCTGTATAGCCCATCGTGCTCATCTTGCCCATCAGGAAGCCGGGCGTGAGATAGGATGCGGGATGACTGCTGATGAACTCATCGGTCTTCTGCTGATACCTTTCGCGGATCGGCTCCATCAGCTTGCTGATGCTGTCACGGTTTGCAGCCGTGTAATATAGCTTGTTCAGTTCCTTCAACCGATCCATGTTGACGTCCTTCTCGAATTGTTCGATCTCGCTTTGGGTGACGGATCCGTGGGTGCGCGACGGCCTGTCGAGGTTGCTCTTGACGTAAGCGACACCGAGTGTGCCGGGCTCCACGTAGAGCGTAGTCACGTTCTCGTTCATGCCTTTGGCGGGTCCGATGCGCAGATAGGCCGGTGCACAGCCTACGCCCATGTCGCCCTTGAAGACAAACTGGCCGAGTTTGATCTCCGTGCTGTCGGTCTTCTGGGTGCCATTACGGCTGTCGCCCGTGATGAGGTAGGCCTTCATGCCGTCGGCTCCGGTGTAGTCCGCATGTCCGTCAGGATTGTCCGGATCGGTGATGAAGCCGTTGATGCGGAAGGCGGTGTTGCCCTTGTCGTAGCGCGAACCGAAGTGATTGCCGTAGAGCTTGATCAGTCCGCGGTCCATGGACGACCCGCGCCAGTTGCGCTCCACGATCTTTCCGTCGGGCCCGACGAGTATGCAGAAGGGTATTCCGTTAAAGTTGTAAGCCTTCGAAAGACCGTCCGTGAAGGCTTTGAGCGTGCTCCCCTGGATCCAGTTCATCCGTTCGCGCTCCACGGCGCCTGTCCATGCCTTCCGGTTATTGTCCATGGAGATCGAGATGATCTCGAATCCCTGCGGATGATAAGCCTCATAGGCTTCTTTCAGATGGGGTATGTCGGCCCGGCAGGGACCGCACCAGCTGGCCCAGAACTCCAGCAGCACGTAGCGTCCTTTGCCCGCATAGTCGCTGATGCGGAATGTCTTGCCCTCCGGAGTCTGCAGTTCGCAGTCGTAGAAGGGTGCACCCACGGCCGAGACTTTGGCGCTGGCGATCACGTTGTAGGCCTTGATGCCGAGTGCGGAACGGCGCAACGCCGTCGGGAAAGCAGCCTCGATGCGGTTGATGTCGTCAATCGTGAAGCGGTCGAAGAACTGATAGAATGCCTGCAGGCCGGCCGCGTTGTTCGTGTTGTCGTTCACAAACTGGCGGATGCAGTCCTCATAGGCCCGTTTTGAAGGTTCGGCGGCGTCGAGCGTCTCCACCCCTTCGCGGAGCGGACTGGTGGCCCGTCGGCCCAAGAAAGCATAGTGGGGGCGCATCGCCCGTTGGTAAGTCGCCTTCAGACGGCTGGCCTTCGTGGTGAAGTCGGCATACTTCCGGGCGAGCGGCGAGCCTTGTATGTCCACGTCGGAGTAATCATATAAATAAGGTGAAAGCGTCTCGAAGTCCATGCCCAACGAGTCTACGGCAGCCGTGACGCTGACCTTCTCGTTGCCCATCAGGATGGGGAGGAAGGGCCGCATGATCGCGCGGTCCTTGCCCATCATGCCACGCGTCTCATCCGGAAATACGCGTAGGGTGAGCAATTGCTCTCCTTTCAGACGGCCTCGGAACGCCACATGGCCGTTCTGAATGCGCGCACTGTCGATCCGATGCCACGTCATCAGGTCGTTGCCTGTGTAGAGATGGACCATCTTTCCCTCATATTTGTCGCCCGTGAGATGGGCTTTCAGCTCGAAGCCGGCGGCTCTGAGCGAAGCTGAAAGCAGCAGGGCCGCCGTCAGCAAGATCATTCTTGTAAGTTTCATAATTATGTTTTAAACAGTTGATCGAGATACTGATAGAACTCCTCCGACTCGCCCACGATGACGCGGTTGATGGTTCCGTCGGGGTTGATGAGGATCTTCGTCGGGTAAGCATTCACGGCATAGCGCGTGTCGACGCCGTCTGTCGGACCGTTGAAGACATGGATCCAGGGCAGCGCATGCTCCTTCACGGCAGCCTTCCACTTGGCTTCGGTGTCGCTGCAGTCAACGCCCACGATCTCGAAACGATCCTTGTAGCGGGTGTAGTATTCCTTCATCTTCGGCATTCCTTTGATACACCAGCCGCCCCAAGACCCCCAGAAGTCGAGGATGACGTATCGTCCGCGCTGCGTGATGATCGTATCACAGCCTTCTGAGTGATTGCTCTCGAATGGCAACCGGCTGAGGATGAGCGTGTCGGAGACATCGTTCAGATCGAGCTGCAGCTGCAGTTCCTGCGCCGACTGGGCATTTGCGGATGCGGCGAAGAGCAACAACGCTCCTGCCAGGAGTGATTTCAAATGACTGTGCATGGTTATTTCAGCATCTCCTCTATCTTGCTGACAAGCGCCGCTTCATCATCTATGTTGCGTCCAACGATGGTTCCTTGCTGGTCGACGAGCAGCGTGAAGGGAATCGCCTTGATGTTGTAGGCGGGCGAAGCGGCACACTGCCAGCCCTTCAAGTCAGACATCTGGGGCCATGGAAGAGCCAGCTCCCGGATAGCCTTCAGCCACGACTCCTTCTTCGAGTCGAATGATACGCCGACCACGCCGAATCCCTGTTTGCGATACTTCTCATAGAGCTTCTTCACGCCGGGAATAGATGCGCGGCACGGTCCGCACCAGCTTGCCCAGAAGTCAACAAGCGTGAGCTTGTTCTTCTTGATGTAAGTCGACAGACTGACCGTCTTTCCTTTCGGATCCGGCATTGTCAGATCGACAAACGGTCTGCCTTCTGCCGTCCGGGCTTCAGTGGCCAGCCCCTCCTTGAGAGCCACCACCTCCGGATTGTTGCAGAAGCGTTCGGGGATCTCTTTCGCAGCTTTGGCAAGGAACGCCTTATCCATCATGGGAGCCGAGTTGGTGATGAGGCGGACTCCCAAGATATTGTCTATGTTCTGATAAGCAAAGTCCTGCTCGAACTCGACCATTTTTTTGTATTCCTCGTTGGCCTGCTTCTCTTTCTCCTGCCGTTCCGCCTCGCTCAGCTTCTCGTCACGCGCGGCCTCGCGAAGCGGTATGATCCGGGCGGAGAATTCTTTCCGCTTCTCGTTGTAGACCTTCTGAATGAAGTTGAGCGGAGAGCCGGTCACGCTGCACTTGTCATAATCGCGGCTCATCAGGACCTTTAAAGTGGCGCCTGCTTCGGCAAACAATTGGGTCGTTGCATAGTCCTTCTGGGACTTATAGTAGGTCAGTCCCAGCATGTTCTGAGCAGTGGTCTCGTTGATGGGGACGGTAAGTTCGAACTGGCCGTTCTTGACGACCGTCGAGTCGAGCATTTTGGCATCGAAGGCGAAGGTGCTCAGTCTGATGACGCTTCCGTCATCGATATCTGTCACCGTACCGATGATCCGGCACGACGGCTGCTGTGCCGAAGCAGGGATAAAGATGCCTGCCAGCAGGGCAATGAGCAATAATCTGTGGCGTTTGAACATGATGTGTCCTTGATAAATGGTTTTACTGTTGATAATGAAAGGAATGCCGGCCTCCGGGCAGGATGGAACACCCATTCTGCCCGGAGACCGTTTCCATTCATCGGTTATAGTTCTGCTTGAGATTGGGGTTGTTGTTGATGGCGTTCTGAGGGAATGGGAATATCCATAGTTTAGAATCCGGCTTCAGCGTGTAGGTGGTGCCGTCAATCGTGCGGGAGAGGGTCTGCTGCCAGCCCGTAACCTGGTTCCAGCGCTTCAGGCTGATGAAATGGTAGGCGGTGTAGATATACTCATCGTGCGTCACCTGCTTCAGGTGGGCGATGGCCTCGGCCTCTGTCGTGACGCTTCCCTGCAGTGGTCTGTAGACCTGAGGATTGATGCGCGTGGCGCGGAGACGGTCTATGTAGTCCATTGCCGCGTCAATGTGGCCTTGGTGGATCTCGCATTCGGCGACGGCAAGATACATCTGTGCCGATGTCAGGCCATATGGATTCCACACCGAATTCAAGTCATAGGTGATCGTATAGTCCAGTCCCAGCATGTTTGCACCCATCCCCATCACGTTGTCATACATCAGCCGGTCGGTGGTCATCAGGTCTTTGAAGGCGTGTCCCTGTTCGAACGCCTCCCAGCTTTCTGTCGGAACGGGACCGAAGAACTCCAAATTGTACGTCAGGAAGTAATCCTCCACGGCTTTCAGTCTTTCACGCAGGATGACGGGATAAGTGCCTCCGAGGATGTTGCCTTTAGTGGTTGTCTGCATCGAAGCATCCCAGTAGTTGCACAGGTCTGGACTGATGGCGAGTGCCTGTTTGGCTGCTGCCTCCGCCTCCGTCCACTTCTGCATGTTCAAGAGGGCCATTGCCTTGACGGCATAAGGACACGCCTTCGACCAGCGCATGCGGTTGACGGCGGCTGCGGGCAGGGCGTCAAGCTGGATGGCCGCATCGCAGTCGGCCAGGATCTGGTCGTAGATCTGCTGCACGGTGCTCTGCGATTGCGGCACCGTGATATCCACGTCCTCCGTCATGTTGATGATGCCGGGATCTTCGGAGGCTGTTGCCGGATTGTAGGCTTTGGCAAACTTGTTGATCAGGATGAAGTTGCTCCAGGCTCTCAAGGTGAGCGCTTCGCACTTGAGCTGGCTCCTGACGTTGTCGGTGCCTTTTGCCCCGTCAATCTTGGAGAGGATCGGATTGGCGATTCTACCGATGTAGCCGTAGAAGGTCTGGTAATCTCCGTCGCTCGCGGTGAGCTCGGCCATTTTGTCCATCTGCTGCTCGTCCCAGGTCCAGATGATCACATTGCGGGTCTTGTTTGGCTGACTGATCTGTGACGCAACATTGCTGAACGCGTAGAGCCGGTCATTGATCATCTGTCTGAAGTCACTTGCCGATCCCGGATCCATCTCCTGATTGAGGAGCATCTCGAGCTCTGTGGTCGTCGAGAGCAGGTTCTTTCCTTTCTGCGCAACGTCGGTGAAGTCGGAACAACTGCCGAGTGTGAGGACGGCGGCCATGGCCGGTGCAGCCGCGTGCAGCATCATCTTGTGATATAATGTATGTCTCATGTTCTTTCTATATTAATAAGTAAACCATGCTGAAGGATAGTCTTCGCGGATCAGAAGTTGACGTTAAGTCCGAAGATAAACGAACTGGGTGTGCGGATGCCGAGTGTTTCGGGATCCACGTTGATCTTGTTTGCCACCCAGAGATATTTCGGATTGTCGATCTGGAAGCGCAGGCTGACGCGGTTGGCGCGGATGGCCGTGAGCCACTGCTGCGGCAGGTCGTAGCCGAAGACGATGTTGCGCACTTTCAGGAAGTCGGCTTTCCGCACGCTGATATCCGAGTAGCGGGGTTCGCTGCCGAGGGATGTGGAGGCGTAACGGCCGATACCCGGCGTGCCCGTAGGATGCTCCGGCGTCCAGGCGTTGATGAAATAGCTCGGAATGGCTGTGGTGGGAACGCCGAACGTCTCAACCTCGGCCAAGGCCCGCATGACGTGTCCGCCATAGTAAGCCATCATCAGGCTGAGCGAGAAACCATTCCATGTGAGGCGGTTGTCCATGTTCATGTTGATCTTGGGTTCGCTCTGTCCGGAGTACTCAAGTATGCTGATGCTCCTGCTCGCGGCGTTGTGTGTCTTCCCGTTGTCTTCGATGTACCATAGGGTCTGCCCCTTTTCGCCCTGCACGTCACTGATGCCGGCAAAGCGGTAGGACCAAAGGGCGCTCGAAGGATAGCCCACTTTGTAGGGCGTGGAGATGAGCTGGTAGGCCAAGGTGGCCGGATTCTCGACGCTGGTGATCTCGTTCTTGTTGCAGGCCATCGTGAAACTCGTGCTCCATGTGAGGTCCTGGCGGGAGTTGGAGCGTAGCCAGTCGTAGGTCAGTTGCAGTTCCACGCCGTTGTTCTTCATGCTTGCGGTGTTCATGAACATGGAGGTAAAGCCGGTCGTCGGATCCAGCTGGCGGTAGGAGAAGATGTCCTCGCCCTTCTTGAAGTAGTAGTCCAAGCTGCCGCGAAGACGGTTTCCCAGCAGCGAGAAGTCGACACCGAGGTTGGTGGTCCTTGTCTTTTCCCACTTCAGATTGGGATTGGCGGGGCTCTCCACTTCTCCATAGGGGAGGTTGGTGTAGGCGTTCAGGCTGCCTGCCGTGGCCGTCATGTAGCTCGTGGCACCCTGATAGATGTTTCCGGTCACACCGTAACTGAAGCGCACTTTCAGGTAGTTGACCCACTTGACAGGCTTCATGAAGGCTTCTTCATTGACGTTCCAGGCAGCGCCGACTGACCAGAGCGGTCGGCCGCGGAACTTTGCGTTCAGTCCGTAGACGTCGGCATAGTCCTTGCGGAACGACCCGAAGAGATTGTATTTGTTGTCATAGGTATAAGTGGCGTTGAAGTATCCGGATGCATAACGGTGCTTCACTTCGGGGATGATGCCCAATCCGCCGTCGATATAGGGGTCGTATGCGAACTGCTGAGCAGGAAAACCGCGGCTCTCGGACATGTAGTAGGACGAGTTTCTCATCGTGCTGATCGTGGCGAAGTCGACGGTCGCCGTTCCACTGTTCTGCAACTGGTCGTCGTAGCCCAGTGCCAAGGCGCGTGTGCCGTCGGTCTTCGTCTGTCGGAACTCAAGTCCGGCGATGGCGTTGATGCTGTGTCTGCCGAGTGTGCGGTCAAGGTTCATCTGCCCGCGGGCTGTCCAGTAGGCCCCGTCGGTGTTGCTGGTCTGACGGAAACCACCGGCTGCCGGCGTGTAGTGGGCGACCTTCCCGGTGCTGTCGAGATATGTGTAGGCGTTGTAGATCGTGCGTGCCGCGTGGCTCTCTTCAGTCGCGATCCAGTCGGAAGTGGTGTGGGCGGTCTCGTAGATGAACTGCGTTTCGGCCGTCAGACCGGGCATGATCTTGAAGAGCAGGTCACCATGGTAGCGCATGTTCTGCGTCTTCGCCGTCACCGTATTGCGGTAGAGCTCTTCCAAGGGGTTGCTTTGGAGGTTCTTGAAGACGTCGGTATCATAGGTCCAATAGTCGTTCCCGTCATACCAGTAGTTCATTCCGCGCAGGCTCCCGTCGTCATTGTAGAGGCTCTCATAGGCCGGCACGGCCCACGGGTTGGTATAGGAGGCGTTGTAATCTGTACCGGCACGCTTTGCCCGACTGTAGATGCCGTTGATCGTGGCGCGTGCCGTGAGCCACTTGGTGATCTCGAACGCGCCTTTGTAGCTGATGTTGAGATAGGTCGTGCCCGAGTTGATGAGCTCTCCGTTGTTGTGCCGATAGTTCATCGTCAGGTTGCTCTGGGCCTTGTCCGACCGGCTTCTGACGGCGAGATTATATTGCTGCATGATCTGCTGACGGTAGACGGCGTCGCCGTATTCCTTTGCATAGTTCTTCGTGCGCAGCTTGTTCAGGGTGGCGTTGAGCTGCTCCTGCGTGATCTTCCCCTGTGCCAGCTGGTAGTAACCATACTGGATCGGGGAGATGTAACTTGTGCCGCTGTTGATGCTGCTTGTCATTGAGGCGATCGGATCCTGCACTTCCCCGTCGTTGTCGAAGAAGTAGTAGTCCCAGTAGGCGGCCTCTGTGTCGACCTGCTGGGCGGCATTCATGTAGAAGTTGTCGGCGTAGTCCATGTTCTTCTTCTCCTGAATGGTCAGGTTGGCCGAGAAGTCTATGTCGATCTTTCCGCTCTTGCGGGCGTTCTTGGTGGTGATGACGATGATGCCGTTGGAGGCCCTTGCACCGTAGATCGCTGTCGCGGCGGCGTCCTTGAGCACGTTGATGCTCTCGATGTCATAGGGGTTCAGTTCGTCGATCCGCTGCTCCACGGGCACGCCGTCGACCACTAAGAGCGGGGAGGTGTTGGCATACAGTGAGCTCGTACCGCGTATCTTCAGGTCGCCTCCGTAGGTGCTCAGACCGGCCACGCGACCTTCCAAGTTGTTGAGCAGGTTGGGTGTGTAACGGTCATCCAACTTGTCGGCCGTGATCGTAATGGCCGATCCGGTCATCTTCGGACGTGAGATATCCTGGTAACCCGTCACGACCACTTCTGCCAGATTGTTCTCGCTGACCATCTGCACGTTGCGTCTGAGCTGCTGGCGGCCTGCGTTCAGGGGCACCTGCGCTTCCGCCATGCCCACGAAGGTGTAGCGCAGCGTGCACGGATTCTCGGGCACTTTGAGCGTGTAAAAGCCTTCGGCGTCGGTGATGGTGCACACTTTGCTGTCGTCGATGCAGATGGACACGCCCGGCAGAGGTTCGCCGGTGTCATCGGTCACCACGCCCGTCACCATGCGGGTGCGAGCGCCCGAGAGGCGTCGGGTGATCGTGACGGTCGACCCCTCGATGTCATAGCGGCAGCCGATCTTGGCCATTACCTCGTCAAGCACCTGCCTGACGGGTTTGCGGGTGGCCACGACGGTCACACGGGGGAACGTCTTTGCCAGTTCCGAACTGTAGATGAAGTTGAGTCCGGTCTGTTGTCTGACATTGGCCAGAAACTGTTTCACCGTGACTGACTGCATGTTCATGGTGACAGTCTGTTGTCTTTCATTCTGGGCATTTGCCTCCAGCGGTGCTCCGAGACAGAGCACGAGCGTCAAAAGGAGTGCAAACACGGATACATTTCTTAAATCTCTCATAGCGTATAAAATTATCTCTCGTTACGTCTTCCGTTGTACCCCTTAGACCGGAATTGTCAGAAATTGGGTACAAAATAAATAAATTTTTTATAAAAAGATGAATTTTCCTTGAAATTTGGAGACGTTTTGGGATGTTGACGTTTCAAAAGTTCAGATGCGAAAGGGGCGAAATGACGGGGCGATCCAACAACCGTAGGGGCGGACCGGCGTATCCGCCCGCACGGAGCGGAAGCAGCCTCTCCGAGTGGCGGGGAGCCTGTCCATGACAAATGGAAATTCGATATTGTGCCTCTCCCTCCCTGCAGGGAGGGTCGGGGTGGGCTTATTGCGGGCGGCTGTACTTGCCCCGTTTTTCTCCCATTTGATTGATTGCGGGCGGATATGCGGATCTTCCCCTGCAACGAACTGATAATCAATGCGTTGGCGGAGCATAGCTTTGGGCGGTCAAGAGCTATGCTTTCGGCGCCCGAAAGCATAGCTCTCGGCAGCCGAAAGGATAGCTCTGCAGAAACCGCATGATAGCTCTGTGAAATCGAAGGCATTTCTCATCCGGATCCGGACGGATGAACCGCTGAAACCGCAGGCCAGATCTGTGGGAAAAAAATGATAAATAAAAGCGCCGGTCATGCTTCGTTCCGACAGTCCGCAACATGGGGCTGACACTGTCACGGGCACGATGAGCGCTTGCTTTGACTACAGTTCGACCGGTATCTCTACGTCCTGCGGAAGCAGGCAGGCGTGCTCGTCGCAGGCCTGGTAGCGCACTTTGACGGTGGCACGGCCGCTGCCTGTGCCTTTCAGATGCTGATGGAACAGCACGTCGCCCTCATAGATGATCGTGCCGGAGGTGCCGAGCTGACGGAACGAGGACGGCCGCTGCAGGGCGCCTTCCACGGTGTAGCCGGCCGGCGGGATGACCTCCACGCTTGTCACGATGTAGGGGTCCTGCTTGGAAACGACGCCGTAGATGTGGAACCCCGTGTGCATCTTCATCCGCACGACGATGTCCTTCGTGCCGTTGCCCAAGTCGTTGGCGATGGCGGAGACGGCCACCGGCTGCTGCGGCGAGAGCGTGGCCGTGATCTCCGGCTTCTTTTCGGGCGCGGCGGGCGCTTCGTTATAACGCAGCACGCTGTAGTCGTTGCCCGGCGTGCGCGGGTCCATGCTGTTCACGAGCCATACCCATCCGCCGCTCTCGGTGAAGAAGAGCTTCGTGCGGAACTTGTCATACCACTGGCGGAAGGCCTGTGCATGGTCATAGCGGAGCAGGGTGCGGCGGTAGAGGATGCGGCGTGCGCGTTCCGTGTCCTTGCCGCTTTCCCACAGTCCGATCGCCTTTTCGAGGAGCCGTTTGTCGTAGACGGCTATGCCGAGCGCCTTGGCATCCTCGTCGAGATAGAGCTGGTAGCTTTCATATTTGATGCCGTCCCGCTCGCCGTCGAATGCCGAATAGAGGTAGGGCGCGTTGTCTCTGTAGTAGGCGGCATAGGCCTTTTCGTCCGTCCCGAAGCGCCCGTAGAGCTCGCCCGCCCGCTTTTTCATGTATTCATCGAAGGGCGGTTCGGGTGCCGGCTGATAGTTCAGGTACATGCTGTCCTGTCCTGTGATGGTGCCGCCGTTGGCCAGTACGGTCTTCAGGGAGTCGCTGAAACGCTGCAACTGCCGGCCGAGCTGCCTGTTGAGTTCGATGTTTTCCTCGTAGGCCTTATGTGTCAGGATGTATGACATCTCCTTGGCGGTCTCCTTGGTGGCGATGCCTTCGCTGAGCTTACGGGCAAGCGGGTGCTGTCCGGCATACTTGCTGATGTAGCAGACGGCGTTGGCGAAAACGGCCTTGGCCTCGTCGGTCATGTCCATCGGAGCCCCGGCGAATCCCCAGTGCATGAAGTTGGCATGGCGGCTGACGGCGACCGCGTCGATCGACTTGGCGCTCTTGCCGCCCGAGATGATCTCCGTCTCCGGCGAATCCGTATACCCCCAAGGGCGCGCCACCATGCCCACCTTGAAGCCCCGCGTGTTTTCGTAGTCGCGGGTGTTGACCTTCCACATGTTGATCGTGGCGGGGAGCTGCTGCCCGAACATCTTTGCGTAATCCTGGGCGCCGTCGGGCATCGGCTGCTCCGTCATCGTCAGCTTCACGGGGTAGGGGCCTTTGAAGATGGCATGCTGCGTGTTCACGTTCAGCGCCCAGCCCGTCAGGCATAGGCAATACCAGTCGTTTTTCGTGCCGACATAGCGTCCCACCTGTTCGCTCGCGTCCGCAATGCAGAGCACGGGACGGTCAAAATTGGCCGGGAAATATTCGTCGTAGATGATCCGCTGGATCCTTCCCTGACTGTCCTTGACATACTGTTTGGGCTTCAGCGGCTTGGGGTAGCCGTCGAAGATCGTCACGTCGTAGTCGTTGCTCATCGTGTATCGGTAGGCCTGCCCGTCGATCACCTTGACCGTGGTGAACCGTTCGTTGAGATAAGCTGTCCACGACGCCACGCGCTCCTGACGTGCTTTCCCGATCGTGGTGGCATCCATGGACGTTCCGCCGACCGTCTCATAGTTGGAGAAACCGCCGACATAGAGCACGCTCAGATTGGTCTTCTTCTCGCTTCCCGAGACATTCAGGCATACGGCCATCAATGTCAGGGCCATTGTCATCAGTTTTCTTCTCATGCTGTTGTTTCTTTTAGTAGGGTTCATTTATTGACTGATCAGCAGCCGGTCACCGTCTTGGGTGATGCGGATGCCTGATATTTCACGGATCGCCTGCAGTGTCTCGCTCAGCGGACTGTACTTTTCGAGCATGCCGGAGAAACGCTGCCGGCGGAGCTCCTCGCTCTCGAACTCGGCGCGCACGTTATACCAGTCGCCGATGACCTTCATCAGTGTCTCGAGCGTATAGTCCTCGAAGTCGAGCGTGCCGGTGTTCCAGGCGATGTAAGACTGCACGTCCACGTGGGTCACGGTGGCCTTCTGGCCGCTGATGGAAGCCATCTCCGACGGACGGAGCATCTGTTCCCGTCCGCCCTTCGGCGTCACGCTGATCGAGCCATGCACCAATACGACACGGGTCAACCCGTCCTCCGACCGCGTGTTGACATTGAACTCGGTGCCGTATTCCTTGATGTCGCCGGCCTCGGTGCTGACGATGAACGGCCGCTCACGGTTCTCGGCCACCATGAAGTAGGCTTCTCCCTGCAGCCTGACGCGGCGCTCCGAGCCGGTGAAAGCGATCGGATATTCCAACGACGAGCCATAGTTGAGGTGGACGCGCGTGCCGTCACTGAGCGTCACCCAGAACTCCTTGTCATGGCGGGTGACGAGTTTGCCGTTTACCAGCGCATTCGTTTCCGTGGCTTCGACGGCCTCCCGGAGGGCGCTGTCGGTCTTGGCGCTGATCGTGCGGCCGTCGGTCAGCGTGATCGTTGCCGCCACCCGGTCGGCCTTTGCGGCATGCGTCATCGCCTGCTGCTGGACCTCCGTCATGGCCACAGGTTCCACCTGGTGAGCCCGGTTCCATAATATCGTGACGGCGGAGCCGACGAGCAGCATGACCACAGCAGCCCGCAGCAGCAGGCCGACCGCCCGTCTGCGGCTGCCGGATGGCCGTTTGTCAGCGGCGGAAGCCTCTTCCGGGCCGGCCTCGGGATGATGCTGTCGGCAGAACGCCTGCCAGCTGGCCTCCGTATCCAACCGGTGATAGAGGTCTGCATATTCGTCCACCATCGGCTGTTGCAGCAGCCTGTCCATCAGGCGCTGATGCTCCGGACGCTCCTGGAGCCATTCGGCCAGTTCGCGCGCTGCGGCTTCGTCGTTCTTGCCGAACAGGTGATCGATGATGAGTTGTTGTATTCGTGCGTTGATCATATCATTTCTTTTTTCATCATATATCATTTTTAATTTTATATCTTTGCATTAGTTAACAACATCAAGATGTGGAGCAAGACCGAATTTTCATTAGTCGTAAGACTGTAAACCATGTTCAGTCCCCGCATCTTCTTACATCCGAATCCGGA
>JALFRV010000042.1 GCA_022778905.1 Prevotella sp. | reverse complement strand
TCTTTGCGTGTAGGGGGGGAGAGAGGCAGGGTGAGAGCGGAGTTGATTTCTGATAAGCTTACCTCATGGGCAATGCCAATGGCGAATCTCTGTAATTGGGACCGCTGCAAAATGCTCAGCCCAAGAGTCTTGCAGCGGCCTGGCCTCCTTGGCGGTTGGTAGCGGCATTAAGGACATAGGCTCTGCAGTTTTTTCCGCCTGCTCAAACTTGACTGGCGTCACTTGCTTAGCTGAAGTCGTGTCAAACGCTGCGCCAGACGCATTCTACAAATCCTGTCCTGAATATACGACGCTTCATGTTCCCGCCGCTTCGGTCAACAGTTATAAGATCACGGCGCCTTGAAACTCATTCGGGTGATCGTCGCTGTCGATGGTGAAGGAAGAGAGTCTCCCATGCCGAAATGCGCGACGCCCGTCGTCAGTTACGTGGGCGGCACACTGAAATTCTGCAGTGAGACAGAAGGGGACTGCATTCATTCCTGAGATTACGGATACTGGCATCAAGAGGCATGACGACACGATTATCCCGCTCGCAGCCGCTTACAGAATCTCCGCCTATGCCATGAAGTCTGGTTATGAGAATTCGGACGTCGCTGCGGCCACGCTCTATTGGGTGAAGGCCAATGTCTGCATTGAGACCAAGATCAATACTGCCAAGATGCGGGGCGTGGGGCCTTAAGCTGTGACGGCATGGTGCCCCCCCTCCGGTCTTGACGAGGGCGATCCGGTGAACTTCTACTCGGCCGATGGCCGACTGGTGGACCGGTCGAAAGCCATCAACGATGAGATTTCCGTGGCTGCAAAGGCAGATGAAGTGGTCATCGCCAAATTCGGCACATTTGAATCAAGATTGCCGCGAAATAACTAACGTTCAGCCAACAGCGAACAGTCGGGGGGCTCCATCAAGGGTTGGTCCCGGCAGTTGTTTCAAACTGCAGCAGGCCTACGTTTCCGCTATAATCATGATCGTCGGATGCGAACATGAAGCTGTCGCACTGAGCTGCAGTGGGCTGCGACCGTCAACGCCGTCACTGCCCATTAGTTGTCTACCTCATAGGTCGTGCGCACGGTGATGCTGGCGATCTTTTCCTTGCTACTTGTGTTGAACGTGCCGCCCCAGCTGTATTCCTCGTTGCTGTTGAGTCCGACGATCTGGAAGACGCCCATGGACGAGGAGACCATGGGGCCGATGTCGGCATGACTGCCCTTGGCAATGGTCTTTGCGCGCTCATAGGCATTGGCGCTGGCTTTGTTGAGCATTTCCATTTTGAGGTCGTTCAATCGCGTGTAATAATATAGCGGCGCGCTGGAACTGAAGTCGAGTCCTTCGTTATAAAGCTCTGCAATGTTCTTGTACACGTCTTCGACGAGCGTCAGATTGGTCGAGCGCACGGTGAATGTCTGCGTGACGGCGTAGCCGTCGTCGAGGGTGACATACTGCTGGGATTTCGCGTCGTAGAATGACCTTGTCTGTGGGGTGATATCCACGCTGTTGGCCGAAAGGCAGGAGTCGGGGATGCCGTGGGTTTTCAGGTATTGGCGGAGGGTGGCCTGGGTGCGCTTGAATTCGCTGTAGGCGGTGGCGCGCAGTGCGTTTTTGGCGTTGAGCGTGATGTTCCAGACAATGAGATCACTTGTGATCTGCTTTTCGGCCATGCCGGTGACGTTGATCTTGGGTTCGCCTTCCCGGAAGTTGGTGGCGCCGCGGGCGAGGAGCCATGCGCTGATGATGACGACGATTCCCGCAAAGAGTGCGAGGAGGATTTTGGGTTTGCTCATAATGGTATTGTTGGTTGAGGTTATGCTGATGGTAGGATCTATCATCGGCGAAAGGTGCCGCCTGACCCTATGGGTGATGCATCGTTGCTTTCGGAAGGCATCCTTTCCAGCGACGGGGGCTGCCTTCAGTGATTATTTCTTCTCGGGTGAGAATTCGGCGTCAACGATGATCGTGACCTTGTCACCTACGATAGCGGGGAGAAATTTGGGCCCTAATCCGAAGTCGGAACGCCTGACCACGCCTTTGAGACGGAATCCTGCCGTCATGACCTTTGTCATCGGACTGATCTGCTTGGCAATGAGATCGCCCGTGAGGATGACCGGTTTGGTGACGCCTTTGATAGTGAGGTTGCCATACATGCGGCCCCGTGTCTTGGAGAGGGCTACGAAGCGGGTGCTGGTGAAAGTCATCGTCGGATAGTTGTCTACTTCGAAGAAGTCTGCTGTCCGCAAGTGGGTGTTGCGCGCCTCGATGCCTGTGTCGATGCTTTTGGTCTGTATGGAGGCATTGACTTTTGTCCCGAGATAGTTCTTTCCGGCGGCATTGACGTCGATCGTGAAGTCTTTGAAGTAGCCGCTGACCCATGACAGCCCGGCATGCTTGATTTCAAATCCGATGCGGGTGTGATCCTTGTCGTTGATCCATTTGCCTGTTTGAGCCTTCGCGGTCATTGCTGCGAGGACCATCATGATCATCAATAGTTTTTTCATCTTACAATCTCTTTAATACTACATTCATAAAACATTGTTGGCCACTGACCGTTTCCGCACCGGCGTCCGGTCTTTCCGAATGCGGTGGCGGCCTCCTGTCCGTTTTTGCAAAGTTAGGAATTTTTATCTGTTCCGCAATGGATTGAGGACTAATTTTTGCCGGCCAGAAACCGTGTCCGTATGATAGGTCTTGGCATGGGTATAAAGGAGGGCGGTCCGGAGCTATCGTTTAGGCGGTCCGGAGCTATCGTTTAGGCGGCCCGGAGCTATCCTTCAGGCGGCCCGGAGCTATGCTCTGCGCGAGGTTGCCCGCAAGGCTGCCGCCGACACTTCTCTGGTCCGGCCTCGGCAGGGTATTCCGATGGGTTTCCGAATGATGGAATCGAGAAATAATGTGTCTAAAATTTTCCCGTTTCACGGAAAACCACTATTTTTGCAACATGTATGCCTCCGGGCGGCCTGTGCCACAGAAGGGCATGCTGCGGAAGTCGATGTCGGCGGTGCCATCCGGGCATGTCCGTCGGACCGTTATGCCGCTTTGTCAAATCTATACATTATTATTCTATATTTCTTATGAGAACATTCAAGTTTGTCTTCACCGCCATGGTGCTCCTCATCAGCGGTGTCGCTTCAGCCCAAAAGGGCAGTCAGGTAACCTCCGATGAGCCGCGACAGCTGTCCGAAGGATGGAACATGGTCTATGTCCAGTTTGCACCCACGCGCGAGCAGTCTACCTATGAACTGGGTGGACAGACGCTGAAGGGCAACCTCAATCTGACGGGCCTCGCGTTAGGCTATGCACATGCTTTCGGCGTATCAAGTTCGATGCCGCTATTTGTGCAGGTAGGCGGCGAGCTGAAATACAGTTTCAACAAGAAGGATGACCACGGCGACTCTTTCGTATCGTTGAAAGTTCCGGTGAGTCTCACCTATGACGTGCCGCTCACGGAGCGTTTTGACCTCCTTCCCTTTGCCGGAATCTATGGCCGCTACAATGTTTCGGGCACGACCAAAGATTCCAACGGCAACGACGTCAACCTGTTCGAGAAGCGGACAGACGAGGCCGGCGGTGTGACCTTCGAGCGCTTCCAGCTGGGCTGGCAGGCAGGTTGCAACCTGATTTACAAGCAGCGTTACATGATCGGAGCAAGCTACTCGCGCGACATCTCCAAGCTGGTCCAGACCACAGGCATCAAATATACCACCTTCGCTTTCAACATCTCCTTGGGCCTGCTCTTCTGACACCCGGGCGGAGATGACACTTCCGTCGGCGGCAGGCAATATATAGGCGCATCACCCGTTAGTATGTTGTTATGCAGTGGACTGACAGAATCCGCCAGGTCAAGATTTCATTGGTCGTTGCGGCCGTACTGATCGCCGTAGCCTCATTGGTTGTGTCCCACTTCCTCATCCGCGACCTCGAGAACGAGGAGCGCGGCCGCATGGAAGTCTGGGCCGAGGCTATGCGCACGCTCAGCACGGCCGACGGAAACACGGACCTGAACCTCGTGCTGAAAGTCATCAACGGCAACAACACCATCCCCGTTATCGTCATGGACCCGCAAGGCCGGATCCAGACGTTCAGGAACGTGCCCGTCAGTGCGAAAACGGCGGCCGACAGCCTCCGCCACGTAGAGATGGCGGGCCGGCAGATGAAGGCCGCCGGCAACAGCATCCGCATCCTCATGAGCGACTCGGTGAAAGACGACTATATCGACGTAGTCTTCGGCGAGTCGCTCATGCTCAAGCGGCTGTCCTGGTACCCGTTCGTGCAACTCGGGGTGGTGCTGATCTTCGTCGTCGTAGCCGTCTTCGCGCTTCTCACTTCGAAGCGTGCGGAGCAGAACAAGGTGTGGGTAGGCCTCTCCAAGGAGACCGCCCATCAGCTGGGAACCCCCATCTCGAGCCTCATGGCCTGGACGGAAATCCTCCGTGAAACCTATCCCGACGACGATCTCATACCCGAGTTGAACAAGGATGTGACACGTCTGCAGCTCATAGCCGACCGCTTTTCAAAGATCGGATCGCTCCCCGAGCCTGTGCCCACGAGCCTCAACGAGGTGATGGACCATGTGATCAGCTACATGGACAGGCGCACATCACGCTCCATCCGGATGGTCAAGGAGTTTCCGGACCGTGACGTCATCGTCAACCTGAATGCCTCCCTCTTCGAGTGGGTGATCGAAAACCTCTGCAAGAATGCCGTCGACGCCATGGGTGGACAGGCCGGCGTGATCACCCTGCACGTCGAGGCGACCGGAACAAAGGCCATCATCGACGTGACCGATACAGGCAAAGGCATCCCCAAGAAGGATCTCCGCAATGTCTTCCGGCCGGGCTTCACGACCAAGGAAAGAGGATGGGGGCTCGGTCTCTCGTTGGCCAAGCGCATCGTCGAAGATTATCATCGGGGACGCATCTGGGTGAAGAATTCGGACCTCGGGAGCGGAACGACCTTCAGAATTGAACTTAAAAGATAGTTTTTTCTTGTTTTGTTAGGCGTTTATCAGAAAATATTCGTAACTTTGCAACCCAAATGTGTAGTTTAGAGCCATTTAAGATTGACTTGAAAGGTTTGGAACAAGGCCGGACGGCATTCGCGTTCCAACTCCATGACAGTTACTTTGAGGCCATCGAAGCGCCCAACGTAAGGAAGGGAGAACTATGCGTCAGTCTGACCGTCTTCAGGACCGACGACTGCTTTGAGCTCGACTTTCATACCGAAGGACGCATACACATTCCATGCGATCTGTGCTTGGAGGACATGGAACAGGCCATCGACACGGACAACAGGTTGGTGGCCCGGTTGGGCGAAGAATACTCAGAGCAGGATGATCTGGTGACGGTTGACGAGAACGAAGGAATGCTCGACGTCTCCTGGTTCATCTATGAATTTATCGAACTCGACATTCCTCTCAGGCATGTGCATGCACCTGGAAAATGCAACCCTGCCATGATGAAGGTTCTCGAAGAACATTCTGCCTCCCGAAGAGGTGCAGCGAATGAAGAGCAGCTGATAGATCCGCGATGGGCAGCACTTCAGAATATAAAATTAAAAGATTAATAAAACTAAAAAATTATGGCACATCCTAAAAGAAGACAGTCGAAGACTCGTACACTCAAAAGAAGAACCCACGATAAGGCCGTGGCTCCTACATTGGCAGTTTGCCCTAACTGCGGGGCTTATTACGTATACCACACTGTTTGCCCGACATGCGGTTACTACCGCGGCAAGGTGGCTATCGTAAAGGAAGTAGCTGAATAATGAGCAAGATCAACGCGGTTATCACCGGCATTGGAGGCTATGTGCCCGACTACGTCCTCAGCAACGAGGAACTCTCGCGCATGGTCGACACCAGTGACGAGTGGATTGTTACGCGTGTCGGCATCAAGGAGCGCCGCATCCTGACCGAAGAAGGATTAGGAACCAGCTATATGGCCCGCAAGGCCGCCAAGCAGCTTCTCCAGAAGACAGGCGTTGATCCGGACACGATAGATGCACTCATCGTGACCACGACCACACCCGACTACAAGTTCCCCTCCACCGCTTCGATCGTGTTGGGAAAGCTCGGACTGAAGAATGCATTTGCCTTCGATCTCGAGGCCGCGTGCTGTGGGTTCATCTATACCCTTAGCGTGGCAGCCTCGATGATAGAGTGCGGGCGCTTCAAGAAGATCATCATCATCGGCGCAGACAAGATGTCCTCGCTGGTCGACTATCAGGACCGGCAGACCTGTGTGCTGTTCGGCGACGGTGCGGGTGCCGTGCTTCTCGAGGCAACAGAGGAAGAGGGCGTCGGCCTGCAGGATACTTACCTGCGCACGGATGGCAAGGGACTTCCGTTCCTTCACCTCAAGGCCGGCGGCAGCGTCTGCCCTCCGTCCCATTTTACCGTGGATCATCGGCTCCACTATCTCTATCAGGAGGGCCGCTCGGTGTTCCGTTACGCGGTGACGGAAATGAGCAATGACGTCGTCGAAGTGATGAAACGAAACGGACTGAAGACCGAAGATGTCGACTGGGTGGTGCCCCATGAGGCCAACCTCCGCATCATCGAGGCTGTCGCCAAGCGTGTGGAGCTCGATCTGGATCATGTCGCCGTCAACATCGAGCACTACGGGAACACCAGTGCTGCGACGATCCCTCTCGCGCTCTGGGACTACGAGCGCAAGCTGAAGAAAGGTGACAACGTGATCTTCACGGCTTTCGGAGCAGGCTTCGTACATGGCGCTTCCTATTACAGGTGGGCTTATGACGGAGCGGCTGCAGCGGCAACCAAATAGCACTCAGACAATAACTCAACGGAAAACGCATCCTTCTCAAGCCCTTTGAAAAGAATGCGTTTTTCGGTTTAACGATACAAGTATATGCACAAAGCCGGATTTGTAAACATCGTGGGGAATCCGAATGTCGGAAAGTCGACATTGATGAACCAGCTCGTCGGCGAGAAAATCAGCATCGCAACCTTCAAGGCTCAGACCACCCGTCACCGCATCATGGGCATCGTCAACACGGATGACATGCAGATTGTCTTCTCAGATACGCCCGGCGTATTGAAGCCCAACTACAAGATGCAGGAGATGATGCTCGCCTTTTCCGAGTCGGCTCTGGCTGACGCAGACATCCTCCTCTATGTCACCGACGTCGTGGAGAATCCGGAAAAGAATATGGATTTCCTGGATAAAGTCCGCAGGATGACCATCCCCGTGCTGCTGCTGATCAACAAGATTGATGAGAGTGACCAGCAGACATTGGGCGACTTGGTGGAGCGCTGGCATGCCCTGCTCCCCAATGCGGAGATCCTGCCGCTGTCGGCAAAGAACAAGTTCGGCATCGACATGCTCATGAAGCGCATCCAGGAACTGCTCCCCGAGAGCCCCGCCTACTTCGGTAAGGACCAGCTGACGGACAAGCCGGCCCGATTCTTCGTGTCGGAAATCATCCGCGAGAAGATCCTCCGCTACTACGACAAGGAGATTCCTTACTCGGTGGAAGTGGCGGTCGAGCAATTCAAGGAAGACCCGCAGCACATCCACATCAATGTAGTGATCTACGTGGAGCGCGACAGTCAGAAAGGCATCATCATCGGCCACCGCGGCATGGCACTCAAGAAGGTATCGACGGAAGCCCGCAAGTCGCTCGAGTCATTCTTCGGCAAGACAGTCTTCTTGGAGACTTTCGTCAAGGTAGACAAGGACTGGCGCAACAACCAACGTGAGTTGGACAACTTCGGCTATCATCCGGAGTGACCCGCACCGGCATCCGCCCGGAAGACAGGAAACATAATATCAACAGGTGTCTTTAACCGTCCCCCCGCGAGGCACTTCCCTTCATGAGGAAGGAAAGGGGGGCTTCACAGATATGGGAAATTTAGTAGCGATCGTTGGACGGCCCAATGTAGGCAAGTCCACCTTGTTCAACAGACTGACACAGAGCCGCAAGGCCATCGTCAGTGACACGGCCGGAACAACCCGTGACCGTCAGTACGGCAAGTGCCAGTGGAATGGCAAGGAGTTCTCGGTGGTCGACACCGGCGGCTGGGTAGTCAACTCGGACGACATCTTCGAGGATGCGATCCGAAAGCAGGTGCTCGTGGCCACGGAGGAGGCAGACCTGCTGCTCTTCCTCGTGGACAATCAGACGGGCGTCACGGACTGGGACCAGGACGTGGCCTTGATTCTCCGCCGCACCAACCTGCCCGTCATTCTCGTGGCCAACAAGGTCGACTCCAACGACTGGCTCTACAATGTGCCCGAATTCTACTCGCTCGGCTTAGGTGACCCGTTCCCCGTGTCGGCCGTCAGCGGCTATGGCACCGGCGACCTGCTCGACGAAATCGTGGCCAAGCTCCCCGAGCCCAAGGACGACGGCGAGGAGCTCGACGAAATACCGAAATTCGCCATCGTCGGGCGCCCCAACGCCGGCAAATCGTCGCTCATCAACGCTTTCATCGGCGAGGACCGTCACATCGTCACCGACATCGCAGGCACCACCCGCGACTCCATCTATACGCGCTACAACAAGTTCGGCTTCGACTTCTACCTGGTCGACACCGCCGGCATACGCAAGAAGCAGAAGGTCACCGAGAACATCGAATACTATTCGGTAATCCGCTCCATACGCGCCATCGAGGCCTCAGACGTGTGCATCCTCATGATTGATGCCACCCGCGGCATCGAAGCCCAGGACGCCAATATCTTCTCGCTGATTCAGAAGAACCGCAAGGGCTTGGTGGTGTGCGTCAACAAGTGGGACATCGCCGAAGACAAGTCGCTCGATGCGCAGAAACACTTCGAGGAGGCCATACGCGGCAAGTTCGCCCCGTTCACCGACTTCCCCATCATATTCTGCTCGGCCCTTACCAAGCAGCGTATCTTCAAGGTGATAGAGACAGCCGTAGATGTATACAAGAACCGTCGCCGCGAAGTGTCGACCTCGCAGCTCAACAAGGTCATGAGCGAAGCCATCGCCGCGTATCCGCCACCCGCCAACAAGGGCAAGTACATTAAAATCAAGTATGTGACA
>JALFRV010000024.1 GCA_022778905.1 Prevotella sp. | reverse complement strand
GCTGCCGTGGCCTTGCGGCACCGTGTCCGGGCGATGCTCAGCTATCGTCGGCAGATGCTGTTGGCCGGCCGAATGGCGCGCTGGCATGCCTTCTACGGCCGCGTGGCGCCCCTTTTGGGACTCGCAGTCGTCGTGTTGTTCGTCTGGAGCGCTGTCTCCAGTGCCCACAACAAGTCCGCGACCTGGCGCCTGATGACTGGTTCGACGATCGGAGAGGTGGAACATACGCTCACCGAAAAGGATCACGCCGTGCTCTATACGCCCTTCAGCCGACTGTCATTCAGCATCTACGCCAACTCCTTGGCAGCCCGCCAGATCGACCAGCTGATTCTTGCGGCCGACAAACTGAAGGTCGACAGCTGCTCCTTCCGCTCGCCCCAGATCGTGCTCATCATCGGCGAGAGTTTCGGCAAGCATCATTCCCAGCAGTACGGATATTTCATGGAGACCACGCCCCGGCAGGTTGCGCGGCAGCGAAGCGGGCTGCTTGTGCCCTTCAGTGATGTGGTCTCGCCGTGGAATCTGACGAGTTTCGTCTTCAAGAACGTGCTCTCCATGCACGTCGTAGGTCAGAAAGGCGAGTGGTGCGACTATCCGCTTTTCCCCGAACTCTTCCGCAAGGCAGGCTACCAGGTGACCTTCCTGACCAACCAGTTCTTGCCCAAGGCCAAGGAAGCCGTGTATGATTTCAGCGGCGGATTCTTCCTTAACAATCCCCGGCTGAGCGAACTCCAGTTTGATCTGCGCAACGATTCGCTCTACAGATACGACGACGGTCTGCTCCGTTGCTATGACCGCCTTGTCAGTGACGGCCGCATCCGCTTTGCCGGAAAGCACCCTGCGCCCTCAAAGACCGATGCCGCCGCGCAGGCGGAGCAGGGAGGCAGCGGCGCCAACCTCATCATCTTCCATCTCCTCGGGCAGCATGTGAACTATCATCAGCGCTATCCGCGGAGCCAGACACACTTCTATGCGGGCGACTATGAAGACCGCCGGCCCGAACTGAACAACCGTCAGCGGAAGACGCTGAGCCACTATGACAACGCCATCCGGTACAACGACTCCATCGTCGATCAGATTGTCCGACGCTTTGAGAACCGTGATGCCATCGTCATCTACATGCCCGACCACGGCGAGGAGTGCTATGAGGGACGGCGGGGATTCATCTGCCGGCAGCACTCGGCAGCCATTGACTACGACCTCGCACGCTATGAATTCGAGGTTCCTTTCTGGGTTTACTGCTCCCATACCTATGCCGTGCGCCATCCGAAGATCTACAAGGAGATCGTCGAAGCCAAGGACCGCCGATTCATGACCGATGCACTGCCCCACATGCTGCTCTACTTGGCCGGCATCGCAGCGCCCGACTACCGCGACCAGTACAACATCCTGAGTCCTGAATACAATGAAAACCGTCCGCGCATCCTCAAGAATACGACGGACTATGACAAACTCAAACCAAGCCCATGAACCAAGAGTTGCTGACCCGGAGCGAGTGTAACGCCCTCCGGGGGCTTGCCATCATCGGCATCTTCCTGCATAACTTCTGCCACTGGTTGGGACCTGTGGTCAAGGAAAACGAATACCAGTTCGTCCGGGAAAACGTCGACTGGCTCAGTCGGGTCGTCGCTTCGCCCGACGCATTGCTGCCTGCTCACCTGCTCTCTTTCTTCGGCCACTACGGCGTGCCGATATTTCTCTTCCTCAGTGCCTACGGCTTAGAGCGCAAGTATGGGCACGTGCAGCAGGGCGGTCCGCGTGTTCCGGCGTTCGTGCGCTATCATTTTCTGAAGCTCTTCAAGATGATGATCGTCGGCTTCATCTGCTTCACGATCGTCGATCAGCTGACGCGCGGCAGCTGGCATTACACCCTCTTGCAGATCGTCGCACAGCTTGGGATGTTCAATAACCTGCTTCCTGATCCTGACAGAAACATCTGGCCCGGTCCCTATTGGTTCTTCGGGCTGATGCTGCAGCTGTACATCGTCTATCGCCTTCTGCTCTTCCGCCGCCACTGGGGCTTCACTGTCGGGCTCATGGCCGGCTGTGTCGGACTCCAACTGCTGATGGATCCGGCGGGCGAAACAATCAACTGGTACCGCTACAACTTCATGGGCGGCATGCTGCCTTTCGGTTTCGGCCTGCTGGCGGCACGCTTCGGCGGGCGCATGCGGCAGGAGCGCATGAGCCGGACCATGCTTCTGGCCTTTCTGCTCCTCTCGTCCGCCATGGTCGTTGCCTTCAGCTACAGCTTCCTCGGGTGGGCTTTCGCACCGGTAGCCGTCTGTGCCGCCTCGGCCGCGCTCGTCAAGTTGATCGTCCGGATGCCTTTTCCGTCCCTCTCGCAAGGCCTTATGTATGTCTTGGAGTGGATGGGCGCGGTCAGCGCAGCACTCTTCGTCATCCACCCCGTGCTGCGTAAGATCTTCATTCCCGTCAGCCGTCAGGGCGACGTATATACCGGCCTGCTGCTCTATGTCGTCGCTTCGGTCGGCGCAGCGTGGCTCATCCGCGAACTCATGAACAGGATTCCGAACCCCAAAATGAAGTAAATGAACCGACTGAAAGATATCCAATTAGCCGACATCAGCCGCTTCCGCGGCGAGCAGATGGGGATCGCGATGCTGCTGATCTTCCTCTTTCATGTCAGCTTACCGCGTCAGGACGCCTTCTTCGGACTGCATCGGATCGGCAATATTGGCGTAGATCTCTTCCTCTTTTTAAGTGGCATCGGGCTCTGGTTTTCATGGGTGAAGCGGCCGGAATGGAAGTCTTTCTACAAGAGACGCTTTCTCCGCATCTACCCCGCGTGGCTGATCGTCGCCTCATTGTATTACATCCCCCGCTTCACGGGCGGATCCTGGTGGGCCTGGATTGATCTTTTCGGCCAGTTAGGTTTCAACTGGGAGTTCTGGATCCGTGACGAGTTGACCTTCTGGTACATTCCTGCCATCATGATGCTCTATCTCTTCGCCCCTCCCTACATGGCCCTCATCCGCCGTCATCCGGTCTATCGGTGGCTTCCGGTGGCGATGATCGTGTGGTGCGTCCTCGTGCAGTATATCCCCGTGATCCATCAGTCGGTGGGTCATATCGAGATCTTCTGGAGCCGCGTACCGATCTTCTTCATCGGGATCAACATGGGAGCGCATGTGCGGAAGAAAGAATCCGTAGACGGCTCAGCCATCTGGCTGATCCTCTTCCTCTTTGTGATGACGCTCGCGTCCTGCATCTACCTCGAACAGGCAAGGCACGGACGCTTTCCCCTCTTCATCGAGCGCATGGTCTATATACCGCTTACGGTGACCGCCGTGCTGCTCTTCAGTGTCCTGCTCAGGCATGCTCCGGGCTGGCTGAACCGATTCTTCCGTTTCGTCGGCGTGTTGAGCTTGGAATGCTATCTCATCCATATCCACTTCGTGATGGTCCACATTCCCAAGTCGTGGAGTTACTGGCCGACCTTCCTCGCGTGTGTTGCCGTCACGCTTCCGCTGGCCTGGGTGCTGAGTAAAATTGTCGACCGGATCAGCCGAAAGCTTGATCCGATCATACCAGAATAAAACTTTGGATTGAAATGAAACATCTTCTGAGGCTGCTAAGGCCTGCACAATGGATCAAGAATCTCTTCGTCTTCGGCCCGGTCATGTTTGGTGGGGAACTGCTGCAGGTGAGCGCGCTGCTGCAGGGAATCATCGTCTTTTTCGCCTTCAGCTTTGCTGCGTCGTCCGTCTATTGTTTCAATGACATCTGCGATGTAGCCGATGACAGGCGCCATCCGGACAAGATGGACCGTCCGATAGCATCCGGAGCAGTCTCCGTAAGGCAGGCTTACGGCCTGATGATGATCATGTTCGCCGGCTCTATGCTGCTTCTGTCGGCGACAGAGGGCAACTTCGTGCGGACCGCAGCCGTCGTCCTGTTCTACTGGATCCTCAATCTGGCCTACTGTGCACGGCTCAAACAGTATGCCATCATCGATGTCTGCATCGTCGCCTTCGGGTTTGTGCTCCGCCTGTTGGCCGGTGGTTTCGCCACCGGAATCATCCTCAGCAAGTGGATCGTGCTCATGACGTTCCTCATAACGCTATTCATGGGCTTCGCCAAACGGCGTGACGACGTGCTCCGGATGGAAGCTACGGGCGAGCCGCCCCGCAAGAACACGATCCGCTACAACCTCACCTTCATCAACCAGGCCATCACGATCTCGGCCGCAGTCACTTTGGTTTGCTACATCATGTACACCGTGAGCCCCGAGGTGATGATGAATTTCCATACGGATTATCTCTACTTGACGAGCGTCTTTGTGCTCGTCGGGCTGCTCCGTTACATCCAGATCGCCGTCGTAGACAAGCAGAGCGGCAATCCCACAAAGGTCATCCTGAAGGACCGTTTCATTCAGATCGACGTCCTGCTGTGGCTTCTCAGCTTCATGTTCATCATCTATGTATAACGTATATGCATTCGATTTCGACGGCACGCTGACCAAGCGGGATACGCTGATCGAATTTATAAGGTACACGGAAGGGACTTCCGGCCTGATCCGGGCGTTGCTCCGTTTCAGTCCGCTGCTGCTTCTGATGAAGCTGCATGTCTGTTCCAACGACCGTGTCAAGCAGAAACTCTTCGCCCATCTGTATGCCGGGATGCCCGCAGAGCTGTTCAATGACAGGTGCCGGAAGTTTGCTTCCGACCGCCGGGAGCTCCTCCGCGAGGGCGGTCTGCTGGCCCTTTGGGATGCGCTGAGGGAGCCTGCGTCGAAGGTGCGTGTCGTCAGTGCGAGCGTCGACAACTGGGTGCGTCCGTTCTTGGCGATGAATGAACCGCAGGCGGAGATCGACTTCGGCGTCGTCGGAACAGAGGTCGAGATCGTCGACGGGCGGCTTACGGGTCGTTTCCGGACGCCTAACTGCTACGGCGAAGAGAAGGTCCGGCGGCTCCGGAAGGAGTTTCCCGACCGTGCAGCCTACCGTTTGGTGGCCTTTGGTGACAGCCGCGGCGACCGCGAACTGCTGCAATGGGCCGACCAGGGCTGTTGGAAGCCTTTCAGGGAGGGTTACGACCGGCCGGCTTTTGCTGCGCTCCGGAAGTCTCGTTTCTTTAAACTCTACAGTGGGGATGAAGTGGATTGACCGGATGAAGGAAGCCTACGGGCGGCAGTGGGGTGAGGTGTTCCGCTTCGGCGTGGTCGGTGTGACGGCCACGGCGTTGCAGTATGGCGTCTACTGGCTGCTGATCCACTGGCTGAATCCCTTTGTGGCGATGACGGCGGGTTATGTGACCAGCTTCGTCTTCAACTTCATCGCAAGCACCCGCTACACGTTCCGCGTCGCGGCGAACGCGCGTCATGGCATCGGTTTTGTCTTCTCCCACGCGGTCAATTATCTGCTTCAGATGGTCACGCTCCACTTCTTTCTCTGGCTCGGAGTCGGCGAACAGCTGGCCCCGATACCGGTGTTTGCCGTCTGTGTACCTGTCAACTTCCTGCTCGTAAGGTTTTTTCTGAAACGTTAATAAGGCTATGATGAAACAACTGTTTCATATCTTCCGGATCCGCAGAGACGAGCGCCGGATCGCCTGGGCGGCACTGCTGTTCTTCGTGCTGCTCAATGCCCTGACGGTCATCCGATACTACGACGTGTTCAGTCCGATACAAGAACACTACTGGAACCTGTTTGTCGGGCGTTTCCGTGTATCCGGATTCGACCCCATCACCTATTATGTCGTCTCCGAATGGGAGGCCCGTTACAACGTCTACCGGCATCCCTTGCTGGCGTTCATGATGTATCTGCCCTACGCGGTCAATCAAGGTCTGATGCTTCTGACGGGCATCAACTGCGTGCAGTTTGTCGTTGCGGCGCTGACGGTGACGGCATCCTTCTACGCCTTCCTGTTCCTCTACCGCATCTTCCGGGAACTGATGGAACTGGCGGAGGCCGACTCCGTGGTGCTCACCGCATTCCTTTTCTCGTTCGCCTTCGTCATGTTGGCGACGATGGTGCCCGATCACTTCATCCTGTCACTGACAGCCCTGCTGCTCACGCTGTATGTCTCGGGCCGGTTGATGAAACAGGGGCGGCAGATGAAGGTATGGCATACCATCGCCCTATTCATCCTCACGGCCGGCATCTCACTCAACAACGGCGTCAAGGTGTTCCTCTCCGCGCTGTTCACCAACGGCCGGTCGTTCTGGCG
>JALFRV010000180.1 GCA_022778905.1 Prevotella sp. | reverse complement strand
TTTTGGCGAATCGACCGCCTCCAAGATCATTGACTTGGTGGAAAATGCCGGAGCGCGGAAGTCAAAAAGCGAAACCTTCATATCCCGTTTCGCGCATGTCTATACCCCGATCGTGGTCTTTGCGGCCCTGTTCATCGCTTTTGTGCCGCCCCTTTTCAGTGACAGTTATTTGGCGGCGTTCACAGTCTGGGGCTACCGGGCACTCACTTTCTTGGTCGTGAGTTGCCCGTGTGCATTGGTCATTTCCGTTCCCCTGACATTCTTCGGCGGCATCGGAGGTGCGTCGCGCAAGGGCATCCTCATCAAGGGAGGCAACTATATCGATTCCCTTGCCAAGACTTCGACGGTGGTCTTCGATAAGACCGGAACACTGACCAAGGGCGTGTTCAAGGTGCAGGCCGTGCATCAAGATAAATACTCAGAGGAGGATCTGCTCCATCTTGCGGCGCATGTGGAACGTTACTCTACGCATCCCATTGCCGTTGCCCTGCGTCAGGTTTATCCAAAGGAAGCCGATAACTGTCGTGTGGAGAGCGTGGAGGAGATATCCGGACACGGCATCAAGGCGCAGATCAATGGGCGCCAGGTGTGTGTGGGCAATGAGAAGATGATGGCAGATGTGGGCGCTGTGGTCAGCGAGTGTCCCCACTGCAAGGACGTCGTGGCGGGCACCGTGGTTCATGTGGCTGTGGAAGGTCATTATGCCGGGCATATCGTCATTGCCGATCAAGTGAAAGACGATTCCGCGGAAACTGTCAGAAGATTGAAGAAGTTTGGTGTGAGGACGGTGATGCTCACGGGCGACCGTGGGGGGGCTGCCATGCATGTGGCTAAGCAACTGGGGCTTGATGAATATCATGCCGGGTTACTGCCAGCCGAAAAGGTAGCTCATGTGGAACAGCTCTTGCAGGAACAGCCCGGCAAGCGCACATTGGCCTTCGTCGGTGACGGCATCAACGACGCCCCTGTCCTGGCACGGGCTGATGTCGGAATAGCCATGGGCGGACTCGGAAGCGATGCTGCCATTGAGGCCGCCGATGTCGTTCTGATGGACGATAAGCCTTCAAAGATCGGCCAAGCTATCCGACTCGCACGCCGGACGATACGGATTGCGAAGGAAAATGCATGGTTTGCGATCATTATCAAGGTCGCTGTCCTGCTGCTCGCCACGGTCGGTTGGGCCGGTATGGGATTGGCTGTTTTCGCGGATGTCGGTGTGATGATATTGGCCGTATTGAATGCCATGCGTACGCTGAGAGCGTAGGCGGTCAGCCGATACGTTGATAGTTTTCGCTGAAAGGAAGTCGGAAGCGTTCGCCCCGTACGCCTTCTTCCGTGCGCACGCCACAGGGGATGATCATGTTGATCTCGGCCGAGTAGGGGAGATGGAGTGCCCGGCGCACAAGCAGACTGTCAAACCCCTCGAGCGGGCAGGTGTCGTAACCGGCTTCAGACATGGCCAGCATGAAGGTCTGGGCCACCAAGGCACAGCTCTTGTGCATCTTGACGCGCATGTCGGTTTCCGAAACCTGGCGTACCACGGGATGCGAGAGTCCGCGCAGAAGTGCAAGCATCTTCCTTCCTAATCCGATCAAGCCGCCACCCCTGCGATAGACTGCCGGCATCAACTTGTCGTAATACAGCTCCATATTGGCTATTCGCCGGGCCTGCTTCTCTGCCGGACTGTACCGACGGACATTTTCTTTCTCAAACTCCAGCACAGCTTTTGCATGGGCCTTGTAACGGTCTGGGCGGATCACGAAGACCACCATCTGCCGGGCTGTGCGGGCTGATTGCTGGTTGAGACATGCCCGGCTGAGCGTCTGCAGCATGCGGGGGGCGATGACATGATAACATTCCCAGAGTTGCATGTTCGAACTGGTGGGCGCCAACTGTGCTTGTTCAATGCAATGGCGTACGATCTCCGTGTCAACCGGTTTGTCCGGGTCGTAGATCCGGACTGCTCTGCGGTGAAGCAGCATTTCTTCTAATGTCATATTGATCGTATTTTAGTGTCTTTTGAATAGACGGGGAAAAGAGAGCTGGAAAGCGGTCATTCCCGGCAGGCTTGCTGATTGCAGGATGCCGATTGTGCCCGGTCATCCTTTGAAGGAACAATGTTGGCCTGTTCCAATCCATAATCTCTGCGCTTGTCAGCTGCCAGCAATATGGCTGCGACAACGGTTGCCAGCAGCCCGAATCCGAAGAAGATCAGCATGGGCATCGTATAATCCACATGTCCTGTCGTTGTGGAGGTATGCCGATCGATCACGTTTCCGACCCACATCGGGACTAACATCAAGCCGATGTTCTGAATGTAGTAGATGATGCTGTAGGCCGTGCCCAACTGGCGTAAGGGGACAATCTTCGGTACCGAAGGCCACATCGCGCCCGGCACCAAGGCAAAGGCTACGCCGGCCAAGAGCATCAGAGACAGGGCAAACCATTCGTTATTCAACATCGGAAGCGCCAAGCAGCCATGACAGACCGTGATCAGCAGGCAGCCAATCAGCATCAGCCGTGCCCCATGACCGATTCGGTCGTAGACAATGCCAAAGAGGGGAGTGAGGATGATGGTGCCATAAGGAATGACGGAGACGATCCACCCGGCAGTGAGATTTGCCACACCATATTTGTTGATAAGCAAGTCGGTGGCAAACTTCATGAACGGTCGGATAGAACTGTAGAACATGACGCAAAGCAGGGCAATGAGCCAGAACCCCGGATTGCTGACAACTTTGAGCAGATCACGGATAGAGAACCGTTCACCCTCGTGGTTGCTCTCCATTGTTTGCACAACCTGCTGGTGCGCGGATCGGTCATAATTCCGATCCAGAAAGAGGTAGAGCAGGAAAACCAAGAAGGCAATCAGCAGTGCAATGGCACCGGTAAGTACCAAGGCTGAAAGACCGAAATAAAAGGCGATCAGGGGACTGAGGCTGATGGCTGATGCCGTTCCCAGCCTCGCCATTGCTACCTGGACACCCTTCGCTGATGCCAATTCATGTCCCGTGAACCATTTGGTGACAATCTTTGAAACAGTGATGCCCGTTATATCGCAGCCCATTCCGAACAGGCCGAATCCCAATGCTGCAACGAGCACCTGCACCTTGATGTGGGCAGGGATCAGACCGAACAGCGTGAAAGAAAGATCCGTATAATCCGTCGGGGGAATCATGACCAAAGCGTAATAGGTGATACAAGCACCTAAAAGCATGGCCCCAGTGGCCAGCACGCCGGTGATGCGGATGCCGTAACGATCCAAGATGATGCCACCCCAGAAAAGCATCAGCAGAAAAATATTAAAGACCGAGTAGCTTCCCGCGTAGAATCCATACTCGGCAGCGGTCCATCCCATCCCCTTATCTTCAATGTGCGAAATGAGCAAGGTCGACAAGGGGGAGATGAGATCCCAGAACACATAACCCATCATCATCACGAAGGCGACCATGAAAAGTACGATCCATCGGCGGGAAGTGATGATTCCACCAAGCTTGGCTATTGAAAACGCGTGTCGGTCAGTCATCGTCTTTTGAAGAGGGAGTTGAAACGACAAGTGGGTGTGTCAAGAGGACATTCCCTTCAGACACACCCACTCGGGTTGAGAAAATGATTAATCCTTAATATTGGGTTCCTCCAGTCCGAGGCCCTTCTTCCTGTCGACGACCTTCAGGATCAGACCGATGATCAAGGCTGCAAGGCCGAGGCTGGCCAACATGATGAGCGGCGCCGTATAGTTGAGCTTCGTGGCGTCAGTGACACCTGGATTTGTCTGATCCAAGACCTTGCCGATCAGGAGTGGGAACAGCCACAAGCCGATGTTCTGGATCCAGAAAATCAGGGCGTAGGCAGACCCGATGATCTTCGCGTCAACAAGCTTCGGCACGCTCGGCCATAATGATGCGGGTACCAAAGAGAAGGAGGCACCCAAAACCAAAATGGTCAGATAGGCTACGATCACACCGCCAACCTGATTGCCCTGAAAGGCCGGAAGGATGAAGGCAAACGTGAGATGGCACACGATCAGCAGGATCGAACCCAAGACTAACATGGAAGCTGCCTTGCCCTTATGATCGACATAGTTGCCCAGAATAGGCGTGATGCCTACTGCCAAAAGCGGGAACACGGCGAAAATAGATTCGGCAGACTGGCGCATATAGCCCATATAGCAATAGATAACCAATGAGCTGACAGAGAGCATGAGCATGAAATACTTCATCCCTTTGTTCTTCATGAAGTTGAAGGTGAATGCCGTGATCGCTACGACTAACATGATAATATACTGAACAATCGTGACGCTGGAAGATGCCCAGAATGATTCGGGATCAACACCTGTGAAAGTCAAGTTGCACTGAAGCATGTTCACCGCATACTTCTGGAAGGGGAAGATGGCAGAATAATAGAGCACGCAAAGCAGAGCAACAAGCCAGAATCCCATGCTCGAGAGAATTTTGCCAAGATCCTTGATCTGGAACGGGTCGTCCTTCTCTTCAGCCTCGCCGGTCTGGGAATCCAATTTCTTATCCATGAAGAAATAGACTACGAACATCATCAAGGCGATGCACAGCAAGACCACACCGAAAGCTACGGAACGGGAAACGTCGACGCTGCCTCCCAATTTGGCAAAGAAGGGTGAGAATATCATGCAGGTAGCGACACCTAAACGGGCTAATGCCATCTCAGAACCCATGGCCAACGCCATCTCGCGGCCCTTGAACCACTTCACGATACCACGAGATACGGTGATTCCTGCCATCTCCGCTCCGCATCCGAAGATCATGAAGCCGCAGGCTGCGACCTTGGCGGAAGCCGGCATGCCTGCATAGAAGGGCGAAACGCCCAACTGTTCGAATACCGGGATGTGGTTGAGATTATTTGTAAACCAGGTTTCAAGGCCACTGCCAATGAAACTCTCGCTGATGGCGTAGTATTTGATCAATGCTCCACCCAACATCACCGCTCCGGAGAGGACGGCAGTAAAGCGGACTCCCATCTTGTCCAAAATGATTCCTGCAAAGATCAGGAAGAAGACAAACACATTGAGGAAAGTCTCGGACCCTTGCATGGTACCGAATGCCGTCGAGTCCCATCCCCGCTCGGTCTGCATCAGCTCTTTGATCGGTGACAAGATATCCATGAAGATGTAGGCACAGAACATCGCGAGTGCCAATAACAGGAGTGCGGTCCATCTTAGGGCTACAGAATCTCTGAGTGTTTTTTGATATTGCTCTGTCATAATATGATTGTTGTATTTAAATCCTTATAAACGCTTGACTCTTCCGAGCAATCAGTGCTTGAGCCATTTGTCGAGCCAGTTGAAGAACGTGCGCTGCCAGAGGACACCGTTCTGCGGTTTGAGAACCCAGTGGTTCTCATCCGGGAAGAGAAGCAGTTCGGCCGGAATGCCGCGCATGCGGGCAGCATTGAAAGCACCCATGCCCTGGTTGGCATTGATGCGATAGTCCATTTCGCCGTGAATGACGAGGATCGGTGTGTCCCACTTGTCTACAGAGCGGTGGGGGCTGTTGGCATAGGTCTTCTTTGCCCGGTCTGTCATGTCTTTGTTCCAGAAAGCGTCATCGTACTCCCAATTGGAGAACCAGGCTTCTTCCGTATCCGTGTACATGGATTCCAAGTTGAAGGCACCGTCGTGGGCGATGAATGCCTTGAATCGTTTGTTGTGATGGCCGGCCAAATAGAACACGGAGAATCCTCCGAAACTCGCTCCCACACAGCCTAAACGGTCCTTGTCGACGAAAGGCAGTGTGCAGGCGTCGTCAATGGCGCTGAGGTAATCGTCCATGCACTGGCCCGTCCAGTCGCCTGAAATGGCCTCGTTCCATTCGCTTCCAAAGCCGGGAAGGCCGCGCCGGTTGGGGGCCACGATCACATATCCATGTGCTGCCATGATCTGGAAGTTCCATCGATAGCTCCAGAACTGAGACACCGGACTTTGCGGGCCACCCTCACAATATAATAAGGTGGGATATTTTTTCGTCGCGTCAAAATGCGGCGGGAGAATGAGCCAGACAAGTTCCTCTTTGCCGTCAGTTGTCTTAACCCATCGCTGTTGCAGTTTGCCCATTTCCAACTGATCGAAAATGTGCTTGTTTTCGTCTGTGATCTGCACGACCTCAGACGCTTTTTCTTTCTTTCCCGGAGTGACAACAAACAGATCGTCCGGATGGGACATGGAATGCCGTGTAGCCAAAACCTTCTTGCTATTGCCAAGCATCTGCAACGAACCATAGTCATACCATCCGTCAGTCAGCTGCCTGACCTTGCCGCTGAGATCCGTCTGGTACATGTTCACGCAGGCATGCCAGCATCCGATGAAATACAAAGTCTTGGAGTCGATGTTCCAACAGAAGTCGTCAACATTTGAGTCAAAGCTTTCGGTCACGTATTTCTTCTCGCCACTTGAGAGATTGTAGACGCAAAGTCTGTTGCGATCACTCTCATAGCCATCGCGCATCATGCTCTGCCAAGCAATGTATTTGCCGTCGGGAGAGAATTTCGGATTCACATCGTAGCCGACATTCAGGTCGCCTGCCTGATGGTTTACCTGTTGGTTGAGCATGGTCTTTGTGGCATCGACATCCGGTCCCGAATAGCCTGAAGGCTTGCAGAGATTGTCAGTCCTTCCGCTCTCTACATGGTATAGATAGATGTCGGTATCCGTGGAAATGGCATATTGGATGCCTTCTTTTTTGCGACTTGTGTAAGCAATCGTTTTTGAGTCTGGACTCCAGGCAATCTGTTCGCTCCCGCCAAAAGGTGCAACAGGACTTTCGAAAGGCTCACCTTCCATGATGTCTTTACCTTCTGAGACTTGACTGTCTGTTACATCTGCAAGGAAAGGATGCGCAATGCTTTCGACATAATGGTCCCAATGGCGATAGTTCATGTCGGTGATCAGACGACCCGTAGCCAATGGCAGATCCTTCGGATTCTCCTTGATCGTGCCGTGATAGGCGATGGACTTGATCAAAACGACTTTCTTTCCGTCCGGGGAGAATTCATAGCCTTCGATGTCGAGTTTCGACTGGGTTAGTTGCTGTCTGCCCGTACCATCAGGATTCATCTTCCACAATTGGCCGTTATTCAGGTAAGCAATCTTCCGGCCTTGCTCAATCCATGTGGCATCAGATTCATTTTCGGCAGAGGTAGTCAGTTGTTTCGGATTCTTGCCGTCACTGCCAATGAGAAACAACATAGTGTGGCTCTTGTTCTTCTCGACACTGTAATAGGAGACCTGATATACGATCTGCTTACCGTCGGGGGATGCGGAAGGGGCCCCTATACGCCCCATTGCCCAAAGAGCTTCAGGGGTCAGCAGGTCGTTGTCCAACTTCATTTGATTCTTGCCGATCATTGATTGTGCTTGAATAGTGCCGCAAGCCAGCATGAGGGCTGCAGCACTTGTGATCATCCGGTTGATAAGTGTGTTAGTCATGTTTTTTATTATTTACGATTCTTTCGGTCAAGTTCGTTGCGTTTCTGCATCATCTCCTGTTGCTGTTCCTGCATAGCTTGCAGGCGAGCGGCAAAGCCGCTGACTTTCTTGGGGTTTGCCCTGTTCTCCTGATAACGTGCCTCCAAAGTGGCAAGCAGCTTCTTGTCGTCTGTTGTCTTACGCAAAGCCCACATGATGGCCGCGCTGAAGAAGAGGCTGATAAAATAGTAGAAATTCAGTCCGGAGGAGTAATCGTTGAATACGAAGAAGAACATCAGCGGCATTAGATACATCATCCACTGCATGACCTTCATCTGTTCGGCTTGCTGCCCGACCATCTGATCCTTTTGCTGTTGCATGGTAAACCACGAATAGAGAAGCTGTGCACCACAGAACAGGATGCAGGTCAGACTCAGATGATCACCGATCAGCCATATGTTCTTTCCCCATTCAAAAATCGGGTCATAAGTGGACAAGTCTTTCATCCACAGGAAACTCTCCCCACGAAGTTCGATGGCATTGGGAACAAAATTGAACATCGCAATCCAAATAGGCATCTGAATGAGCATCGGAAGGCAACCGGATAATGGACTTACTCCATATTTCGCATATTCCGCCATCATGGCCTGCTGTTTCTGCATTTGGTCTTCGGGGCGGTTAAATTGAGAAGTTGCTTCATCCAACTTCGGTTTGAGGACACGCATTTTCGCTGAACTCATGTAGCTCTTCTTCACCATTGGATAGGTGATGACTTTCAAGAGCAAAGTGATCAGAATCAGCACGATACCCATTGGGAACAGCTTGCTCAGCCAGTCAAATACGTAAAGCGTAAACCAACGGTTGATGATTCGGAATAAAGGCCAACCTAAATAGACAAGCCGCTGCATCTCGAGATCTTTACCGAAGCTGCTTTCTGATTCGATACGTTGGAGGAGGCGGAAGTTGTTGGGACCATAATAGAATTCAAACTCTGTAGGTGTCTTTCCCGTAGGGTCAAAGAAAGACTTCATCTTAGCTTGGTAGGCTTTGAGATAGCCGGATTCTTTCTCCTGCGGAATGCTCGTCATCAGGCTGCCTGCACCTAAATCCTTCTTCGCGATCATCACGGCAGAGAAAAACTGATTCTTGAATGCGACCCAGTCGATCGTTTCCTTGATCTCCTTGTCAATCTTTTCAGAGGTCTCACTCAGATAGTCGGTACCACCTTCAACATCGTGATAGGTGAGGGTGGCATAA
>JALFRV010000162.1 GCA_022778905.1 Prevotella sp. | reverse complement strand
ATGTATGATTATCAAAGCTTACCATCCGGGGTTGTTGCCCTTGATCAACTTGTTGACAGCTAATTCATTGGATGGGATCGGGAAATAGTTGTAGGCATCAGAAACCTGGAAGTAGGTATAGACGTTTGATGGTCCCAAGGTCCAGTTTATACCACTCTTGGCGCGTGGAGCCAGCTCATTCATGTTCTTCGTGAATTCACCCCAGCGGATGAGATCAAATCTCCGTGTCATCTCAAAGCAAAGTTCCATGGCGCGTTCATCCTTGACTGCCTGCCGGAAAGCATTTTCGTCCAAGCCAGCCAGTTCAGAAATGCCGGCCCGATCCCTTACGGCATTGATGCATTGGTATGCCAAGGCCGTGGGCCCTCCGTTCAGTTCGTTCTCACATTCTGCTATCATCAGCAAAACGTCCGCGTATCTGAGTATAGGGAAGTTGATCAAAGTGTAGTTCTTATTCTTCTTTCCAGGCTCATACTCACGGCGCCATTTGCCACACATTCTGCTGTAGTCGACTGTTTCTGTGGTCTTTTCGCGGTCACCGTAGTTGGCGGATGATTGTGTGTCGCCATAGCTGTAGGATTTGTCCCAATACTGATACTTGACCTCTTCACGTTTTCCTTTTTCAAAGAGACGGCCGTCGACACCGGCACCCGACTTTGATTGTGTATAGGCGAATGGTGCCAGACTCCAGTTCATGCGGTTGATGTCTTTGTTGGCCACGTAAAGTTCATACAGTTTGGGAGTGCTCCAGAAGAAGCAGTAACCATATCCGGGATCTAACTTCCCCGTAAGTGACATGTCGCTTGACAAGTCTGGAGCCTGGATGCCGATCGTGTTGCCTACACGTCCTTCTGAGCGTACATCGGTGGAATAATCACCCGCAAACTCTGCTTCCCAGATGCTTTCCTTTCCGGTCGTGTTGTATTTGTCTGAGCATTGGTCGATAAAATAGTCCCAGTAATTTGGTGCAAGCGTATGCCCCGCTGCCATTACTTTCTGTGCGAAAGTGTTAGCTGCAGTGAAATACTCCTTGATCTTGGCATTGTCGGGCGCTGATCCGTCACGGAAATGCTCACCTGCTCTGAACATGTAAACCCTTGCGAGTATTCCCCATGCCGCTGATTTCGTGACTTTTCCAGGCAGATATCCGTTATCCGCAGCGCTTTTCAGGTCTTCCGCACTTTCTACCATCTCTTTGCAGATAAAGTCATAGATGGTCTCCTTAGGCGTGCGGGCTATCTGAAGCCCTTCGACTGACTGGGTCGAAGATGTCTTGAACGGCACATCTCCCCAGCATTCCACGAGGTTGAAATAATAGAATGCCCTGAGAAAGCGAGCCTCTGCTGTGTAGATCTTACGGTTATCCTCGTTCATATCGGGCACTTTTCCAATCTCTTCCATGAATATGTTGGCGCGATTGATTCCTGCATACAGGGTGTACCAGAACGATGATACCGCGGGATCGCTGCTGTTCGCATTGTTACATATCAAGCCTCTCGTCGCGGGCGAACGGCCGGCTCCGCCATAGGCTTCGAGGTCATCTCCACCTGCGAGATTGAAATAATCGGAGCCGTAGAAGGATGTTTGTGTGAGAATGGCATAGATGCCCTTAAGGAACGACTCTGCCTCTGCTTCCGTTTTGAAGTAGTTTCCCGAAGTCGTGCTGGTCGGCTCTTTCTCCAAGAAGTCGCTGCACGCGCTCAAGGTCAAGGCGGCCAGTATGATGATGACTGATAATTTTATGATTTTCATAATGATGTCTGCGTTTTATGTTTAGAAGCCTAAATTAACACCGAAACTGAAGCTGCGGGCTCTCGGATAGGCAGAGAAGTCAAGTCCGGGAGTCAATGCGCTGTCCTTGATGGACACCTCTGGATCGTATCCGCTGTAATTGTCAAAGGTGAAGAGATTCTGTGCAGCGAAGTAGATGCGCAGGTTGTCAATGCCTGCACGGCTGATGAGTCGCTTGGGCAGGGTATAGCCGAAGGTGAGCGTCTTCAGGCGAAGAAATGATCCGTCTTCGATGATTCTTGATGAGAATACACGGTTAGAGCTTGACGAGGTAGCTCTTGGAATGTCGCTTGTCGGATTGTCAAAGGTCCACCGATTTGCATAGCTGGCATACTGGTTGAGGTCTCTGGCTTTTCCCCATGAGCTTTCAAACATCAGCCTATTGGCGTTGAGGATGTCATTGCCGTATGACCATTGAAAGAAAATGCTGAGGTCAAAGCCGCGCCATTCAAAGTTGTTGGTGAATCCACCGATGTGTATCGGCAGTCCGTTGCCGATCACCGTGCAGTCGTTTCCGTTGATGATTCCGTCTCCGTTGACATCACGATATTTCGGCATACCTGGCTGGGTGTTTGACTCCGAGGTAAAATGAGGCACGTTAGCCTTCAGGGTATAGGTCTCTCCCGACTTGAGGAAGTCGTCCAACTTGTAAGTTCCGTCATAGATATAACCGTACATCGAACCCATCGATTGGCCGACGCGGGCGATATAGCTCGTCTGCGAATTGAAGTTCTGATCAAACTGGGCCGAGGTCAGGAGGGCCGTCTGGTCTTCTGCCAAAGCCAGCACCCGGTTTTGGTTGAAGGCAATGTTGAAATTGCTGGTCCACAAGAAGTTCTTGGTCTTGACGTTCGTTGTGTTCAGCGTGATTTCGATACCGCGGTTACGGACCTTACCGATATTTTTCATCGCACTGATGAATCCGGATGACAGAGGCAGGCTGGACTCTAAGAGCAGGTCGCGTGTGGTCTTGCTATAGAGGTCTACAGTCAGCGAGATACGGTCATTCAGGAATCCCAAATCGAATCCCAAGTCCCATTGCTCGGTAGTCTCCCACTTCAGGTCCTTGTTCGGAATCGACGTCGGAACCATACCTACGCTGCTGTTGTCATTATTATATGGATATACGCCACTCGGTATGCTGCCTAACGATACCAGGTCTCCACGTCTGTCTTTCAGCAGTTCATAGATACTGTAAGTGTCGTATTCGCCGACGCGGTTGTTGCCGGTGAGACCCCAACTCAGACGCATTTTACCAGTGTTCAGCACTTTGCGCATGGGCTTCATGAACGGTTCTTCTGTGAAATTCCAGGCCAAAGAGCCGGAGGGGAAATAACCGAAGCGGTTGCTGTCGCGGAATTTGGAACTGCCGTCCGCACGCATCGTTGCCGTCGCATAATACTTTGACTTATAGTTATAGTTGAACCGTCCGAAATAGGAAATCATTGACCAGGACGACTTGCTTGACCTTGTAATCGTCGGTGTACCGTCGCTCATGCCGGCCATACCTAACGTCTCATTCGGGATCTTGATGGTCTTGAATTGATAATATTCATAGTCTGAATTCTGGAAAGACAGACCGACCATCGTGTTGATATAGTGTTTCTTGTTGAAATTGGTCTGCCATGTCAGCGTATTTTCGTTGAGCCATGTGGAGCGCTTGGCACGTGTGACCTGCGCGTTCACTTTCTCCGTAGAGGTGCGGCCGCCGTAACGGGTCTTCGAATTGTTGAAGTTGTCATACTCCCAGCGTGTGTCTGTATAACCGCCTGATACCTTCAGGCGCAATCCTTTACGCAACTCGTACTCTAAATAGCCGTTGAACTGCATATAAGTCGTGACACGCTTGTAGTACTCATTGTTCAGCGACATGATCGGGTTGAAGCGATAGTCGTTCGTGTTGTTGACGTCTTCATCTGTCGCATTCTCTACGAGTGCGTGCAAAGGCATCCCCGGCTGTGTGACGGGGCGATATCCCCAAACGCTGTAGAACAGGTTGTTCATACCCGACCAGGATGACTGCGAGGGTGAAGCCCCCATCTGTTTGATCTGCGAGTAGTTGGAATTGAGATTGATTTTGAGTTTCTTCTTGGTCACGGTCGTTCCTAACCGGCCTTGTATGCGATTATAGTTGGAGTTGAGCACGATACCGTCCTGATCATAGTAAGAGATCGAAGCGTTATACCTCACGCCTTCGCTGCCGCCGTTGAGGCTGATGTTGTGATTCTGCAGGGGCGCTGACTGGAAGATCATGTCCTGCCAGTTGTACTGTTCGATGTTGCGGTAATCGTCTAACGTCCATTGCTTTCCTTCATAGAGCGCGAGGTAAGTGTCGGCCACGGTTGTAGGATACATCTCGTTCTGAAGATCCACAAACTGGTAGGCGTTCATCATTGGAATCTTGCGGGTGATCACCTGCCAGCCGATCGAACCGTCATAGCTGACTTTCGGTTTGCCCACCTGTCCGCTCTTGGTGGTGATCATGATAACGCCATTGGCACCACGGGCACCATAGATAGCGGTCGCCGAAGCATCCTTCAGCACGTCAATTGATGCGATATCCGACGGGTTGATGGAACTGGCGATGCTCGGATCTTCGACCGGGAAGCCGTCTACGACGTAGAGTGGGGAGTTTTCCTGTGTGAGGGAGTTGTTGCCTCGGATCACAATGTTCATTGTTCCGCCGGGCATTCCTTCATTGGACGTTACGTTCACACCGGCCAGCCGGCCGCCCAAAGTCTGGTCGAATGAGGAGACGGGTGTGCTGATGAGCGAGTTCACATCTGCCTTGGCGACAGCACCGGTGAGGTCTCTCTTGCGCACTTCCTGATAACCGATGACCATCACTTCGTCCAACATCTTGTTGTCCTCCAGCAGGGTGATCGTCATCAGCTTGCCGGGAGTGGCCTTCTGTTCCTGTGTGACGTAGCCCAAGAAGGAGAATTGGAGAATCGCGTTGTTCTGTTCCAATTGGATGGAGAACCCGCCGTTCAGATCGGTGACCACGCCGGCCGACTTGCCTTTCACGAGAACACTCACGCCGGGCATGCCTTCGCCGGATTCATCTTTCACTACACCGGTCACTTTGCTTTGGGCAAATGTCGCTATCGCTGATAGGATCAGCAGGAACGAGAGAATGCCTCTTTTCGGATTTAGTTTTGTCTTTTTATCCATGTTACATAGTTGATAGATTGTTATACAGCTCAAATCTGTTTGCAAATTTAGGTAAATATATAATAGGTAAAGGCTAAAAAATGTTCAAATTAGTTCATATTTTGTCCAGCGGGGTTGGATATTTTTGTAATAAGGATGATTTGTACGAAAATGGAATTCATATATACTTTATTAGACATCTTCTATTTCTTAATTAAGTATCTTTGCTCGCAAATAAAGCTAATAACCAATTAAACCCTTATCATTATGATGAAGACTTTTACACGATTTGCAGCCGTCATATGTGCTGCTTTGGCTTACACAGCCAACATGAATGCCCAGACTGCCAAGACATGGGACTTTACGGTCATGAGTGATGCCGACAAAGCCGCGTTCGAAGCGAACATTGCCAAGACCGGTGAGTGGACGGTGGACAATAATTGGTGGTACAATATCAAAGCCGTCGGACAGAACAGCAAGGACGTGGTGGCCTATGCCGACCTGTATAAAGAGACGGCGACAAAGCCGCTTTATACGGATCTGGCTACGAAAGCCGAACCGGATTACACCAAGGGATTGCATTTCGGCTTATGGGCTAATGGCGACGAGTCAACTCCTGCCTCAACCTCTGCCATCTACAAGAACTTCAAGATCCAGAGCGACAAGCCACGGATTTATCTTGCAGCTACGAATATAATCATCGTGATCCCTAACTTGGTGGCAGGCGATTCTGTAGAGGTGACCATGGCTGGCAATACGACTACTGAAGCACGCTACCTGACCTCGATGAACCTGACACCGGCCTTCAAGCCGCAGGAATCCGGTTTCAACTTGAAGTTCACCCGCAAATCAAAGGTTGTGAATGATGGTAATGTCGTGCTGCGTTCCAATGGCGGATGCTACCTCTATGACATCACCGTCAAGGACAAGAACGGCAATGTCAAGCCGAAGGATGCCGTCGCCACGGGCATTAAGACGGTGACAACGGCCGTCAGCGGCCTGAATTCCGAGGACGGCAAGGTTTATGACCTCAACGGACGCTGTGTCGGGCTCGACCTGAAGCAGTTGCCGAAGGGCATCTACATCGTCAATGGCCGAAAGGTCGTAAAGTAATAGAAACCGCCAATCATCGTAATCTTCATTGCTCAGCAGAGATTACGATGATTGCTCTAACTTTTTCAATGATCTTTGAGGATCGTTGTTTTCCAATAGATTAATCAACCATTTCGTTTGAACGATACCTATTTAATATGAAAGTATATTGCCAGCCCATTTGCAAAGTGGCAAAAATTGATTTTGAAGAAAGCCTGATGGCTGGTTCCAACGGTCCCGGGAACATGACGGCCGGCGGGGATCTGTCAAAGAAAAACCTCATGACAGATGATTTCGATGCACCAGAGGCGGCCTCGGTCAGCAATTATTCAGTTTGGGAAGAAAAATGAAAACAAGGCATTTATTATATTCTGTCATAGCCGCCGGACTATTCTGTTCCACGGGCTGTTCAAATGAGTCTGCAGACGAAAGCATCAAGACTGTCCAGCAGCAGAAGATAACGATTCATGCGACATCGCAGTTGGAATCAACGCGAGCCACCTATACAGAGAACGAGGTGAACAATCAACTGAGTCTCAATTATACCTGGGATCTGTCCGATCAACTGAATCTCTTTGCGACTGACAACCCGGGTACATTCCAATGCGCAAAGGTCAACAGCCCGAATGATGCCTCTTTTTCGGGCTCATTTGGCACTGCCCTGACATCGGTCACCGATATATATGGCTGTGTGAGCGCTTCCGGCGTTGCTGCGGACAAGGATAAGATCAGCGTCGATTTAAGTGTTCAGGTCGGCAGTCTGGCAGATGCTGCTAGGCATACCGTGATCTATGGCAAGGGCACTTTTGATCCGGCTGATGCGGACAATCCTGTCGATATGAAGTTTGAGCAGCACATGACCATGCTCAAATTTGTCCTCCGTTTTCCCGTTGAGGAGACGGGGACAACGGCTCAGTTATCCTTTCAGGCTGACGGATTATACAACAGCGTCGTGCTTGCAACGCCCGATGGCAGCGAATTGTCTAAGGCCGAAGGTCGTATAACCGTGCCTGCCGCCACTGTCAGTGATCATCAGGCAGCTGTCTTCATCAGTGTCTATCCGTCAGCGATCAGCAATCTGACGGTCTATGCAACCATAGGAGATAACGTCTATACTTATACCAATAAGCCTTCAACCACCTTTCTGCCCAATAAAGTCTATCGCCTCACGCGTGATATGGCCAAAGTGGAGGATGCCGGAGTGGCCGCAGCCTACGATGGCGGAACAGGGACTTCCGACGATCCCTATCTGATCGCGAATGCTGCCCAATTGCGGAAGTTGCAGGCAGATGTCCAGGGCGGTGTCACGGGAAAGAATTACAAGCTGACCCAGGATATCTATCTGTCAGGTGCATGGACCCCCATTGGTTCTAATGCAAGCCAGTACAAAGGCGGGAGCTTTGATGGAGCAGGGCACACGATCAGCGGCAACATCGTCGTCAGTGCCGTGGCGCAGGCCAATGATGGGGTCGGCGTATTCGGAACAGTCAGCAACGTCAAGTTCCAAAACCTCAAAGTGGCAGCAGATATTACATCTACGGCGACAAGCAACTTTACCGGCGGTGTGGTGGGCAATATGCTCTATCAGGGAGCAATTGTCAACTGTCAGTATTCTGGAACGATCCGGTCCGCTTCACAGTATATAGGAGGCATCATCGGACAGGCTTATGTGACGGGTGCGACTGCCAATCAGCAGTGCCTGATCGAAGGCTGTACGAACACCGGAAGCATCGAGTCTCAGTTTGCCACAGATTCCTATGCAGGCATAGGGGGCATCATGGGAAGAGCCGCTGTCGGAGCTGCTGCCGTGCCGACGGTGCTGATGCGCGGATGCCGGAGTGTGTCTCGCAGCATTGCCTATAAGAACACTGCTACATCCAAATACTTTGCGGGCGGCCTGTGCGGAGACGTCAACAACAGCGTAGCTGCCGATAACGTACAGTTTGTGGGAAGCTGGTGTGCTACGAAGACACTGACTGCCGACGGAAGGGCCCTCTCTGTATGTTCGGGTGCAAATGCCTATTTCAAAGCCACCTCGGTATTTGCGCAAGGATTGACTGGGGTCAATCTTTTCCGGTCGTCAACGATGCCTAATGTCGTCTCTGCTGATTGCGCCGCCTTTGCCGGCACACGTGCCTATCCTTATGGATCTTCCATTGCCAACATGAACACCGCATGGGGATCTTCTCTCTATCAATTTAATCAACATGGAGAAGTAGTTTCGCGATGAAATAAATTTTGGTTATGTGCAACGGCCGGCTGCTGAGAGAGCAGTCGGCCGTTCCTTTTTCATCCCCGTTGCGGGCTTTCATTCTTCCGCTTCTTCCTCCGCCTCCGTGCGATCTGCGCTTCGGTAGATCGACGGCTGCTGCCTGTAGGCATCCTTGAAGCACTTGCAGAAGTAGCGGGGGCTGGAGAATCCGTTCTTGTAACTGATCTCGGCGATGCTCAGTTCGGGATGATTGCGCAGCATGTCGGCCGCTTTCCGGAGCCGCATGTTCAGGATGAAGCCTTTCGGTGTCTGCCCCGTGAGTGTCCGCCACTTGTTGAACAGCGTGGTCCTTGACATGAACATCTCCTGCGCGAAGGTCTCTACGTTGAAGCCGGGATCACTGTAATGCTTGTCGATGATCGTCATGGCCCGGTCGAGGAGGTCCTTGTCGAGCGGGTTGGAAGCAAGCAGGTCAGCCTCCGTATGCGGGTGTTCGCCGAACTTGCGCTGCAGCATCCGGCGCGAATTGACCAAGTTGTTGCAGCGCGAAACGAGCAGGTCGTTGTTGAAGGGCTTTGTGATGTAGTCGTCGGCACCGATCTTCAGACCTTCGATCGCTTGTTCGGCGGCCGTCCGGGCGGTCAGCAGCACCACGGGGATGTGGCAGATGGAGAAGTCCTGTTTGATGGCTCGGCACAGCTCCGTGCCTGAGAGGTTGGGCATGAGGATGTCACTCAGCACGATGTCCGGCATCTCATCCTTGACCATCTCTAATCCCTCCTGTCCGTCGACGGCTGTCAGAACCCGGTAATAGGGGCTGAATATGGTCACCAAGAGTTCCCGGATGTCGTCGTTGTCTTCCACGATGAGGATCGAGGTGCTGCTGTTCCCGTTGTCCAAGGTCTGCTTCTGTCCTTGCTCCCCGTTCTGCCTGTCGCGCTCCTCGGCCTGCTGTCCTGTCGGTTCGATGGGCTTCTCGCTGTTGATCTCGTCAGCGTCGAAGTGGCTGTTGCCCTGCTGCAGGGTCACGGTGAAGGTCGTTCCCCGGTCCAATACCGAGTCTACGTGTATGCTGCCGTGATGGAGCTCGACGATCTCCTTGGTCAGATGCAGTCCGATTCCGGTTCCGATGGCTGCGAGCGATTCGATCTGTTCGGTCTGGTAGAAGCGGTTGAAGACGCGGTCTAAGTCTTTCGGGGCGATGCCGTGGCCTGTGTCGGCCACGGCGAGATAGCCTTTCTGCTCGTCGCTGCTGACCGAGACGGTGACGGTTCCGCCCTGCGGCGTGTGCTTCAGGGCATTGGAGATCAGGTTGCTGACCACCTTTTGCATCTGCTTTCGGTCAAACCATAGCCTGACGGCATTGTCGCTCCGGAAGACGAGGTTGATGTCCTTGCTGACGGCATATTCCTTGAAGAGCATGCTGATGTTCTGCACGAAGAGCACGAAGTCCTGCTCTTGCACCTTCAGTCGGGCGTGCGCTTGCTCCTGCTTGCGGAAGTCGAGCAGCTCGCTGATGAGTTCCTTGAGCTGGCTGCTGTTCTGATAGATGCTGACGACTTTGTTGTAGAGGTTGGCCGAGAGATCCTTCGAGTGGAGCAGCAGTTCCGTCAGACCGGTGATCACGGTCACCGGTGTGCGGATCTCGTGGGAGACATTCGTGAAGAAGCGGAGCTTCGACTGGTTCTGCTCCTCGATGTCCTTGACATGCTGCTGCTCATACTTCAGCGATTCGCCCAATCTGATCCGGTTGAGGTATTCGCGCACGATCCAGGCGGCGATCGATGCCGTCAGGAGGAAGTAGAGGATGTAGGCCCACAACGACTGATACCATGGGGGCAGGATGGTGATCTTCAGTCGGGACACCGGAACATCCTCCCGCTTCGACTTGATCTCAAGGGTATAGTTGCCCGGACCCAAGCCGATGAATTCCTGCTGCAGCTGTCCGGAGCGCAGCGGGGTCCAGTGTTCTGACGACCCTTCCAGTCGATAGAGCAGCCGAGAGGCATTTGCCTTGATGTAATTGGATGTACTATACTCGATGCTGAACACCGCCTGGTTGTGCGCCAGCACGATTTTGTCCGTGTGATTCAGCGTGTTTTCCAAGATGCCTGTGGCGTCTCCGGGCACGACCTCGCGTCCGTTGACAAACAGGCGTGAGAACCCCAGCCGGTAGGGCTTACTCGTCTTGTAGAGGCTCTTCTCCCTGAACGACACCATGCCCTGCACACCTCCTAAGAACACTTCGCCGTCACGGGTCAGATAGAGGGCGTTCTCGTTGAGCGTGGCCAGTGGGAACCCGCTCTCGCGGTCATAGTTGCGGAAGGTCCGGGCCTTCGTGTCGAAGATCGAGAAGCCATGGTTGGTGATGAGCAGCAGATCCTTGCTGTTGAGCGAGGAGGGGACGGCGGCGTAGACGCAGTCGGCGTCGAGCCCTTCGTTCTCACCGTAGTTGATGAACGAGGACGTGCTTTCCGACCAGAGGTCGATGCCGCTGTTGGCCGTCGAAAACCAGATCCTGCCCTGCTTGTCCTCCATGATGTTGTTGATGTTGTTGCAGCTCAGCGATCCCGGCTGCCTGGCGTAGGCGAAGTGGCGGTAGGTTCCGCGGCGCAGGTCATAGCAGTAGACGCCCTTCACGTCAGTCGCTATCCACAGCCGTTGCCGCCGGTCGACGCACAGGCTCGGTATGATCACCAAGTGCTCCTTGGGCAGCAGGCGCGTGAACGTCCCCTTCTCGGGATCCATCCGGGCCACCCCTTCCTGCGTGGCGATGTAGAGATACTTGCCGTAGGGGACAATGTCGCGCACGATGTCCGATGGCAGTGTGTGTGCGTCGCCCTTCACATGCCGGTAGACGGTGGACCGTCCGGTCGAGAGATCTATGCGGTCCAAGCCGCCCAAATGCGTGCCGATCCACATGGTGCGGCGCGCCTGATCGAAGTAGATCGCCTTCAGATTGTTCTGCGAGATCATGGATCCGGGATAGCGGTACCACGTGAAGCGATGGGTCTGTCGGTTGTAGATGTTGAGCCCGCCGCCCTCGGTACAGATCCACAGATTGCCCTTGTCGTCCTCGGTCATGCGCCCTACGATCTGACTGCTCAGTCCTGACGGCTCCTTGTCCGATATGCGATAGTGGGAATAGATTTCATATTCGGGGTTGAAATAGTTGACGCCTCCGAAGTAGGTCCCGATCCAGAGCGTGCCCTGATGGTCCTTGATGATACTCCAGATGCTCGAGTTAGAGAGGCCTCCGGGATCCCTGTTGCCCGTGAAGAGCTGTGATTTGCCGGTGGTGGGGGAGTAGCGCATCAGGCCGTGGAAAGTGCCGATCCACATGTCGCCCTGATCATCCTCGCAGAAGGCGCGGACGAAGTCGGACACCAGGGACGTTCCCTGGCGGATGTTCCTGACCGCGCCTTTGGGGTCGATGTGCCAGTAGCCGTGATCCCAGCTGCCGATCCAGAGTGCCTGATGGCTGTCCTCGTAGATGGTCGTGATGGTGCCCTCGGTGATCGGATGGGTCAGCCGTCCACGGTCATAGCAGTAGACGCCTTCGCCCGAGGTGCCGATCCAGAGGCGGCCCCGCTTGTCAACGGTCAGGCAGGAGACGGGCATCGCGGTCGGCAGCTTGATGAACCGGCTGAAGCGGCCGGTGGCTGTGACCAGCCGCTGGACGGTGTTCCCCACGCTGATATAGAGCTGGCCGTGATAGCAGATGGCCCCGATGTTGTTGCCGTATTTCAGGGTTTTGAATTTCCGGGTATGCAGGTCGAGGCGGGCCACGCCCTCCGTGCAGAGCAGATACAGATGTCCCTGACGGTCGCCGGTGAGCTTGAGCACGTTGTTGCAGAACAGGGTGTGCTCATCGTTCTGCTTCTGCCGGTAGACCTGAATGGAATTGCCGTCATAGCTGTCGAGTCCTACGCGGGTGGCCATCCACATCACACCGTCCTCGTCGGCATAGAGACTGACCACGCTGATCTGTGACAGACCATCGTCGGGCGTCAGGTGATTGAAATAGATATTCTGCGCCTCGGCCAACAAAACACCTATGAACATCATGGCAGTGACAAGGAATCTCTTCATTGTTGTCATTTTTGTACGCGTGCAAATATAAGAAAAAAATGAGGATTACACAATACATCCGCCCATAATAGTTGCGCAGAACCGCTCCCGCAGCCGGCCGACGGAAGGGCCGTGAACGGCCTGCAGCCCTCATGCCGGGCGGTTTTCCGCTGGTCTTGCGCCGCTTTCGCGCCCATCGCCAGCCACCTCCCCGGTCCCTGCCGTCCGGCTCCCCGATCCTTGTCCGATGATGACCGTCGTCCTCGACCGGCGCCCAGCGGCGGCCGCAGCCCCGCCACGGCCGGACGGAAGGATGGTCGCGGCGGTGGAAAAAGAGTGGGAGATTCGGTAATTATTTGACAAAATCCTGTTCTGCAGAACTGCTCTTCCACGTCCGCGGGTCATCACCCCGAGAGGCGGAAGGTCGCTCCGGACGCGCGAAAGGTGTCCTCCGGGCGACCGGGAGCTATCCTTCGGGCTGCCCGGAGCTATCCTCCGTGAGCGCCAGAGGTGTGCTTTGCGCAGGCCGGAAGCGGTCTTTCAGGTGCCCGAAAGGCCCCTTCGGCCGCCCCGGAGCT
>JALFRV010000113.1 GCA_022778905.1 Prevotella sp. | reverse complement strand
CTATCTATAGTTTGCAAAATGCAGACTTTACGTTTACATCATCCCTGGCTGACCTACCGGCATGGCGGGAGCTTTCTCTTCGGGTTTGTCAACTATCAGACATTCCGTTGTCAGGAACATGCCTGCGATGCTGGCAGCATTCTCCAAAGCCACGCGAGCTACCTTGGCCGGATCGATAACGCCAACCTTGCGGAGATCTTCATACTTGTCCGTGCGTGCGTTGTAGCCGAAGTCGCCCTCGCCCTCGCGAACTTTGTTCACGACGACGGCCCCTTCTCCTCCGCCGTTGCTGACAATCTGGCGAAGCGGTTCCTCAATGGCACGGCATACGATGTTGATACCCGTCTGCTCGTCATCATTGTCACCCTTCAGGTCAGCCAAAGCTTTCTGGGCACGGATGTAGGTCGTACCGCCACCGACAACGACGCCTTCTTCCGTAGCGGCACGTGTTGCGCGGAGTGCATCGTCCACACGATCCTTCTTCTCTTTCATCTCAACCTCAGAGTTTGCACCTACATAGAGCACGGCAACACCGCCTGACAGCTTGGCCAAACGCTCCTGCAGCTTCTCCTTGTCATATGAACTCTTGGTGTTGGCAATCTCATTCTTGATCTGGGCTACGCGCTCGCGGATGTTCTCCTTGGCACCTGCACCGTCAACGATGGTCGTGTTGTCCTTGCTGATATTCACCTTCTTGGCCGTACCGAGCATTTCCAACGTAGCCTGTTCGAGCTTCAGACCCTTGTCCTCGCTGATCACTACGCCGCCTGTGAGCACTGCAATGTCTTCCAACATGGCCTTCCGACGGTCGCCGAAACCTGGAGCCTTCACGGCACAGATCTTCAATCCGCCACGCAGACGGTTTACGACCAATGTGGTCAGCGCTTCAGAATCCACGTCTTCAGCGATTACCAACAGCGGGCGTCCGCTCTCGGCGGCAGGCTGCAGAATGGGCAGGAAGTCTTTCAGATTGGAGATTTTCTTGTCGTAGATGAGGATATATGGATTTTCCATCACGCACTCCATCTTGTCGGCATCGGTCACAAAGTAACCGCTCAGGTAGCCGCGATCAAACTGCATACCTTCTACCACGCCGATGCTGGTCTCACGGGTCTTGCTCTCTTCAATCGTGATCACGCCATCCTTGGAAACCTTGCGCATGGCGTCTGCCAGCAGTTTTCCGATCTCGGGATCATTGTTGGCCGAAACCGTAGCCACCTGTTCGATCTTGTCATAGTTGTCGCCGACAACCTCAGCAGATTCCTTGATGTAATCCACTACCTTGCCGACTGCCTTGTCGATGCCGCGCTTGAGATCCATCGGATTGGCACCTGCGGTCACGTTCTTCAAGCCCTCGTTGACGATGGCTTGCGTGAGGATGGTTGCGGTTGTCGTACCGTCACCGGCGTCATCACCCGTCTTGCTGGCGACGCTTTTCACTAACTGGGCGCCTGTATTCTCAAAGCGATCCTCAAGATCGATTTCCTTGGCTACGGTCACACCGTCCTTGGTGATCTGAGGAGCACCGAATTTCTTTTCCAAAACCACATTGCGGCCCTTGGGACCGAGTGTTACTTTCACTGCATTGGCCAACTGATCCACACCTTTCTTCAGGAGATCGCGGGCCTCGGTATCGAATTTAATTTCCTTTGCCATAATATTCAAATCTTATTTTGTTATTTTATTCATTTGTCTGATCCTTGCAACCTGACCGCCACGACATTGCTGTTCGCATCCGGTCATGCTGTTCCGGCTTAATCAGTCACTACAGCCAGAACGTCGCTCTGCCGCATCATGAGATACTTCTCGCCGCCATTCTCAAGCTCCGTACCTGCATATTTGCCATAAAGAACGGTATCGCCTTCTTTCAGGACCATAGCTTCGTCCTTGGTTCCGTTACCGACAGCTATCACCTTGCCACGCTGCGGCTTCTCTTTAGCTGTATCCGGGATGATGATCCCACCTACTTTCTCTTCAGCTGGTGCAGGAAGCACCAGCACTCTGTCTGCTAATGGTTTAATTGTCATAATACTTAAGTTTAATATTCTTGGTCTGAATTTTACTTTCTGCCTGATCTTATACGAAAAGCGTGCCAAAGCTGTCGAGTGACAACTTTGGCACGCCACGACTGACAAATGTGTCAGATCACGATTCGATTGCACACAGATCGACAAACTGTCCGCGGCGTTTACGCTCCTCGATCAGCCTGTCAAGCTTCTTCTTCCGGTCTGGTGCGATCCACTTACGGGCAAAGATATTCGGGATCGCAACACCGATGGCGATCATGATGGTGAGCAATGATCCGTTGATGGCATTATGCGTGGCCGAGGTCACCTCACCCACTACGCCCTGCATGTCGATGATGCCGTAGAGGGCGCGATAGATCAGCACGCCGGGGATCATCGGGATCACGGCCGGTATGGTGATCAGTTGGTGAGGCGTATGCAACCAGTGGACCACCTTTATATTAATAATACTGATCAGGGCCGAACCGCACAACGTGCCGACGATCGAACCGAGATCCAGACCGATATTCCCGCTGCTCGGACCCAAGTTGATGAAATTGCGGGAGCAGACAGCGATGATCCCACCCACGGCAATCCATGGCATCAGCCGCTTGGGCACGTTGAAAATGGTCGCAAAGCCCATCGCCGAGATTCCGGCAGCCAGTGCATACTCCCCGAAAGTGTGGTGGGGCGTCATGCTCAAGTCCTTCACAAAGTTGTCGATCCCTACGATCTTGATGGCAAGCGCGATGCCGAAGCACATTGCAAGAATCATGATCAGCGTGTTCGTAGCCCTGACGATTCCTGTCTCGAGGTGATTGTCGAGCATGTCACTCACAAAGTTGATCAGCGGCACACCGGGCACGATGAACAGCGCGCAAGCCATCATCGGATGCCAGGGAGTATCGGAGTGGAAAAGCGGAAGCAGTCCCTGCGGGATATAGGCCTCCACTGCCGGTGTGGAAATATAGGCGGACGCCCAGGCCAACAGCGTAGACAGAAAGGCGGCCACGGCAAAGTTGAAGTAGACATTGCTGCCCAGCCTGTTGAGCGACATCCTGAAACGGTTGCCCAAGATGGCGGCGATGGACGCATAGAAGAAGGCCGGCCAGTCGCAGCCGAACTGGATGCAGAATCCGCCGCAGGCAAATCCGGCGCAGATGGCCACCATCCAGTCGCCATAGTTACGGGGGGCCTTGGCGATCTTCTCCAACTCTTCGCTGTATTGGTCCAACGAATAATCTTCCCTGATCGCACGCCAGGTCAACTGCGAGATGTCCTGCAAGGCGGCCATGTTGATCCCATGATGGTCACACCG
>JALFRV010000109.1 GCA_022778905.1 Prevotella sp. | reverse complement strand
GCCCAGAATCCCACTTTCCCGGCCGGAATGAACAGCAACGGCGGCTGGGACAAGAACTCCACGGCCTCGCAGATCAATCCTCCGCACGCGCTGCTGCATGAAAAGAACGACGAGAAAAACCTGAACTTCAACACACACTTGGAGCTCGGCTTCCACCTATATAATAAGGTAAGCGTACGGCTGAAGCAGTCTTTCGACCTGACAGTGTTCGGCTCCTACAGCTACAACAGCACCGAGAACGCCCAGTTCTGCCCCACTTGGGTGTGGGCGCAGGGGCAGGCTTTCCGCGGCGAACACAAGAGTCAGGACTGGTTGGGGAATGCACAGCTCGACTATCATCTCTCATCCGGCATCCACGCGCTTGACATCACGCTGCTCGGGGAGTACCAGAAGAGCGACCGAAGCGGATTCTGGACCCTCGTCAAAGGATTCACCACAAACGAGCTGGGCTATGACAACTTGGGCGCAGCCTCCATCCGTCCCTACGGCGGAACAGGCAGCGACTACGAAGATCCGTCATTGGCGTCGTTCATGGGCAGTATCAATTACCGGCTCATGAACCGCTACACACTCTCGCTCTCGGCGCGTGCCGACGGCAGCAGCATGTTCGGCGACAACCACAAATGGGGATTCTTCCCGTCCGTCTCACTGAATTGGGATGCCAAGCAGGAATCCTTTCTCAAGGACATCAAGCCGCTCAGCAAGTTGGATTTCCGCATCGGCTACGGCCTGTCGGGCAACTTAGGCGGCATCGTGAACTACAATTCGCTGCTGCTCCTGCAGCCCAACGGCATCGTGAACTACAACGGTTCGCCCACCGTGACCATGATCAGCATGCGCAATGCGAATCCGGACCTGAAATGGGAGACACGCAGCAACTTCAACATTGGCACCGACCTCGGACTCTGGAGAAACCGCATCGTGCTCTCGGCCGAATACTATTATGGCCGCACCCGCGACATGCTCTACCAGTATGACGTGCCTGTGCCGCCCTTTCCTTACGATAAGCTGCTGGCAAACATAGGCTCCATGAGCAACAGCGGATTCGAGTTGGGACTCGGGATGACACCCGTAGCCCGCAAGGACATGGAACTCAACGTCAACGTGAACCTCTCCTTCCAGAAGAACAAGCTGATTTCGCTCTCGGGAAACCTCAACGGAACGATCATGACAGCCAGCAACATCACCAGCATCGGATCACTCAACGGAGCCGGATTTCACGGCGGTGACAACAACGTTGTCTATCAGATCGTGGGCCAGCCGTTAGGTGTCTTCTACCTGCCTCACTGCACCGGACTCGCCAAAGACAGCGACGGGAGCTACAGCTATGAGATTGCGGACATCGATGAGAGCGGAGACGTGAACATCGAAGACGGCGGAGACCGCTACGTCGCGGGACAAGCCACGCCGAAAATGACGCTCGGATCGAACATCAGTTTCCGCTTCCGCGACTTCGACATATCGCTGCAGATGAACGGAGCCTTCGGACATAAGATCTACAACGGTACCGCCTTGACCTACATGAACATGTCCAGCTTCCCGGATTACAACGTCATGACAGGCGCCCCGGAGCGCAACATCAAGGACCAGACGGCCACTGACTACTGGTTGGAGAAGGGCGATTACCTCAACTTCGACTATCTCACCGTCGGCTGGAAGGTGCCCCTGAAACACCGGAAGTATATCAGTGCGCTCCGCATTTCATGCTCCGTCAACAACTTGGCGACCATTACAGGCTACAGCGGGCTGACACCCATGATCAACAGTTACGTGGTGAGCAACACGCTCGGCATTGACGACAAGCGCAGCTACCCGCCCTATCGCACCTACAGCATGAGCGTCAGCATCCAGTTCTGACCATCCGAACGAAATCCGAACGCGCTCGCCGCTCCAGACAAGCCTTCAGAATCGAACCTATTACACTTATATCCCACCCTGCCACATGAAACACTTCCGCATCCATCATAAGCCCTTGCCAGCCTACAGAAGCGCAAAGACGGGCGCGCTCCTCCTCGTTCTGCTCCTCACATCGTGCCTCAACGAGCATCCCAAAGGACTGGTCACCGAAGACCAGGCCTATACCTCTGCAGCCCAACTGTATGTCAACGCCGTCGCCACATTGTATAATTATATAGGTGGAGACAGCGACAGTCAGGGGCTGCAAGGCACCTACCGCGGCGTCTACGACTACAATACGTTCACCGCGGACGAGGCCATCATCCCCACCAGAGGGGGCGACTGGTACGACGGGGGATTCTGGCAGCACCTCTATCTGCATACCTGGACGCCCAACGACGCCCCGCTCTACGACACCTGGACCTATCTTTACAAGGTCGTCATGCTGTGCAACCAGAGCCTCGACCAGATCGAAACGCACCAGACGCTGCTCACCTCCGGCGAGCGTAGCAGTTACGAAGCGGAGGTGAAAGCCATACGGGCGATGTTCTATTATTACCTGATGGACCTCTACGGACGCATCCCACTGGTGACCGACAGTCATGCGAAAGTCAGCACGATCAGCCAGTCTGAGCGGAGCGAAGCATTCACCTGGATCGTCAATCAACTGCTGCAGGCAGCTCCATACCTGCCCGATGAGCACAGCAACCGGCAAGGAAACTGCTACGGGAGGATTACCCGACCGGTGGCTCATTTCCTGCTCGCAAAGCTCATGATCAATGCTGAGGTCTACGCGGACGACGACTGGACCGACGGCAAACGTCCCGACGGCTCGCAGCAGACGTTCACCATCGACGGCCAGAAGATGAACGCCTGGGAAGCCTGCATTTGGTTCTGCGACCGCCTGAGCAATGAAGGATACGCACTGGAAGACAACTATGCCGCCAACTTCATGGTCCACAACGAGAGTTCGAAGGAGAATATCTTCACCGTTCCGATGGACAAGACGCTATACAAAAACCAATTCTGGTACCTCTTCCGCAGCCGCCACTACGTCCAAGGGGGCGCAATCGGGATGGACGCAGAGAACGGAGCCTGTGCCACAACATCCACTGTGCAGGCTTACGGATATGGTTCCAAAGACGTAGACCCACGCTATGCCGTGAACTTCTATAGCGACACGCTGCGCGTGGACGGCCGTGTGGTGCGGCTGGACAATGGCTCTCCGCTTGTCTACCAGCCATTGGAGGTGATGCTCGACTTAACCGGAAGCCCCTTTGAGAAGACGGCCGGAGCGCGCATGAGCAAGTATGAGATCGACCGGACGGCATATGCCGACGGCAAACTGCAGGACAATGACATCGTGTTATACCGCTATGCCGACGTGCTGCTGATGAAGGCGGAAGCCAAAGTGCGCAACGGCGGCGACGGATCGGCGGAACTGAACGCAGTCCGCAGTCGTGCCGGAGCCCCCGCACGGGAGGCTACTTTAGACAACATCCTGACCGAACGGCTGCTGGAACTGATGTGGGAAGGATGGAGAAGGCAGGACTTGGTCCGCTTCGGCCTATTCTGCCAAGCCTACGACCAGCGTCCACAATTGGCCGGGGAGACAGACAGCCATACCATCGTATTCCCCATTCCGGACACTGCCATTGACCTGAACGGGAACCTGAAGCAGAATCCCGGCTATGCAAAAGAATGAAAACAGCAAAACAATATACTTTAACCTTTAAGACAAAAGACAATGAGTAACTTAAAAGCAAGACCTGCCTTGGGCTTCCGCGAAGCCGTTTCTTTAGGATTCAAACAGCTTTTTGTGTTGAACGGACGAAGCCGCCGCTCCGAATTCTGGTGGTTTATGTTGTCGTTCATCATCATTGATTGGATCCTCTCCATCATCCTTTCGTTTGCCCCTATGACCGTATCAACCGTTCTTTCGTGCCTTATCGGGCTGCTGCTTGTCCCCATTACCATCCGCAGACTGCAGGACGGCGGCCACAGCAAGTGGTGGGTGATCATCGGATGGGTCGCCGCTTTGGTCTATACAATTTACAGCTATGCAGGTGGGTTGTACGAGGTGCTGAACACAGTCAATCCGAATCCATCGGAGATCACGCGCCTCTTCACTGACCCCGTGTTGATTATCGCAGGCCTGATCAGCTTCTGCACGGGCATCCCGACATTCATCTTCTGCCTCCTCGACGGCAAGCCGGAATCCAATAAGTATGGTGAGTCGCCGAAATATTATACAGACGACGCGCCTATATCAGCCGAATGACCGGGCCGGAACATTCCTTCCCGCACGGAAGGTTATCCATTGGTCTCATAAAAAAATACCATATATGGTATGCAGATTTATGGAATAATTATTATCTTTGCATTTACTACACAATAAAAAGCAGTTATGTTCGATCAGCAAACTTATATCCGCCGACGTGCGGAACTTAAGTCTTTAGTTAGAGAAGGCGTCATTATCCTGTTCGGAAACAATGAATCGCCTTGCAATTTTCCCAACAATGGCTATTACCCATTCCGTCAGGACTCTTCGTTCCTCTATTATTTCGGGCAGTCGCGTGACGGCTTGGTGGGTGTCATAGACGTGGACAACAACCAGGAAACCCTTATCGGAGACGACATAGACATTGAGGATATCGTATGGTATGGATCCGTGGAGAGCGTCCACGATCTTGCTTTCCAGGTGGGAGTGGCCAACTCCGCGCCGATGAAAGCATTGAAGACGATGTGCAACGAGGCCATGCGGCAGAAGCGGAGGATTCATTTCCTCCCGCCATATCGCCATGACATCAAGCTGCAGCTATTCGATCTGTTGGGTATACATCCCAACCAGCAGAAAGAGAGTGCCTCTCTCGACCTCATACATGCCGTGGTCAAGATGCGCTCAGTCAAGGAACAGCAGGAGATCGAGGAATTGGAGCGGGCTGCGGTGATCGGCTATAGGATGCACACAACAGCCATGCGGCTGACGAAGCCGGGCGTGACGGAGAAGTATATCGGTGGTCAGGTTGACGGAGTGGCCAACTCTTACGGGGCCATGGTCAGCTTCCCGACCATCTTCTCACAGCATGGGGAGATCATGCACGGCAATCCGTCGATGCGGGAACTTGAGTCCGGACGGCTCGTATTGTGCGACTGTGGCGCAGAGACCATTAATAACTATTGCTCAGACAACACACGCACTTTCCCCGTCAACGGCAAGTTCACCACCCGTCAGCTTGAAATCTATCGCGTAGTGGAGGAAAGTCACGACTTGGCATTGGATCTTGCCAAGCCCGGCGTGAAATATGTCGACGTGCATTTTGCCGTCTGCCGCCATATCTTCGACCGCATGAAGGAGCTCGGATTGGCCAAAGGCGACACCGAAGAGGCTGTCCGCGCCGGCGCCCATGCCATGTTCCTGCCCCACGGCCTCGGCCATATGATGGGTATGGACGTACACGACATGGAGGCTTTGGACCAGATCTACGTGGGCTTCGATGATGAAACGCGCCCCAATCTCGAGCAATTCGGCACCAACTGCCTGCGCATGGGACGCCGGCTGCAGGAAGGTTTCGTGGTCACGGACGAACCGGGCATCTACTTCATACCGGATCTCATCGACGACTGGAAACAAAGCGGACATTGCGCAGAATTCCTCAATTTCGACAAATTAGAGACCTACAAGGACTTCGGCGGCATCCGCATCGAGGACGATCTGCTGATCACTAAGGACGGCTGCAGATTCATCGGCAGTGAGCTCATACCGTATCACCCAGAAGATGTCGAGGCTTTCATGGCTTCCGCAAATGAATAACTAACCAAACAATTATTATCAACAACAACAGTAAAGTAAACCAATTAAAACGAATGAGAAAGTTTATGTTCATGGCATTGCTCGTCTTCATGGCAGTCAGTGCAAACGCTCAGGAAAAGAAAACGGAACAGGAGAAGAGTAACAAACCCGTCTTCACAGTAGTCAAAGAAAACAAGATCACCAGCGTTAAGGATCAGAACCGGTCCGGAACCTGTTGGGATTACTCGACTTTAAGCTTCTTTGAGAATGAGATCCTCAGAGCTACGGGCAAGACTTACGATCTCTGCGAGTCGTTCGTTGCTAACAAAACTTACATGGACCGCGCCGCTCAAGTCGTCCGACTGCATGGTGATTGCCAGTTCGCACAAGGCGGAAGCGCCTACGATGCGCTGTATTGCCTCCAGCAATACGGCGTCTGTCCACAAGAGGCAATGCCGTTCCCGGGCAGCTTATCCGGCGACTCGCTCTACAATTTCAATGAATTTTTCAGCCTGTTGTCGCCGTATGTCGACGCCGTAGCTACCAACAAGGCCAGCAAGATCTCGTCTCAATGGAAAGTAGGATTGCAGGGAATCCTCGACGCATATCTCGGCAAGTGCCCCGATTCATTCACTTACCAAGGCAAGACCTATACGCCAAAGTCGTTCGCAGCAAGCCTCGGCCTCAACTGGGACGACTATGTCACGGTGACAAGCTATACCCATCATCCTTTCTGGACTACCTTCGCGGTTGAAGTGCAGGATAATTGGCGCAACCCGCAGAGCCACAACATTCCGATGGAAGACATGATGCGCATCATCGACAACGCCATCATGCAAGGCTATACCGTAGCCTGGGGCGGCGACGTATCAGAGGAAGGCTTCTCCCGCAAAGGACTTGCCTACAACATAAGCACTAAGAATTCGCAGAGCCTGACAGGCAGCGACATGGCCCGTTGGCTTAAGCTCTCAAAGACCGGACGCATGAATATGCTCGACTCACTCGGTTGCAACGTGCCCGAGGTCGCTCCTACGCAGCAGCAAAGACAGGAACGTTTCGACAACTGGGAGCTCACCGACGACCACGGCATGGTGATCTTCGGTATCGCAAAGGATCAGAACGGCCGTGAGTATTACATGGTCAAGAACTCCTGGGGAGAAACCGGCGACTATAAAGGAATATGGTATATGACCAAGAAATATATCGCGGCCAACACCATGGACTATATGGTCAACAAGAATGCGATTCCAAAAGACCTCCGCAAAAAAATGGGCCTGTAATTCCATAGAGCGCCCGTCGCTCATCCGGATCAGTCCGGCATGAAATCCTAACATAAAAGCAGCATTTTCCGAAAATTTCATTCAGAAACTGCTGCTTTTATGTTTTTATTTTGTAACTTTGAGCGCGGATAGTCCCGTAAGTTTTATCTGTCCGCCTCAAAGAGAAGAAAATAAAAACAACATAAATGCATTTCAAATGGAATTACGAACCACCTACACCAGAAGAAAGACAGATAGCTAACGAGCTGGGCGACAAGCTGAACATCAGTCCGGTACTCGCTCAGTTGCTCATACGGCGCGGCATCACGACCGAGAGCGCTGCAAAGCGATTCTTTCGTCCCCAATTAGCCGATCTCATCAACCCCTTCCTCATGAAAGACATGGATGTTGCGGTTGACAGGCTGAATGATGCGATGGGGCACAAAGAGCGGATATTGGTGTATGGTGACTATGATGTCGACGGCTGTACGGCCGTTGCTTTAGTGTACAAGTTTCTGCAACAGTTCTATTCCAACATAGATTATTACATTCCAGACCGTTATGAAGAAGGGTACGGAGTGAGCAAAAAGGGAATAGACTATGCGTATGAAACAGGTGTAAAACTTATTATTATTCTGGATTGCGGTATCAAGGCTATCCAAGAGATCGCCTATGCCAAAAGTTTAGGCATAGACTTTATCATTTGCGATCATCACGTCCCGGACGAGGAAATGCCTGATGCGGTGGCCATTCTGAATCCAAAGCGAGCAGATGATGCCTACCCTTTCAAGCACTTATGCGGCTGCGGGGTCGGCTTCAAGTTCATGCAGGCTTTTGCAAAGAACAACAGCATTCCTTTCTCAAGACTGATCCCGCTGCTCGACTTCTGTGCTGTGAGCATCGCGGCCGACATTGTTCCGGTCGTGGATGAGAACCGCATCCTCGCCTTTCATGGGCTCCGGCAGCTCAATCAGAATCCCAGCTTAGGCCTGAAGGCCATCATCGACATCTGCGGACTGAGCGGACGCGAGATCTCCATGGGCGACATCGTCTTCAAGATCGGACCGCGCATCAACGCCTCGGGCCGCATGGAAAACGGCAAGGAGAGCGTGAACCTGCTCGTGGAGAAAGACTACGCCGAAGCCTTAAAGGAAGCGCGCCACATCAACGAGTATAATGAGCAGCGCAAAGACATTGACAAGCAGATGACCGAAGAAGCCAATCAGATCGTCTCAAGACTGGAAAGTCAGAAGCACAGATCAGCCATCGTGCTCTACGACGAGCATTGGAAGAAAGGCGTGATCGGCATCGTCGCCTCGCGACTGACGGAAATCTACTTCCGCCCGACGGTCGTCCTGACGCGCGACGGAGATCTCGCCACGGGCTCTGCACGCAGCGTGACCGGATTCGACATCTATGCCGCGATCAAGAGTTGCCGTGATCTTCTGCTCAACTTCGGCGGCCATACCTACGCCGCCGGACTGACTTTGCGATGGGCAGACGTACCGGAATTCAGACAGCGATTCCATCAGTACGTGGACGAGCATATCCTTCCGGAACAGACGGAGGCCAACCTCACGATCGACGCCACGCTTGACTTTAAGGACATCACCAAGCGACTGCACAACGATCTGAAGAAGTTCTCGCCCTTCGGACCGGGCAACCAGAAACCGCTCTTCTCCACGGTCGGCGTCTATGACTATGGCACGAGCAAGGTCGTAGGGCGCGAACAGGAGCACATCAAGCTCGAACTCGTCGACTCAAAATCAAGCACCGTGGTCAACGGCATTGCTTTCGGGCAGAGCGCCGCGGCACGTTACATCAAGTCGAAGCGCAGTTTCGACATTGTCTACACGATCGAGGACAACGTCTTCAAGCACAATCAGACACAGCTGCAGATAGAGGATATCCGTCCTTCTGACGAGGAATCGGCCGACGAATAGCATCCATTGGACAAGTATCAGAACATACTCCGCCAGTACTGGGGATATGCTGACTTCAGGGGAATACAGCATGAGATCATCTCGAGTATTGCAAGTGGGCACGACACATTAGGCCTGATGCCCACCGGCGGGGGCAAGTCGATCACCTTTCAGGTACCTGCCCTGGCGCAGGAAGGTATCTGCATCGTGATCACCCCGCTCATTGCGCTCATGAAAGATCAGGTGACCCACCTGCGCGAAAAGGGCATCAAGGCCGCGGCCATCTATTCGGGGATGACGCGGCAGGAGATCATCGTCACCCTCGAAAACTGTATCTTCGGCGGCGTCAAACTGCTTTACATCTCGCCGGAGCGTCTCTCCTCCCCCATCTTTCAGGCCAAACTGCGCCACCTCAACGTCAGTTTCATCACCGTAGACGAAGCCCATTGCATCAGCCAATGGGGCTACGATTTCCGCCCTTCCTATCTTCACATTGCCGACATCCGCCTCTCCAAGCCCGGCGTTCCCGTGCTCGCGCTGACGGCTACGGCCACTCCGCACGTCGTGGACGACATTCAGGAGCAGCTCGGATTCACGCAGAAGAATGTCTTCAAGATGAGTTTCGAGCGGAAGAATCTGGCTTACGTCGTCCGTAAAGTGCAGGACAAGGAGGACGAACTGATCCGCATTCTCCGTGCGGTAGAGGGCAGCGCCATTGTCTATGTCCGCAGCCGACGCCACGCCAAGGACCTCGCACAACTGCTGAATGCCAACCATCTCAGTGCCACATTCTATCACGCAGGCCTCGATCCGGCCGTCAAAGACCAGCGACAGGACGACTGGAGGGCCGACCGGACACGCATCATCGTCGCCACCAACGCCTTCGGCATGGGCATCGACAAGCCTGACGTGCGGTCGGTGATCCACTACGACTGCCCAGACTCATTGGAGGCCTACTTCCAGGAAGCAGGGCGGGCCGGACGGGACGGGCAGAAAGCCTACGCCGTCATGCTCTACAACAATGGTGACAGACGAAAACTCGAGAAAAGGATCGTAGACAATTTCCCCGACAAGGAATACATCCGGCAGGTCTACGCACATCTTGCCTACTACTATCAGATAGGGACCGGAAGCGGAGGAGGATACACCTTCGCATTCAACATCGACAAGTTCTGCCAGCTGTTCAAGCACTTCCCGATCCAGGTAGACGCCGCCTTGAAGATCCTCGAGCGTGCAGGCTATATAGAATACGAACGGGATCCGAATGCCGCCGCGCGCGTCATGTTCCTCCTCAACCGCCATGAGCTCTACCGGCTGGACGAGACCGCGCCCCACGAGGAAGCCGTCATCACGGCACTCCTACGCAACTATGGCGGCCTCTTCACCGACTATGCCTACATCGACGAAGCCCTCATCTCCATGCAGAGCGGACTGACCGAACAGCAGGTCTACCTCAATCTGAAGGCGTTGAGCCACAAGCGCATCCTCCATTTCATACCCAAACGCAAGTCGCCCTACCTCACCTACACCCGCGACCGCGAGGAAACGGAACGCATCCTGCTTCCTCCCGCCGTCTACGAAGACCGCCGGACACAGTTCGTCAAGCGCATCCGAGCAGTCGAGGAATACGCCTGCAACGACGAGACATGCCGCAGCCGACAGTTGCTCCGCTATTTCGGCGAAGAGCGGACGGCCGACTGCGGGCAATGCGACGTATGCCTCGACCATCAGACTGATCATCATTCGCCTGCAGCGACAGCACCCGCCAAGGCCATGATACTCGACCTGTTGGCCGACCGACGCGCGCATTTCATCACCGAACTGAAATCACTCCCGATCCCCGGAGCGCAATTGGACATCGCCCTCGAGCAGCTGATTGACGAGGAAGTGATCAGCATCAGCGGCAGTGAACTGTCGCTCAACTGACCCGCTCAGGCGTTTCCGTCACTTGAGGAAACAAATGATCCGGCAACGCAAAAACGCATCCGCAGGCTGCAGATACCAAGAATTCAAGAACGCAAAAACGCAAATACGCAACAAACTGATAACTAACATCTTACAAACTTCCAACCTCCCCTCCGCGCATATGATACCTTTCGGCCGCCAAGAGCTATGCTTTGGGCGGCCCATATGATAGCTCTTGGCCGCCCAAAGCATAGCTCTGCACGGTGCACATCATAGCACTTCATTTTACGCATGTCTCGAGCCACAGAAACAGAGCCTTGATCCGGTCGGTTTGCAGGCGTCATACAGCAGGTTCGAAGACAAAAAAAGGAGTGCCCGCCAGAGCGGACACCCCATCACATATACGTTGTCTCACACCTCTTAATTGTTCTCCGGGCGCAGCTTGCGAACCGTTTCGGCAGCGCGCCACATCTCCATTTCGCGCATCGCTTTCAGCTCGTCGTTGAGCTTCTCACGATAGTCGGCCTGCGAATTCCTGTCAATAGAGATCTGTGCTTCCGTGCCGTTCTCCACGCTCAGATACAGCCACTCCATGACAGGTTTGATGGCTTCCTTGAAGCGAGGGCGCCAGTCGAGAGCGCCGCGCTGTGCTGTGGTCGAACAATTGGCATACATCCAGTCCATTCCTTTTGCCCCGAACAACGGGCCGAGGCTCTGTGTCAGCTCCTCAACCGTCTCGTTGAAAGCCTCCGAAGGAGAATGGCCATGCTCGCGGAGCACTTCATACTGAGCCTCGAGCAGTCCCTCAATGGCACCCATCAGCGAGCCGCGCTCACCCGTGAGGTCAGAAGTTGCTTCCTTGCGGAATGTCGTTTTGAACATGTATCCGGCACCGATGCCGATGCCGAAAGCGATCGTTTTCTCCTCGGCCTTGCCCGTAGCGTCCTGATAGACGGCATAGGAGCAGTTCAGTCCACGCCCCTCCTGGAACATCGTACGCAGCGAAGTGCCGGAGCCTTTAGGTGCTACCATGATCACGTCAACGTCCTTCGGCGGAACGACACCTGTGCGGTCCTGCCAGTTGATGGCAAATCCATGCGAATAGTATAACGCCTTTCCGGCAGTCAGATACTTCTTGATCTTCGGCCATACGGCGATCTGGCCGGCATCGGAGAGCAACATGCAGATGATGGAACCCTTGTCCGCAGCCTCCTCAATGGAGAAGAGCGTCTTACCCGGCACCCATCCGTCTTCCACGGCCTTGTCGTAAGTCTTGCCTTCACGCTGTCCGACAATCACGTTGAATCCGTTATCGCGCAGGTTGCAAGCCTGGCCTGGACCCTGAATACCATAGCCGATGACGGCGATTGTTTCATCTTTCAGTACCTCACGTGCTTTCTCCAATGAGAACTCCTTGCTGGTGACAACCGTCTCAACGACGCCACCGAAATTCATTTCTGCCATATATTTATTGTTTTAGTGCAGCTTACAAGAGCTGCGGTTATCATATCCTTTCGTTATTCAGCGTGCAAATGTAACAATTTATAATGAAATGGCCAAATTATCTTTCATTCTTTTACGAATTTAACTTTGCATCTGCACACTTCGACTGGCTCTTCTCCGTCAGTCCCGCTCTTCATGACCCGCACGTTGAAGACATCGTCACCCGATGCCTCCCGATAGAATCTCAGCGTGTCGCCACTATGCGATTCAGCCACATAGGCAATGTCGAGGCGCTGCAGACGGTGGCTTCCGTACCAGTCTAAATCCCACAGATCCAGCACGTGTTCAATGTACTTCGCGCTGTTCACATGCCCGTTGACATCAATATCACTGTATTTCATCACCGACGCACCGGCCGTCTCGCCGGTCCCGTTCATCTTTACGCGTGACACTTGAGCGATCGGACACGGATGCTCCGTATCCATATAGCGCTCGAGGAGGCCGTCTTTCACAGCCAGAATGTCCGTCGGTTCGCGCGTCTCCTTATCGATCATCGCCCAGATGCTGCGCCCATAGCCGTAGACACTGCCATCCTCTGCCGTCACTGCAAAGTTCCTGCTCGTGAAGAACTTGACCACATTGTCCACCCAGGTCTCTACTTTGTAGCGGTCATAAGCCGCGGGCATCCGGCCCATCTCGATCGAGAGACGCGAAAGCACCCATGTCTTGTGCACCCCATTGAGATAATTCATCCCATACCCACGATCGTTGGAGTGATAGTCCGCGGCATTCAAGAGCTGGTTGCACAAATGCTCCATGAGCAGATGATTGGTAAAGTCACAGTGGAACGGCTCTGCCATGAAGGAATAGCACCCTCGCTTTGGTAATAATTCTTCCGTCATATTCTTCATTCATTCACAGTCAGTCACATGCCCGAATCATCCCTGATGCTCCTGCTCTGCAATGAGATCGGTGATCGGTTCCTCCACACTGCGGGTCACGGCGATCCTTCCGCTGCGCGTATATTGCAGCAGTCCGCCGAACGCATTCAGCTGATCGTAAAGATCCTGGATATCTTCGGTCAGTCCGGCCAGCAGGACCGTGCTGTACGTAGGATTCACCTCCATCATCCGCGCGTCGTGTTTGCGGATCGTGCGGCTCACCTCCGGATTGTCCAGAAGAATGGGCGTTGAGATCTTATACAGTGCCACCTCATGGATGAACAGCTGCTCATCCGTGTAGAAGTCGGCCTTCACCACGTCGATCTTCTTCTCTATCTGCTTCGTGACCTTGGTGATCTGGTCCAGGTCAGACCACACCGTGATCGTATATTTGTGGATTCCGCCAATGCTGGAAGCCGAAACATTCAGGCTCTCAATATTCATCTGTCGCCTCGTGAACACGGCCGTGATCTGGTTGAGGATACCGGCTATGTTCTCCGAATATACCAATAATGTATAGAATTTCTTGTTTTCGTCCATCTTACTATTGTTTTCTGGTTTCCTGATCATAATTTTCCGGAGTGCCTGCAGGCATCAGATGTCAAGATGCAAGAGCATCTCATCGATCGCGCTACCGGGTGTCACCATCGGCTCAACGTTCTCTTCCTCCTTCACGGCGCATTCCAACAGGAACGGCCCCGGCGTGCCGAGCATGAGCCGCACCTTTTCATTCAGGTCGGCGCGGTCGGTGACCACGGCATACGGAATGTGATAGCCGCGGCTGATCTCCTCATAGGAGGGGTTCAGCATGTGGGTGAATGAGCGCCGGTGACCATAC
>JALFRV010000089.1 GCA_022778905.1 Prevotella sp. | reverse complement strand
CCGTTTTTTCATTTGTCACCCAGCGCCTGTGTAAATTCCGTTCCTTGGCAATCGGTGACATCTGGATATACTCCGTGATTTCCGTTGAAGGCGTCCCCGGATAGGCATAGACTCCGCTTAGTCCGGCATCAATCGCTCCTTGGGCGATCGCTTCATCACCTAATAATAGTTTTTTCATATATAAAAGATTATTGTTGGATAACCGTTACTTTCAAAGGTGCATCGAGTGCTTTCAGGAACTCGTCGATCCGCAACTGCCATTCTGCTTGTGAGCGGACATCAGCCTTGCTCCATGCGCTGCCGAAATAGTAGGAATATTTCTGCATGCTGCCTACGCTGCGCACCACGCCGATGGCATGCCCGACCGCTCCATTGGCCGGTTTGTCGTACAGCAGCTTTTTGGTGGCCGAAACGCCATGAGGAAACAGCACGCCCACATAGAGCTGATACTGGTGCCGGAGGTCATCTGTCGGGTCTGCATATTGAACAAATCGGTCTCCGATCACAACGCTCTCGGTATCCTCCTCATGGATGACGAGCCCTGCAGCCAGATCATATTTGGCCGTCAGACCTTCGTACCACACGGTCATCTTGTTGAAATTGGAGTTCTTATCCAAGCTGATGATGCGATGCTCTATCACGTTCCGGTCCTTCCCGACGACAGCCGGGTTGTAGGTCAACGCTACCGTAAAACGAAGCGGACCGTTGTCGAGGATCTTATAGGTGCTGAAACAGTAGGGCATGACGAGTTCCCCATTGACCATCAGCGCGGGTGTGCCGCAGCCCAAGGTCGGTCCTACCTTATAGGCATCCAAGCCATATCCGTGGTCCACATGGAAGGAAGTCGTCAGGCGCATTTCATTTGCAGCCTCCTTATCGCCGGCTTTCGTGAGCCGCATCGTTTCTTCGTGTCCCACCTGATTCATCCGATAGCGCATGTCAAGCACGGTATCCGGCTGGTTCTTCGTCCACACATCGATGCCGTAAGCCTTCTCTCCACTACGCTGCAGAGCAGGTCCATAGACCCGGTAGGCCCCACGGTCGTTCTCCCATGCGACATCGTCCATCCGCTCCGGATAAAATCTGCCCTGTGTCCAGATGTGCATTTCGCGCGGCACGCCGGCGGCTATCGTGTATTCAGCAGTTGATCCCGGGCGGACCGTCACCTCGAACAGGAGCTTCCCGTCATAGGTGACCTGATAGTCCTGTTGGCTGCCGATCGCGTCCTTGACGACAAACGGCTGACCTTGAGAGAGACCTAATAGATTATACACCTCATTGATCTGCAGTTCGATGAGTTCCTGTCTCTGGGTCTTCTCCGTATTGCTGACGAGCACCTTGACGTTTCCTGCCATGGATCTGGCAGCTACGAAAAGAAAGGCTGCGAGTATGATTCTGCTTGTCTTCATGTAGTTCATAAGTCTGTTATTTCAATGTCGTTTCAAAGAAATTGCTGATCTGTCTCAGGAGATGGTGCCGCGTATTGCCGCCATAGATGCTGTGATTGCGGTTCGTATAATAGATCTCCCGGAAGTCCTTGTCAGCCTGCACGAGCGCTTCGGCATATTCAAATGTGTTCTGCGGATGGACATTATCGTCCACGGATCCATGGCAGATCAACAAGGCGCCGTGCAACTTCGAAGCCCGCACAATGGGATTGTCGGCATAGCCTTCCGCATTTTCCTTCGGCGTGCGCATATAACGTTCGGTGTAGACGGAGTCATAGAAGCGCCAGTTGGTCGGTGGTGCGACAGCCACGCCTGCCTTGAACACGCCACGTCCTTCACTCATGCTCATCAGCGTGTTGAATCCTCCGTAGCTCCAGCCCCATATCCCGATACGGTCCTTGTCTACATAGGGGAGCGTCGACAGGTACAAAGCGGTCTCCACCTGATCCTTGGATTCGAGCTTTCCAAGATTCTGATAGGTGCACTTCTCGAAGTCTGAGCCGCGTCCTCCTGTGCCCCGACCGTCCACACAGACGACCACAAAGCCGCATTGAGCGAGATAATGGTCATAGAGGCCGCCTTGCCCCATGGAGCCTGAAGCCCATGCATTCTTCACCTGTTGGCTGCCCGGTCCGCTATACTGATACATGATCACCGGATACTTCCGCGATGCAGCGAAGTCGGCAGGCTTGACGATCCAGCCATCCAGTTTCACGCCTTCGGAAGTCGTGAAACTGAACATTTCGCGATTGGAGAGACGGTATTTGGCAAGATCAGCTGTCAGCTCGCGGTTGTCCAACATTGTCTCGACGATCTTGCCTTTGTTGTTACGGATGGTATAGACATAGGGATGGTTCAGGTCGCTCCATGTATTGATGAACGAAGAGAAATCCTTCGCGAAGAGCGCATCATTCCATCCTTCCTGATCCGTGAGCCGTTCGGCCTTCCCATTCTTATGAGACACGAACACCTGACGGTCATGCGGATTGAGCGCTGCGGCCTGATAGTAGACATCGCCTGATGCCTCATCGTACCCGTAGACGGCAGTCACGTCGTACGCACCATCACTGATCTTCCGCAACAAGGTCCCGTTCGACGAGTAGAGATACAGTCTCATGAATCCGTCACGGTCACTTGGAAGGAGAATACTGTTGCTCCCGATCGTGATACCTTCCATGGCCTCCTCCTTGACATATTTCGGGACACGCTCCTGAATGAGCAGTTGCGACATCGTACTGCGCGGATTGACGGCATAGAGATTCAGTTCGTCCTGATGGCGGTTCATCGTATAGACGACGACCTTCTGCGGGTCGGCCGTCGGCTTGATTCTCGGCATATAGCCGTCAGCGGCTATCGGCACCTGCAGCTGTTGGGTCTTGTGGCTCTTGATGTCATATGACCATGCGGTGACTTTCGCATTTTCCTCGCCCGCTTTTGGATATTTGTAGGTATAGGCGGATGGGTAGACCGTGTTTTCCGGATGCTCCGGACTCAGCCCCTTGTACCACTGCAGGGTGTAGGTCTTCACTTTGCTCTCGTCATATTTGATCCAGCAGAGCATCGAACCATCCGCCGTGAAGGTCAGGGCACGGTCAAAGCCGAACTCTTCTTCATTGACCCAGTCGGGAATACCGTTGATGATCTCGTTGAACTTGCCGTCTTTGGTCACCTGACTCTCTGCGTTGTCATAGAGCAGTTTGACCAAATAGATGTTGTTGTCGCGTACGAATGCCACCTGCAGACCATCCGGCGACCATGTCGGGACCTGCTGCGGACCGCCCTGAGAGAGTTTCTCCAACTTGCGGCTCTTCATGTTATATATGTAGAAGACGGCTTTGTAGGACCTGCGATAGACAGGCTCCGTCTGTGTCCGGATCAGCATTTTCTCGCCGGTGGGCGACATGACATATCCGTCGAAATCGTCGATCTTCTCGCCCTGGGTGTTGTTGACGTCGAAGAGTACAGCCGTCTGCTTGCCGGTCTTGAATGAATACTGGACGATCTGTTTGCCGTCCTGACTGATCTGTGCATACTGATCCGTTCCTTCCAAAGGATTGATGCCCCTCACGGTCCGGGCAGCTATTTTTCCGTTGGCGACGGCTTTCAAATCGAGCTTTTCCTGTGCATGCAGTCCCGAGGATCCTAAAATGAGGGCGGCACACACTGCAATGATATTCTTCATTCGTTGTTTTTTCATATAAGATGATGCAAAGATATAAAATTATAAGTATTTTTGCAAAGGATTTATATGAAAAGATTTGCCTGATCATGGAACTGCCCTACAACGACTTCGGCACGTGGATCCGCCGCCGGTTTCCCTTCCGGGTCCAGAAGATCTCCGTCGACTCGGGATTCAGTTGTCCCAACCGGGACGGCCGAATCTCCACAGGCGGATGCACCTATTGTGACAACCACACGTTCAATCCCGCCTATTGCGACCGGCGGAAGACGGTGACCGAGCAGTTGGAAGAAGGCAAGCGGTTTTTCGCGCGCAAGTATCCTGACATGAAATATCTCGCCTATTTCCAGGCCTTCACCAACACCTACGCCCCGCTCCGGCATCTTCAGGCGCTCTATGAGGAGGCGCTGGCGGTCGACGATGTGGCGGGCATCGTCATCGGCACGCGTCCCGACTGCGTTCCGGACGACCTGCTCGACTATCTCGAGACGCTCAACCGGCGGACCTTTCTCTTAGTGGAATACGGCATTGAGACCGCCAATGACGCTACTTTGGCAGCCATCAACCGGGGCCATACGTTTGCCTGCAGCCGCGAAGCCATCGAAAAGACGCACGCCAAAGGCATCCTCACCGGCGCGCACATCATTCTCGGACTGCCCGGCGAAGATGCGCAGGAGTCACTCCGTCAGGCACCGCTCATCTCGTCGCTGCCTGTTGATGTGCTCAAGATCCATCAGATGCAGATCATCCGCGGCACAAGGCTTGCCCGGCAATATGAGGCAAACCCGTTCCCCGTGTATGACCTGCAGAGCTACCTGCAGTTGGCTGCCGACTATCTGCGACGCCTGCGCGCGGACCTGATCATTGACCGGTTCACGAGCCAGGCACCTGCCGAGCTGCTCATAGCGCCACGCTGGGGCATCAAAAACCATGAATTTACCGACCTCCTGGCCCAACATCTGAAAAGGACAGGAGCCCGACAAGGCGATCTAACGGCCTAAACCCTGAATGTCGTTATTCATCAGGAGGAAGGGCACCGTGACCTTTGGGTGCTTCTTCATGAAGTGCTCCACCATCTTGATATATGGTGTATTGTAGAGGTTCTGACCGATCACTTTATTGACCGTCCACATCACCTTGCCCATGTGGATGTCACGTTCCAACTGGGTGCGTGACTCAAACTGATCAAGGGGATAGAGGCTCAGGAGATAGAAGGAGAGGCAATCGGGCACGATATAGCTCCTGGTCATCGACTGCCTTTGGCTGTAGGAGTAGAACTTCTCATACAGATTATAGTTCACGCCCATATACTTATCCAAGCAGATTCCGATCATCTTGTCGCCCACGATGATGCTCTGGTCGAACGAACCGATCTGCGCATAGATGGCAGGAATCGGCAGATCGGGGAACCACTTCCTCAACTTGCCGAAGCCTTGCTGCAACTGCGCGTTGATGTCATCCATCTTGGCGTATTCCGACTCCACGTCTATGATCAGCTGTTGGAGCGTCGAATCCTGGTAGTAACGCAAGAAACGGGTCGCGATGTCCTGATCACTCATGACCCCGATCTGCAGCACTTTCTCAATGAGCGTGCGTGCCTGCATGGGATAGAGGATGTTCATCTCCTGCATGGCAGAGAAATCACCGGTCGTCAGATACCTGCTTTCCAACCGGTCAAAGCGCTCCACTTCGATACGCCCATAGTGCTCCTCCGCCCCGTTGGGACTGAGCTTGAACTCGCAGGCAATACACAATAGAGCCGCCATCAACAGCAGATAGTAAACTTTTCTCACGGGTGTTTTCTACAATCCTTTTGAATGTTTCGCATACAAAATTACTAAAAAATATTTTCAAATCCAAATTTTAAGCTAAAAAAAACAAATAAACGGCGAAAAAAGAGTGATTTAACTTTAATTTAATAAAAATCCTATGCGGTTTGCACGGAATAAATCCGGCTTTAACAGATATACTTTTAAAAAAAGGCGTATCTTTGCAATGAAAATCTACAAATAATCAAAAAGCAATGAAACATTTTCCATTCATGGCAGCTGCCCTCCTCTTCTGTTCCAACGCCATGGCACAGCGAAGCCTCACGGTCAGCATCACCAACCCCTCCAACCATGCCAGGACGGACGCCCCCGTGGTGCTCTCGCTTGCCAAGCACGGCACGGTCCGCTCGGCCCTTGTCTCCGTCAACGGCAAGGAGATCCCGTCACAGTTGGACGACCTGAACAAGGATGGCCGCTACGATGAGCTGGCCTTCACGCTCGACCTGGCAAAGAAGGAGACCCGAAAGGCGCGCATCGTCCTGTTTGGCACAGGCAGGCCCCGCACCTACAAGCCCCGCACGTTTGCCGAAATCGTGATGCGCAACACGAGCGTTCAGGAAAAAAACAAGCACAACATCTATCTCTCGGCGATCAATGTGGAGAAAGCCACAGAGAACCAATACACCCTGCTCCACCATCACGGCGTGGCTTTCGAGAGCGAACTCGTAGGCTTGCGCATCTACTTTGACAACCGGCAGACGGTCGATCTCTACGGGAAGTACCGCAAGCAGCTTGAGATCGAGCAGACGCAATTCTATCCCTCCAAGGAGCAGAAGGCCAACGGATTCGGCGATGACATTCTCTGGGTGGGCAACACTTTCGGCCTCGGAGCCATGCGCGGATGGAACGGCACGGAGCCGACGATGATCACCGACGTCGAAAACCGATGCCAGCGCGTCGTGGCCAAGGGCCCTGTGCGCACCATCGTCGAGGTGGAAGACAACCAGTGGACGATCGATCCGAACAAGCAGCCCGTCAACATGATCATCCGCTACACGCTCTATGCCGGCCACAGGGACATTGCCGTCAACGTGCGGTTCAGCCGTCCCGTGGGCGACTTCGAATTCTCCACCGGCATCATCAATGTGAAAAATTCGACCGAGTTCAGCGACAAAGCCGGACTGCGGGGCTGCTGGGGACGCGACTGGCCAGGCGGGAAGCCCCAGGAGGGGCTCAAGGAGGAGACCGTGGGATTAGGCATCTGGATCCCCACACGATACATCAGCAGCGAGCGCCCGGCCAACAAGGACAACTACGGCTATGTCGTCCGCACGACGACCGACCGGCTCAACTATGCCATTGCGTTCAACAGCGACAACGAAGAGTTTGGCATGCACTCGGAGAAGGATTGGTACAACTGGCTGAAGACATGGAAGAGCGACCTGCAGACACCGCTCGTCATCAAGTGACGGAAATGCCGTCTGAGGGCCGTCCGGATCATGCCGTTCAGGCATAGCATGACTGCGCCCTGCGCAGAGCTATGCTCCGGGCGGCCAAGAGCTATCCTTTAGGCGGCCCAAAGCTATGCTCCGGACGCCCCGGAGCATAGCTCTGCGCAACCCTCTTCTAAGACATTGATATCCAGCAGCTTGCAAAATTGCCTCCCGGGAGGCAAAAAGAGCCGGACTCCAATCGGATTCCGGCTCTTTGCATGCGGGGATTTCATGACGGCTCCGCATGGCAGCGCGGGCCGCACCGGCGGGCTCAGAGCTTCCCTTCGCGCTTGAATTTCTCGTAATAGTAGGTCTTGATGTCCGCATCAATGTCCCCTACCCTGCGCTTGCCCGTCACATAGGGCTTGATCATTTCGCCGATCCCCATGAAGGCCACGCCCACTGCGATACTGACAATGAAGTTGAGCAGCTCGTGCCGGATGAACTGCCGGTCGAGGAAGACGACCATGGCGGCGAACGGGAAGATCATCAGCAGCCAGTCGCCGGCCGTGTTGAGCCGGGTCGTGTTGCGGCGCTCCTCCGCCAGATCCTGCGGTGCCTGCTCGATGAGACGCTTCTTGTTGGTCTGCCAAAATGCTTCAAATTCTTTTTCCATGATCGTTTCCGGGATTGGTGATTGCTGTCTGCCGGACTTCGGAAAAGCCTCCGCCCGAATCCCTTTTGCATGAGCTTTGCGGGACATCCGGGCCTTCATCAAACCGTTCCGTCAAGTCCTTTACCATGCAAAAATACGTTTTTTCGGTCAGACGGCATACGAATCCGGCAAAAATGTTGTCCGTCCGCCGCTTTTTTCCTATATTTGAACCTTGAATGGACCGCAGGCCTCCTCCGCCCGGAGGATCACGGCCGCTGCTCCAGACCGCCACATCCTCATCAGCTCATGACACACAGACCCTTGCTGCTCACGGCAGCCCTTACATGCGGCATGACACTTCATGCTCAGGACGAGATCAATCTGCTCGTCGGAACTTTCACCGATGGCACGAGTGAAGGAATCTATTCGCTCCGGTTCAACCAGCAGACGGGGACGGCACGTGCGCTCGACACGCTTGCCATTGCCAATCCCGCCTATCTCTGCATCAGTGCCGACGGACGGCGGATCTATGCGGTCAGCGAAAACAACGAACCCACAGACTCGGTGAGCACGATCGCTTTCGACCCGGCAACCGGCCGCATGACATGGATGGAAGCCCGGAGCAACGGAGCCGCAGGACCTTGTTTCGTCGAGACAAACGGACGTCGGCTGCTCACGGCCAACTATAAAGGCGGATCGATGCATGTCTTCCCGATTGGCGACAAGGGCATCGTCGGGCCAAGGATGCAGCAGTTCGGCGGATCGAAAGCGGACTCGGACATGCCGCAACAGGCCGCGCCCCACGTTCACACCGCACGCTTTGCGCCCGACGGACGCCACGTGCTGGCATCCGACTTCAGCGCCAACCGCATCCTGAAGTTTTCCCTCTCCGCTTCCGGACAGCTCAAGGCCAAAGGAGTGGCGGCCCGATTGGACCGTAATGCCGGACCCCGTCACATCGCCTTCAGCCCAGACGGCCGTTTCCTCTACGTGATGAGCGAGCTGTCGGGCACGGTATCCGTCTTCCGCTGGCGCCCCAACCACATCCGCCCCATACAGCAGATCCGATCGGATTCTGTCAACGGTCACGGCGGAGCAGACATCCACTTCAGCCCCGACGGACGCTTTCTCTATACGAGCAACCGGCTGAAAGCCGACGGTATCTCCATCTTCAGCGTCGACCGCAAGACCGGAAAACTGCAGAAAGTGGGCTATCAACTGACCGGCATTCATCCGCGCAACTTCAACATCACGCCCAACGGGCGCTTCCTGCTCGTCGCCTGCCGCGACACCGAAGGCATCCAGGTCTTCCGCATCGATCCCTCTACGGGCCTCCTCACCGATATCCGCCGCAACATCGCCATCGACAAGCCCTGCTGCGTCAGGTTCTTTCCCGAGAATCCGTAATGCCGCCGAAGGCCAGTCGCATGAAGGATTCATTCTTCGGAGATTTTTGTGCACGTTCGGGCATTTTTTAGTAATTTTGTACCCCGAAAGATCAATAGGTATATGCAAAATCAATTTTCAAGAACCCAACTGCTGCTCGGCAAGCCCGCCATCGACACGCTCAACGGCGCCCGCGTGGCCGTCTTCGGCATCGGAGGCGTAGGCGGATATGTCGTGGAAGTGCTGGCCCGGAGCGGTGTAGGCGAAATGGACATCTTCGATGACGACCGTGTCTGCCTGACAAACGTCAACCGCCAGATCTACGCCCTGCTCTCCACGGTGGGCCGCCACAAGGTGGACGTGGCCGCAGAGCGCGTGCGCGACATCAACCCACGCTGCATCGTTCATAAATACAGGATGTTCTACATGCCCCAGAACGCGGACGACATCGATCTCGGCCAGTTCGACTACGTGGTCGACTGCGTGGACACGGTGACCGCGAAGTTGGAACTCATCAAGCGCTGCCATGCCCTCTCCGTGCCCATCATCTCATGCATGGGCGCAGCCAACAAGCTCGATGCCACCGCCTTCCGCATCGCCGACATCAACAAGACGAAGATGGACCCGTTGGCAAAGGTCATCCGCAAGAAACTCAGAAAACTGCACATCGACCGGCTGAAAGTCGTCTACAGCGAGGAAGAGCCTCTCCGCCCCATCGACGATGCCACCATCAGCTGCCGCTTCCATTGCATTTGCCCGGACAAGGACATGCGCAAATGCACCGAGCGGCGCGACATCCCGGCCAGCAATGCCTTTGTGCCGGCGACAGCAGGACTGATCGTCGGCGGCGAGGTAATCAATGACTTGGTCAAACGGGCGCAGACCATGCGGATCACGCCCGAGGAGGCCGCCGAAAGCGAACCGGCCCGGAAGGCTGCAGAAAAGGCCGCGGCGCACATGGAAAAATGCAAGGCCATCGCGCGCGCAAAGAAAGAAGGCACATGGGTGGACGACACCGTGGTCAAGCCATTGCCCGTCTGAGGGCAATCAGGCAGGTCGACGCGCCTGATCCGCAGGCTGCTTCCGCCGCGCCGACGATAACCCACCCGTTGGTCCGCAACCGATGTCGGTGACAACAAGAGAATAGATAATATGAATAAACCTCTTCAGCGTCCAGGCTGAAGAGGTTTATTGTTATCGCTCGTTGATGGGCTTATACGCCTTCTGTTGCAGGATGTTCTTGTAGGCGGGACGGATGATCCGGCGGCCTTCCTGACTCAACTCCTCGATGCGGTGGGCAGTCCAGCCGACAATGCGGGCCATGGCGAAGATCGGCGTATAGATCTCCTGCGGCAGCCCGATCATCTCATAGATGAACCCGCTGTAGAAGTCCAAGTTGGCACAGATAGGCTTCTTGCTCTTCCGGAAATTGGAAACACACTTGACGCCTTCCTCCTCTATCAGCTTCAGGAACTCATATTCATCCTCGCGGCCCTTCTCTTTGGCCAACTCCCCGGCCAGCCTTTTGAGCTCGACGGCACGCGGATCGCTCATCGTGTAGACCGCATGGCCGATGCCGTAGACCAGTCCCGACTTGTCATAAGCCTCCTTGTTGAGCATCCTATATAAATAGGTGTCAATCTCATCGACGTTCTTCCAGTCGCTGATCTGATCCTTCAGATGGTGGAACATGTTGATCACCTTGATGTTGGCACCGCCATGCAGGGGCCCCTTCAGAGATCCGATGCCGGCCGCGATGCTTGAATAGGTGTCGGTACGGGTTGAGCTCGTGACCCGCACAGTGAAGGTAGAGTTGTTACCGCCGCCATGTTCGGCCTGGATAATGAGCAGCAGATCAAGCGTCCGGGCATCCAGCTCGGTGAAGTTCTCATGCTTCAGCATGTACAGGAAGTTCTGTGCAATGGTGAGGTTTTCACGCGGATAGCGGATGTGGAGACTGCGTCCCTGAACGCTGTGACGGTAGATATTGTAGGCATAAGCAATGATCGTGGGGAACTTCGCGATCAGTTCGATCGACTGACGCATGAGGTTATCGCGCGAGATTTCATCGGGATTAGGATCAAAAGTATACATCTCAAGCACGCATCGTGCAAGTATGTTCATGATATTCGATCCTTCCAAATCGATGATATGGACGATCGTGCGATGGTCAAGCGGCATATTGTCGTTCAAGAGTTCCTGAAAGGCCGCCAGTTCTTCCTTGTCCGGCAGCTTCCCAGACAACAGGAGGAAGGCCGTCTCCTCAAATCCAAAACGCTTTTCGCTCAGCAATGGCGAAACCAGATCATCCAGTTCGTAGCCCCGATAGTAGAGTTTGCCCGGGCAGGGGGTCAGCTTTCCGTCCTCCGAACGCTCATAGCCGATGACGTTACCGATATTGGTCAGACCGACCAACACACCGGATCCGTCCTCGTTGCGCAACCCGCGCTTCACGCCGAACTGCTGATAGGCCTCCATAGGGATCTTACTCGAGTTCTTCACTTCATCCGACAGTTTGTATATCAAATATTCTTTCTTCATGATTATTCGCTCTTATAAATTAGACATATCATTCTTCTTCTCTTACAATCTCTGCAGGATCTGCTCGCCGAAAGCCTCTGTTCCGACCGGCTTCCCATGCTCCATGAAGCGTGCCAGATCCTGTGTGGCACAGCCGTCACGGAACAGTCGCTCCATGGCATCCGTGATCAGCAGGCCAGCCTCACCCCATCCGAGATAGTCGAGCATCATGACCGCGCTCAGGATAATCGAACTCGGATTGACGATGTCCTTGCCTGCGATGTCCGGAGCAATGCCGTGCGTGGCTTCAAAGATGGCATGGCCTGACTGGTAGTTGATGTTCGCACCGGGCGCAATGCCGATGCCTCCCACCTGCGCAGCCAGCATATCGCTCACGTAGTCACCGTTCAGGTTCATCGTTGCGATCACACTATAATCCTGCGGTTTCAGCAAGGCGTTCTGGAGAAAGGCGTCGCAGATGCAGTCCTTGATGACCAACCGCCCTTCCCGGAGCGCATCCCCGTACTCGCGTTCGGCCAATTCGTAGCCCCATTTCTTGAATCCTCCTTCCGTGAACTTCATGATATTGCCCTTGTGGACCAATGTCACGGAAGGCAGACGGTGATCCAAAGCATAGCCGATGGCGCTGCGGATGAGACGCTCGGACCCTTCCTTTGAGACCGGCTTCACACCGAAGGCGCTGCTCCCGGGGAATCGTACCTTGCTCACGCCCATCTCATCATGCAGGAACCGATAGAACTTCTGCGCGGCCTCCGAGCCTGCTTCCCACTCTATTCCGGCATAAATGTCCTCGGTGTTTTCACGGAATACGCACATGTCGACAAGCTCGGGTTGCTTCACCGGAGAGACGATCCCGGAGAAATAACGGATAGGCCGCAGACAGACATAAAGGTCAAGTGTCTGCCGGAGCGCTACGTTGAGCGAGCGGATTCCGCCGCCTACGGGTGTCATCAGCGGCCCCTTTATTCCGACCAGATATTTCTGAAACGCATCCAAGGTGGCTTGCGGCAGCCAGTCGCCTGTCAGCTCATGGGCCTTGCCACCGGCATACACCTCCTTCCATTCGATCTTTCTGCCGCCTTGATAGGCCTTCTCTACGGCAGCATCCGCCACAGTCTGCATCACCGGGGTGATCTCTGCCCCGACGCCATCGCCCTCTATAAAGGGGATCGTAACGTTATTGGGGACGAGCAGCTTGCCGTCTTTCTTTTCAATTTTAGCCATCTCTTTGTTCTCCTTGATTAGATTCCACATTGTTTGGAATAGTTCAGTGCGCTGCCGGCCTTGAACCAGTTGATCTGCATTTCATTATAGGTGTGATCGACAGGGAAGGTGTCTTCCGTACCGTCAGCATGCTTCAGGCGGATCTGCAACTGCCTTCCCGGCGCGAAATCCGTCAGTCCCATCAGCGAGATACGGTCGTCCTCCTGTACCTTGTCGTAGTCTTCCTTGTCGCAGAACGTCAGTGCCAGCATGCCTTGCTTCTTGAGATTGGTCTCATGAATACGTGCGAAACTCTTGGCAAGGATGACCTTCACATTGAGGAAACGCGGTTCCATCGCCGCATGTTCGCGGCTCGAGCCTTCCCCGTAGTTATCCTCCGCGATCACGACAGACGACATGCCGTGTGCCTTATAGTCCTTTGCGGCGCTCGATACCTTCTTGTATTCACCGTCCAGCTGATCCTTCACGTGATTGCTCTCGTCGTTGAAAGCATTCACGGCGCCCATCAACAGGTTGTCCGAAATGTTCTGCAGGTGGCCGCGGAACTTCAGCCACGGCCCCGCCATGCTGATATGATCGGTCGTGCATTTGCCTTTTACCTTGATCAGAAGAGGCATATCGATCAGATCCTTGCCGTCCCAGGCCTCGAAAGGCATCAGTTTCTGCAGACGCGTCGATGCCGGATCGATCACCACTCTGATACCTGTGCGATCCGCACTTGGCGGCAAGAAGCCCGGATTGGATACCTCAAAGCCGCGCGGAGGAAATGTATCGCCGGTGGGAGCGTCCAACCAGACCGGTTCTCCGTCACTGTTCTGCAGCTGGTCCGTGATCGGATTGAAATCGAGTCGGCCTGCAATGGCAAGTGCTGTGGTCAGCTCCGGAGAGGCGACAAAGGCATAGGTGTTGGGGTTGCCGTCAGCTCTGCGCCTGAAATTGCGATTGAATGAGGTCACGATCGCATTCTTCCGCTCCTCCTCTGCGGCATGTCTTTTCCATTGTCCGATACATGGACCGCAGGCGTTGGTCATGATTAAGGCACCTATTCTCTTGAAATCTTCGAGGATGCCATCACGCTCGGCGGTAAACCGGATCTGCTCTGAGCCGGGATTGATGATCAGCTGACCTTTGACCGGAATATGCTTCTCGTAGGCCTGGCGCGCGATGGAGGCCGCCCGACAGAGATCCTGATAGCTGGAGTTGGTGCACGAACCGACCAGCCCTACTTCAATTGTCATCGGGTAATCATTGGCAGGCGCCACCTGCTTGACTTCCGTTACGGTCATCGAGGCATCAGGCGTGAAAGGTCCGTTCAAATGGGGTTCGATCTCCGAAAGATTGATCTCGACGATCTGGTCGTAGTATTTCTCCGGCTGATCGTATACTTCCGGATCGGCCTGAAGATGCTTTCCGTTCTGGCGGGCCAATGCTGCAACCGCTTCACGGCCGGTCTTTGTCAGATACTCTTCTGCATGATGGTCGAAGGGGAAGATTGAGCACGTTGCGCCTAATTCGGCTCCCATGTTGCAAACAGTTGCTTTCCCGGTCGTCGTCATGGAGCTTAAACCGTCGCCGAAATATTCCAATATGGCATTCGTACCGCCCTTCGTGGTGAGCCGTCCCAATATTTCGAGGATCACATCCTTAGGTGATGTCCAGCCCGTAAGGCTTCCTGTGAGGTGCACACCTATCAGACGGGGCATCTTGAGTTCCCATGCCTGCCCCGTAAGGACATCGACCGCGTCGGCCCCACCTACGCCCACGGCGATCATTCCCAATCCTCCGGCGTTCGGTGTGTGTGAATCCGTACCGACCATCATGCCTCCCGGAAAGGCGTAATTTTCAAGGACGACCTGGTGGATGATGCCTGCACCGGGCTCCCAGAATCCAATCTGGTATTTCTGAGACACCGAACGGAGGAACTCATAGACTTCTTTGTTGGTTCTCAAGGCCTCGGGCAGATCCTTCTCTACACCCATTTCGGCCCGGATCAGATGGTCACAGTGAACGGAAGCCGGCACCGCAACGCTTGACTTACCGGCATTCATGAACTGGAGAAGGGCCATCTGGGCCGTGGCATCCTGCATGGCGACGCGGTCAGGACGGAAATCTACGTAGTCCGTACCACGCCTGTAGGGTTTCAACAGACCTTCACGGTCATCGTAAAGGTGGGTGTATAGCACTTTCTCTGCATAAGTCAAGGGGCGTCCGACCGACCTTCTGACTTTCTCTATTTGTTTTTCATATGAAGCGTAAAAAGCTTCGATCATTTCCCGATCCAATATCATCTCGCTTACATTTTATTGATTTAATGCAAATATACGAATAATATTGCTTATCGTAACATCAACAGCGAATATTTTATCGGAATGATCTTAAAATGTCACAAAATGTACAAATCTAATGAATGGTTATTCATTTAGGATCTCATTGACATCGAGTTGCGGTTCCATCTTCGGTATCTCGTTGCCGGAGGTTTCCTTTACGCCCAATTCTTTCAGTTCGTTTGCTTTCTGGACAATGCTCTGCCGGCCGGTGAAGGCTTTCTTATAGACCTCGTCATAGTGCTTGTGCAGCGCTTCGATATCAGTCCCGACCTTTTCAAAGAGCTTGACGAAGGCGCCGACACGTTTGAGCATTTCTTCGGCCATATCAAACACCTTCTTCTGGTTCTCGGTCTGTACGTACTGCCTCCAGGCAATCTCTATCATCTTCAGAATGGCCATCAGGTTCTGCTGGCTGGTGATGAACACCTGTCGGCTGAAGGCGTCATTCCACAGCGTAGGCTCCGTTGCGAGGGCCAGCTGCAAGGCTCCTTCATTGGGGACAAACATGATCACGAAATCGATGGCGTGTCTTGGCTTGCGGATATATTTGCTGTAATCCTTCTTCGCCAGATTCATATATTGCGTCCGGATGCTTCTTACGAGGTCGGCCGCATATTGCTTTTTGAGCGCTTCATTCTCGGTATTGACATACTGATAATAGGCTTCGATCGACATTTTGGAGTCAATCACGACGTCTTCATTGTTCGGATAGTGGAGGATGACGTCCGGTATCATGCGCTTGCCTGTCTCCTCATTGACGACGGCATTGCCCTTCTCGTCCAGAATGGTCTGCTGGACGTCGTAGTTGATGCCTGCCTGCAGCCCCTGCGCATCAAGGATGTCGGTCAGGATGAATTCGCCCCAGTTGCCCTGAGCCTTATTGGCTCCACGGATGACATTGGTCAACCGGGTGGCCGTCTCGTCGATCTTGTCGGTCCGGACCGCCATCTCCTTGAGCTGCTGAGACAAGGAAGCCGTGTTGCGGGCGGTCTCCGAGTTGGTGGTCCGGATGGCCTGATGAAGCTGCTCAATGTTCTGCTTCAGGGGACGGGTGAGGTTTTCCAAGGATTCCGAGTTCTGGTTTTTCAGACGGTCAGACGTCTGATCGAGCACGCGGGTGGCGAGATTGGCAAACTGTTCCTGCACGGTTCGCAGCTGCTCCTGAAACTGCTCGCGCCTCAACTCCGATTCTTTGGAGTTCTGAACCTGTTCGGATTCCAACTGCGCCTGTACGCCACTGAGCGCCATCTTGACGTTTGTAAGCTCGTCACTGAGCGCTCTGTTCCCGTCATTGGCGGCATCCAACTGTGCGAGTGCTGCCGTCCGGGCATCCGACGCCTGCGCTAACTGCTGGCTGATCAGCATCAGCTGTGCATCGACCGCTTTCTTCTTGGCATACATCAGCATGAAGCCGATCATGCCTCCGACAGCGAATCCTATCAAAAGAAACAGTATTTCCATCTTGTTCAATTTAGGGCAAAGATAATCAAAATATTCCTAAATGCTCCGGTAACGGCGCATATAAATCAGCTGGACCGCACCTCTCGTCATGAGATAGACGACCAACGCCAGCCACAGGGCATGATTGTGGATCGGCGGAAACAGCAGATAGTAGACCGCAAAGAAGACGACCGAGGCTACGGCAGAAGAGACCAGCATGCCCCGCGTGGCCGTCAAGCCGATGAAAACGCCATCCAACACAAAGGCGACAACGCCCGCCAACGGGACACAGACGCCCCAGACAAAATAGTCGGAGGAGGCATTCAGCACGATCGGATCATCGGTCAGGAGGCTCAGGAAACGCTTTCCGCCGCCGGCAAAAAGCAGCATGATGGCGGCCGAAACGATGAAGCCCCAGAAGAACAGACGCCGTACGACCGCATGAAAGGCAGCCGCATTGCCGCCCCCATAATATCTGCCGCTCAGCGCCTCGCCTGCAAAGGCGAAACCGTCCATCACATAGGAGCTGACCGTATAGATGGTCAGGAGCAGCGTGTTGACAGACAGGATCAGGTTTCCCTGCCTTGCTCCGGCTGCCGTAAAGAAGAGATTGACCGCCACGAGGAACACTGTGCGCAGGAAAATGTCACGGTTGACATAGAAGAAACGGGCCATGGAGCCGTGGGCGAAGAGCCCCCGGCGCCAGTCATAACGTTTCAGCCGGGCATAATAACGGATCCAGAAGGCGAAGGCCGCGACGGCTCCGGCCCATTGTGCGACCAGCGTTCCAAGGGCCACCCCTTCCATCTTCATGCCCAATCCGAACACAAAGGAGAGGCTGGCGATGATGTTCACGACATTCTGAAGCACGGACACGACCATCGGGACGCGCGTATTCTGCATCCCGATGAACCATCCGGAAAAGCCATAGAGGCAGAGCATGGCCGGCGCGCCCCATATACATATATTATAATAGGTGGTGACGAGGGGCACAATGTCGGCTGCCGGATGGATCAGACGGATCGCGAGCCAGCGCAAGGGCACCTGAAAGACCAGAAAGCACGATGCGATCAGCAGGCCGACAGCTACCGAACGGACCAACAGACGCGTCACTTCGGGCAGGTCCCTACGGCCCAAAGCCTGTGACGTCAGACCGCTGGTGCCCATGCGAAGGAAGCCGAACACCCAGTAGATCACGTTGAAGATCATCGTCCCGACGGATATGGCGCCGATGTAGGTCGCATCGCCCATGTGGCCGACAATGGCCAGATCTATCAGCCCTAACAACGGTACCGTGACATTGGAAATGATCGACGGTACGGCCAAATGCAATATTTCCCGATCGCGTATGCTCATGACACGTGCAAAGATACAAAAAAATAAGCGAACGGCACACGATCTCCGGACGAATCACGACCGGTGTGTGCGTTTCCGGCGGCCATCCCGCAGCGACAGGAGAGGGACTCCCCGGCCCTGTCAGTCCGTCATGACGTCCGCCGGGGAGGATTGTACCGTCATTGTCATTCAATTTTCAAAGCGCTTTCTTCGCCATTCTGCGGAATTATCGTATCTTTGCGACAGGATTTATAAGTATCAACATTCATCATGAGAAAATTTGCATTTACGGTCCTTTTATTGAGTTTATCCCTGGTGGTCAATGCGCAGATCAGACGTCCGAAATTAGTCGTTGGCCTTGTTGTAGACCAGATGCGGTGGGACTTCCTTTACTATTATTACGACCAATACGGCGAAGGCGGCATCAAGAGATTGATCGACGGGGGCTTCAGCTGCGAGAATACGATGATCAACTATGTGCCCACCGTGACCGCCATCGGGCACAGCAGCATTTACACAGGCTCTGTTCCGGCCCTGACAGGCATATGCGGAAACAACTTCGTCATTGACGGGAAGCCGGTCTACTGCGTAGAAGACAAGACCGTGAACAGTGTGGGAAGCACCAACGAAGCCGGCCAGATGTCACCTCGGAACATGCTGGCCACGACCATCGGAGACGAGCTGAAGGTGGCCACGGACTTCCGGTCCAAGGTGGTCGGGATCGCGCTGAAGGACCGTGCTGCCATCCTTCCGGCCGGCCATGGGGCAGATGCCGCCTACTGGTATGACGTCAAGGCGGGCCACTTCATCAGCAGTTCGTACTATATGGACAAACTGCCCGCATGGGTCGAACAGTTCAACCGGAAGAACCAGACGAAGCCTGGATTTGACGTGAAGAATGATCCCGTCGGTGTCAGCCTGACGTTCAAGTTGGCCGAAGCGGCATTGGAGAACGAGCAATTGGGCACGGATGACATCACCGATCTGCTCACGGTCAGCGTCTCGTCCACAGATGCCATGGGCCACACCTACGGGACGCGCGCCAAGGAGATGGATGCAGTCTACATGCAGCTCGACCGTGATCTGACCGATTTCCTGCGCATGCTCGACGAGAAAGTGGGCCGGGACAACTACCTGCTGTTCCTCACCGCCGACCACGGAAGCGCCCATAACCCCAACTTTCTCAAAGCCCACCGTCTTCCGGCCGGGGGCGTTGACACCGACGCAATCGTCGAACAGCTCAACGAGCGCATCAGCGGGCAGTTCGGGATTGACAAAGCCGTCATGAGCATCAACGACTACCGTGTCTTCCTCAACCGCACGGCTGTAAAGGAAAAATATGAAGCCGTCAAGCAGGCAGCCATCGCATTGCTGAAGGAGAACAAGGAGATCCAGTTTGCGGTCGACTTTGACAAGGCAGCCTGCACGACCCTCCCCCAGCCGATCCGCGAACGGATCATCAACGGCTATCATCCGGACAGAAGCGGCGACATATACATCGTGCCCAAGCCCCAGCATATCAGCGGAGGCGACAATCCGGCCTACAAGGGAACGACCCACAGTGTCTGGAACCCCTATGACGCCCATATCCCACTGGTGTTCTACGGCTGGAACGTCCTTCACGGCAGCACTTCCGCACCGACCCGCATCGTCGACATCGCTCCCACAGTGTGCGCCATGCTCCACATCCAGATGCCTGACGCCTGCATAGGCAATGCCATCACGGAGGTCAGGACACGATAGCGCCGGAGGGGCGGACGGTCAGTGCCGGCGGCAGTAATTATTCAGCGGCAGCCACAGTAATCTTTAACCCGGATCGGTCATCAGAGCGCTGGAGCACATTTATTCTTGTCCTTTCCTGCTTTCCGCCTGCTTTCGTCGGCTTGCAGGACATCTTTCCTGCCGGGCTTCCTTGACGCAGGCCGCTACGGCTTCGGATCCCCGGCAGGCAAGCGGCCCTGCAACCGGACCAAATCAGCTCGGACGCTAATGACCGATCCGGGGTTAATTGGAAGTGTACTGCATTACTGGAAACAAGTCAAAAACAAGTAAACCGATTCAGTAAAAACAAACTAAAAAAGTGTGAAGTAAAATCACGCCAAGTCATGAAGTTAACTTCGTTGGCCGATGAACATATGTTCGTAAGCCGATGAACATATGTCCGTAAGCCGATAAACATATGTCCGTAAGCCGATGAACATATGTTCGTAAACGGATGGACGTCGGTCAAGGGTTTTTAGCGCTGAATAGATTCAGGCGGGAGATTTATTCCCAAATAAAGTTAAATAATAAATGTCCGGAGAATACGCACATGGAATTTCATCTATCTTTGTAGCATGTAATTTTTTCGAACCTAAAACAAGAACATTATGAAACAGTTTTTTCTGGCTTTGACAGCCATAATGGCCATGCTCCTCGCACCGTCGTCAGCATCGGCACAGACCGTTTTCGTCACCCAGAACAGCGGTGCCATCGCCTATCATAAGAGCAAAGGCTGCAGCTATCTGAGCAACTCCAAGAACGTGCAAAGCATGAGCACCACCGAGGCCAAGAGCCGTGGGCTCCACCCGTGTGTGCGCTGCTACGGCTCCGCAGCAGCCGGCCAGGGCGCCAAGAAGGTCGCTCCGAAAGCAACCCAAGAGGAAGAGAAGGCTGTGAAGAAGGCTACAACGGCCAAGAAAACCGCAACCCGAAAGGTTGAAAAAGAAGAGAAACAGGTGGCCGAGAAGACTGATGCCGCCAAGAAGAAAGTGACCCGCAAGGTGGCCAAAAAGGAAGTGGCTGCAGCCGACGAGGCAGAAAAGGAAGTGAAAGCGGCCAAGACTACCGTGAAGAAAGCACGCACCACGGCCAAGGCAAAGGCTGACGCGGCAGAGAAGGAAGCCACAGCTGCCAGGACAAAGGCCAAGAAGACGGCCAATACGGCCACAAAGGAAGTGAAGGAAAAGACGGACGCGGCCAAGAAGACCGCCACCAAGCGCACAACCCGCAAGAAAACCGCGGACACCAAGAAACTGCAGGACGCAGCCTAAGCGCCCATCACCCACAGACGGTCAGGAGCATATTCTGACCGTCTGCTCTTTATCCGCATAACCGCTCGTCATGTTGATGGCGACTTATTATTAACATCAAACTAATCCCTATTTATGGTAAACAGATTCATCCTGAACGAAGTGTCCTACTTCGGCCCAGGTGCTCGGAAGGAACTTCCGGGTGTCGTTGCGCGTCTCGGATTCAAGAAGGCGCTTGTCGTAACCGATAAAGGGCTTATCCGATTCGGTGTGGCCAAGATGGTGCTTGACGTGCTCGACGAGGCACACATCCCCTATGAGGTCTTCGATGAGATCAAGCCCAATCCGACGGTAACCAACGTCAAGGACGGCGTCAAGGCATGTAAGGAGGCGGGAGCCGACTTTATCATCGCGCTTGGTGGCGGCTCCTCGATGGACACAGCCAAAGGCATCGGCATCGTATGCAACAACCCGGAGTTTTCGGACATCGTATCGCTCGAAGGTGTTGCTGACACCAAGAAGAAGAGCGTGCCCATCATCGCCCTTCCGACAACGGCCGGAACAGCCGCCGAGACCACCATCAACTATGTCATCATCGACGAAACGAAGCAGAAAAAGATGGTCTGCGTGGATCCAAACGACATCCCCGTCGTGGCCATCATCGATGCAGAGCTGATGTACAGTCTGCCGAAAGGGCTCACCGCAGCCACCGGTATGGACGCCATGACACATGCCATCGAAGGCCTGATCACAAAGGCCGCATGGGAGCTGAGCGACATGTTCGAGATCAAGGCCATCAACATGATCCACAAATACCTGCCCATCGCCGTCGAGGAACCAAACAATCCGGTCGGCCGCGACGGCATGGCAGTCGCCCAGTATGTAGCCGGCATGGCCTTCTCCAATGTCGGTTTAGGCGTCGCCCACGGCATGGCCCACCCGATGAGCGCCCTGCACGACGTGCCGCATGGCGTGGCTTGCGCCATCCTTCTGCCCTCCGTGATGCGCTTCAATGCACCGGCAGCCATGGAGAAATATGTCGATATCGCCAAGGCAGTGGGCGTCTACCGCGAAGGCATGACGCTCGAGGAAGCCGCAGATGCAGCCTGCGCCGAAATCGAAAACCTCAGCCGCAAGGTAGGCATCCCGCAGCATCTGTCGGAACTCGGCATCACCGAGAACGACATTCCCGCCCTTGCCGACCAGGCCATCGAGGATGTCTGCACGCCGGGCAATCCGCGTGAGATCACGAGAGACGACATCGTCGCCCTCTACCGGCAGATTCTCTAATCCGGACAACGTCCCTTCCGGTCCCCGCCGGAAGGGATTTTTTTGCCCCTCAGACAGTGCTTTTCTTCCCCTCACCACAGTCTTTCGCTCCATATTCGGCCGTTGCCCGCCACTTGGGGCAAACCCGCCGACAGAAAGAAAGGGGTCTGGGGACAGGCCGAAAACCATGCTGTCGGGGCGGTGTCCAATCATCCGAAAACGTCTTTATCCCCCTCTTCCTCACCCCCCTCAACCCGCTGCCAAAAGCATAGCTATGACATGGCCTGCGCGGAGCATAGCTTTGGGCCGTCCATATGTATGCTTTCGGCGGCCCAAAGCATAGCTCTTGGCAGCCGAAAGGATAGCTCCGCGGAAGAGGGTATTATCTGTTACGGAAAACAGAAGCATTTTCCAACGAACAAACATCAATAATACGCTGATACAAAACAAATTACGCCATCCGTCCAAACCGGCCGGCTTCCAATCTATAAACAGCAAGAAGCCGGCGGCGGTCCGATCAGGAAGACAAGGAGGAAAAATCCCGGATCGGTCATTAGCGTCCGAACTGATTTTGTCCGATGGCAGGGCAGATTGCCTGCCGGGGATCCGAAGGCGTAGCGGCCTGCGTCAAGGAAGTCCGGCAGGAAAGATGTCCGGCAAGCGGACGAAAGCAGGCGGAAAGCAGGAAAGGACAAGAATAAATGTGCTCCAGCGGTCTAATGGCCGATCCGGAATAATCATGCAGATGACCCAGGGAACGGATCCGGCATCAGGGAAGTGCGGCAACTGCATCCACGAAAAAAGCAGAGACACGTGACTCGAGGTCCGTATCTCTGCTTCCTGTTCAGTCTTTGCGCTTTCAGCGCATCAATTGTTGACCGATCCGCCGACAATGTCGAGCAGCTCACTGGTAATGGCCGCCTGCCGGCTCTTATTGTACTGTAGGCGGAGTCCCTTCAGCAACTCGTCCGCATTGTCCGTTGCTGTCTGCATCGCAACCATGCGGGCCGCATGCTCGGAGGCATTGCTGTCGAGCAGGGCCGTATAGATCATCAGGTCGAGCAGCTTGGGCACGAGCGTGCGGATCACCGTTTCAAGATCCGGTTCGACGATGAAATCATCGTTCAAAGGCTTGACCTCCTCCAGCTTGCGCTCCTGTTGTTCCGCCTTCTTGCGCAGATATTCCTGCGCCTTGGCAGTCGCGAGGTTGCTCGTCAGGTCACGGTCGTTGGTCGCGCCGATATTCTCCGTCGAGAGATCAATGGGCAGGAACTGGCTCCGGGTGAGGATCTGCGACCCTGCACTCTTGAAGTGATGGTAGATCAGTTCGACCCTGTCGACCTCTCCCTTGCGGAATTGGTCGCTCAGTTCCTGTGCGATCAGCGCGCAGTCCTTGGCGTTGGGCTTGTCGGCCAGCTCAAGAAAGTCGCCCGCTGAAGGTATTCCGATCTTTGCAATTCGCTCGGCCACCTTGCGCCCGATCGGGTAGACCCTGATCTCGGTGACGCCCTGCTGGCGGTACTCATTGATCGCTTGCTCCATCAGACGCAGTATATTGGCGTTGAATCCACCACAGAGAGAACTGTTGCTGGAATAGACCACCAAGGCCACTCGTTTCACTTCGCGGTCAGGCTCGTCATATAGACTTTGGGCACCGGGCGTAGATACGAGGAAGGCTTTAAGGATATGCTCCAGCAGGTTCTCATATGGAAGCATGTTCTGGATGGCAACCTGAGCGTGGTGGAGCTTCGATGACGCCACCATCTTCATCGCACTCGTAATCTTGCGGGTGCTGTTGACAGATGCTATGCGGGTCTTTATCTCTTTCAGTGAAGCCATAGTCGATTATGCTTTATATTGTGCTGCTACGCCCGCCATGACGGTCTCAATGGTCTGGGTGCATGAATCGTCGATCTTGCCGGAAGCAAGCGTGTCGATCACATCCTGATGCTGGGTGCGCATCTGATCGAGGAACTGCTCCTGACAATGCCTTACCTGTGACACCGGAACATCGTGCATCAAACCGTGGACACCGCAATAGAGGACGGCAACCTGCTCGCCCACCGGCATCGGTGAATACTGGGGCTGGATCAACAGCTGGTTGTTCTTGCGGCCACGGTCAATCGTCATCGCCGTCACAGGATCCATATCACTGGAGAACTTGGAGAATGCCTCCAGCTCGCGATACTGTGCCATGTCGATCTTCAGTGTGCCGGCCACCTTCTTCATGCTCTTGATCTGAGCCGAACCGCCTACACGCGAGACGGAGATACCGACATTGATCGCCGGGCGGAAGCCCTGATTGAAGAGGTTGGACTCAAGATATATCTGTCCGTCAGTGATCGAGATCACGTTGGTCGGAATGTAAGCCGAAACGTCACCGGCCTGGGTCTCGATGATCGGAAGCGCTGTGAGCGAACCGCCGCCACGCACTTTGCCAATCATGCACTCAGGCAGATCGTTCATCTTTTCAGCCACCTCCTGCTGGTCGTTGATACGTGCGGCGCGCTCAAGCAGTCGGGAGTGAAGGTAAAACACATCACCCGGATAAGCTTCACGGCCGGACGGGCGGCGGAGGATCAATGATACCTCACGGTAAGCAACGGCCTGCTTGGACAGGTCATCATAGACGACGAGGGCCGAGAAGCCGCGATCGCGGAAGTATTCGCCAATGGCTGCACCGGCGAAAGGTGCGTAATACTGCATGGCTGCGGGATCTGCCGCCGTGGCGCTGACCACGATCGTGTAAGGCAGGGCACCATGCTCCTTCAGCGTCTGCACGAGCGCAGCAACCGTAGAAGCCTTCTGGCCGATGGCCACATAAATACAATAGACAGGCTTCCCCTGCTCATAGAAACTCTTCTGATTGATGATCGCGTCAACGGCGATGGCCGTCTTGCCGGTCTGCCGGTCGCCGATGATCAGCTCGCGCTGCCCTCTTCCGATCGGAATCATGGAGTCTACGGCCTTCAAACCTGTCTGGAGCGGTTCCTTGACGGGCTGACGGTAGATCACACCCGGCGCCTTTCGGTCAAGCGGCATCTCAAAGGCGTCGGCGAGGTCGATGTCTCCCTTGCCGTCAATGGCCTCACCCAACGGGTTGACCACGCGTCCGAGGAAGTTGTCGTTCACACGGATCGAAGCGATGCGATGCGTACGCTTCACCGTCTGACCTTCCTTGATGCCGACCGTCGGACCTAAAAGAATACAACCGACGTTGTCCTCCTCTAAGTTCATGACGATGGCCATTGTGCCGTTCTCGAACTCAAGCAGCTCGTTGGCCTCAGCATTTCGAAGTCCGTAAATACGGGCCACGCCATCACTGACGGTCAGAACAGTACCCACTTCGTCGAACTTTTCATTCGAGTTGATACCCGCAAGCTGCTGGAGCAACACCTCCGACACTTCGCTTGGTTTTATTTTATCTGACATAATCTTTAGTTTAGTAATGAATCACAGTCCATTTCTTCATTTCTTTAATTCTGTGAGAATGGCGTTCAGCTTTGTCTTCACGCTGGCGTCCATACGATAAGTGTCATACTCAAGGATAAATCCTCCGATGATGTCGGGATTGACCTCGGTATTGAACTCCACAGTTCCCTGAGTTTTACGCTCTACCATTTGCTTCATCTTCTCCTCTGTCATGGGAGAGACAGCAACAGCGGTTGTAAGCTTGCCACGGGTGATATTCTTCTGTTTCCTGTAAAGAGTGATATACGAAGCAGCCATGAATTGGAGGGTGCTTTCCCTGCCTTCCTTCAGCACAAGGGTGATGAATCTGCCGGTCAAAGCAGACGGATGCTGCCCGCAGGCAGTCTCTAACAATAGCTGTTTCTTATCTTTGGAAAGCATAGGATTGTCTATTGTAAAGCGCAGATCAGGCACTTGGAGATAGCTCGCACTGAGTGTCTGCATCTCCCTGTACACCTGG
>JALFRV010000072.1 GCA_022778905.1 Prevotella sp. | reverse complement strand
CGCTCGATGTGGCGCAGGAAGCGCAGTCCGAGACCCTTACCTTCGCTGGCTCCCTCGATGATACCGGGTATGTCGGCCATCACGAACGACTGTTGGTCACGGTAACCGACGATGCCTAACGACGGCTCAAGCGTCGTGAAGGGGTAGTTGGCGATCTTCGGGCGCGCGCTGGAGAGTGCTGACAGCAGCGTCGACTTGCCTGCATTGGGGAAGCCCACGAGGCCTACGTCGGCCAGCAACTTCAGCTCCATGATCACCGTCCGTTCCTCCATGGGCTCGCCGGGTTGGGCATATCGGGGCGTCTGATTGGTCGAGGTGCGGAACTGGAAGTTGCCCAAACCGCCCCTTCCGCCTTTCAGCAGCTGCACCGTCTGCCCGTCATAGGTGACGTCGCAGATGTATTTGCCCGTCTCGGCATCATAGACCACCGTCCCGCAAGGCACCTCGATGTAGACGTCCTTGCCGTCTGTGCCGTGTCGTTTGTCACGTCCCCCGTTGCCGCCATGCTCCGCGAAGATGTGGCGCTGATACTTCAGGTGGAGCAGCGTCCAATAGTTATGATTGCCGCGAAGATACACGCTGCCGCCATGCCCGCCGTCTCCGCCGTCGGGTCCGCCATTGGGTTGGTACTTCACATGACGGAGATGCATCGATCCGCGACCGCCTTTGCCCGATCGGCAGTATATTTTCACGTAGTCAACAAAATTGGAATCTGGCATATAAAAAGATGGTGGGAAAATAAAATATGACAAGAAAAAAGGCCCTCCCCCATGACGGAAACGGCCGGAGACCATGCGTGTAGTCTCCGGTCGGTCAACCGTTGGAAGGTCTGTTAGAGGCTGTCGATCACCTGACAGATATCACCGAAGATGCGCTCCAACTCGCCGAAGCCGTCGATGTGGTGATGGATGCCCTCCTTGGAATACCACTCGATCAGCGGTGAAGTCTGCTGATGGTACACGTTGAGACGCTTGCGGATGGTTTCCTCATTGTCATCACTGCGGCCGCTTTGCTGTCCGCGGAGGATCAATCGCTTCATCAACTCTTCTTCAGGCACGTCAAGTTCGATCATCGCAGCTACCTTATGGCCGCGCCGGGCCAGCATTTCCTTCAGGGCTTCTGCCTGCGGAATGGTGCGCGGAAAGCCGTCGAAGATCACACCCTTGTGCTCTTTGCCGAAGCTGTCATAGACAGATGCAAGGATGCTGACCATCAGATCGTCGGGGATCAGCTGTCCTCCGTCGATGTAACTCTTGGCAGTCCGGCCGAGTTCCGTGCCGTTCTTGATCTCGTTGCGAAGCACATCGCCGGTCGAGATGTGCCCGAATCCGTACTTCGCAATCAACTTGTCGCTCTGGGTGCCCTTGCCTGAACCGGGCGCACCGAAAATAACTATATTCTTCATTGTTAAACTGTAAAGGGACGAAAGCATCACTTTCCCGCGGAAAGCCTCATCCTTCGACCAATGTATAAATGTCTCTCAGATTGCGCCCTTGCTGATCATAGTCGAGCCCGTAGCCGACAATGAAGTCGTTGGGGATCTCGATGGCGACATACTCAATGTTCAAAGGCACCTCCAACTTGCCGGGTTTGAGCAGCAGGGAGCAGATGTGCAGCCCTTTCGGATCGCGCGTGCCCAAGGTCTCGAGCATCCGTTTCATGGTGGCGCCCGTATCGATGATGTCCTCCACAATGATCACCTCGCGGCCGTGAAGGTCCTCATTGATGCCTATCACTTCCTTGATCTGCCCGGTGGAAACGGTGCCTTCGTAGGAGGCTAACTTGACAAATGAAATCTCACAAGGGACCGTCAGGTAACGCATCAGATCTGCTGCGAAGATGAAAGAGCCGTTCAGCACGGCCAACAGCAGCGGATTCTTGCCATCCATGTCCTTGTTTATCTTCTCTGCAACTGCCTTCACACGCTGCTGTATTTCCTCTTCGGGAATGAACGTCCTGAACGTTTTGTCTTTGATTTTTATAATACTCATGGGCGACAGATGATAATTTGATGCAAAAGTAATAAAAACTATTGAGAATCGGGATTTGTCATCCGGAGTTTTTTAGTAAAATATCTAAAAACTGCAGAGACCGATTCTGATTCTCCGATCTTTTCACTATCTTTGCACTGTTATGAAGATATTCACAGCAGCTCAGATACATGAGTTAGACAAATATACCATCGAGCACGAGCCCATCTCGTCCCTCAACCTGATGGAAAGGGCCGCCAAGGCGCTCTGCAGGGCGATCAGTGAGCGATGGACAGAACAGACGCCCGTCGTCGTCTTCGCCGGTCCGGGCAACAATGGAGGCGACGCACTCGCACTCGCACGATTGCTCGCCGAGCAGGACTATCACGTTTCGGTCTACCTGTTCAATATTCATAATCACCTCTCCGACGACTGCTCGGCCAACAAGAAGCGCCTGATGGAAAGCAAACGCATCAGGAATTTCACCGAGATCACACTCAACTTCGACCCGCCCGAGCTGCCCGCGGGCACGCTGGTCATAGACGGACTCTTCGGCTCAGGCCTCAACAAGCCGCTCGCCGGAGGGTTTGCGTCGCTGGTGAAGTATATCAACCAGTCGGCCGCAAGCGTGGTCAGCATCGATGTCCCGTCGGGTCTGATGTGCGAGGACAATACGTACAACGTCCGCGCAAACATCATCCGCGCCGATCTCACGCTCACCTTCCAGCAGAAGAAGCTGTCTATGCTCTTGGCGGACAATCAGTCTTATCTCGGCGAACTGCTCGTATTGGACATCCGACTGAGCCAGGAGTTCGTCAAAAACACCGAAGCTCCCTTCTCCATAGCAGAGGAGAGCGATATCCGTCCGCGGCTTCTGCATCGCGATGACTTCGTCCACAAGGGCAACATGGGACACGCCTTGCTCATCGCGGGCAGCTATGGGATGTCCGGAGCGGCCATATTAGCCACCCGCGCATGCCTCCGCTCCGGCGCCGGAAAGGTGACTGTGCACACGCCGCGGAAGAACTATGCCATCATGCAGACAGCCGTTCCGGAGGCCGTCATGCAGATGGACCATGAGGAAACCTATTTCTCCGAGGCCGTCGATACGGAAGAATTTGACGCCGTGGGCATCGGTTCGGGACTCGGACAGCAGGAGAACACGGCGATCGCCATGATCGCCCAGATCCGACG
>JALFRV010000071.1 GCA_022778905.1 Prevotella sp. | reverse complement strand
GGCGTGGTTCTCAACCAGGACGGAAGCGCCCTCACCACCACCAACTTCGGACACAACACCCACGGAAGCCTTGAGGAAATCAACGGACACTGGTATGTATTCTATCATCGCCCACCGCGCGGCTACGGATTCGCACGTCAGGCCATGGTGGCTCCAGTTACTATAGAGTGGGACGAAAAGCCTGTTTCCGAAGGCGGAAAGGTTGTTATCCGCGGATACGACCCATACGCAAAGGACAAGAAATGGAAAGCAGCCGCAGCTAACGGAGACGTTTACACGGGCGCCGAGGTTACTTCCGAAGGATTCCAGGTATTCGGTCTCGATCCATTCAAGTATTATTCAGCCGGTTACGCCTGCTATTTCTCTAACAACAATGCCCTTCAGGACAGCTGGGATATCTGGGACAACAGCATGGATGTCAACATGGACAAGGGTGATATCGTGGGATTCAAGTATTTCGGATTCGGTGGCCTTTCCAAGGCGCAGATGGGACTGAAACCATTCAGAGGCACACGCCCGGGCGACAAAACCGCGATCAACCTGTTCCTCACTCCAAAGACAGCCAAGGCGTTCAAGATCAAAGTGATGCTTGACGGCCCTTACGCCAACAAGGCTTGGAACGGAAAGCAGATTGCAGAAATTGAAGTTCCGGCACGTTCATCAAGAACGCCGCAGAAGTTCACCGCTGACGTTTCCAAATATGTGGACAGGCTCGGCGGAAAACATGCCATCTATCTTATCGCTGAAGGAGAGGACGGACAGGTATGCGTACTTCACGGAATCGGATTCAGCAACAAAAAGCAATCCATAGATATGCCTATGGTGCCTAAGGTTGACATCAAAGTGGACGGAAAATCCATTGAAATGCCGGCTACTCCTGTAAGATTCAACCACCAGAACGGTTATACCGGCTACAACAATTACGAAGCTGAATTCGGTATCCCTGCCGTCGGCAACGAAATACCAAAAGTAAGCGCCAGCTGCAGCAATCCTGACGTCAAGATCAGCATCACACAGCCTGTTACCAAATACGGAAAAGCAACAATAGTGTGCGACTACAAGGGCGTTGTCAAGACTTACACCCTCAGCCTCAAAACCGCCAACGAGACAGCGACAGCGATGAAAATTGTCGAAGACGGAGGCACAGGTCCATACAAAGCGCTCATGGTGACAGAACCAAGCCTCGAAGCACATACGGTTTTCCGCCCTGCGGATCTCTCCGTATTCGGAAAGAACAACCCGCTTCCTGTGATCGTATGGGGTAACGGCGCCTGCACAAATTCTCCTTGGGAGCATATCAATTTCCTAAGTGAAATAGCTTCCCATGGATACATCGTGATTGCCACCGGATATATGCCTGTCGAGGGACAGACCAACTACGGTGCAATGTCCACCTCAGAGCAGCAGATTGAAAGTATCGACTGGGCCGAAAAAGTCAATGCTGACCCGGCAAGTCCATACTTCAATAAGCTTGACACCAAGAACATAGCCGCTGCCGGAATGTCCTGCGGAGGTCTCCAGACATTGAGCAACGCAGCCGACAAGCGACTTAAGACCATCATGATTTGCAACAGCGGACTCTTCGTAGACAGTTCCACTGCAGTTCCAGGTATGCCTATGCCTCACAAAGAGAGCCTCAAGAGCATTCATACTCCTGTTCTCTATATGCTCGGAGGACCTGAAGACATCGCATACAACAACGGCATGGACGACTTCAAGCGCATAGACCATGTGCTTGCCGTCGCAGCCAACTACCCTGTCGGACATGGCGGAACCTACGGACAGCCTCATGGAGGAGAATTTTCAGTAGTGGCACTCAAATGGCTCGACTGGAACCTCAAGGGCGACAGAAGCGCTTTGATGTTCTTCGTAGGAGAAAAGCCTGGAATCCTTCAGAGAGAGGGCTGGAGTGTCGAAAGCAAATTCAGGATGCAGAGAAGGTAATTCATCATCAACCAATTTCATTTTATGAAAGCATTAAAAACCACTGTTTGCGCACTTGCACTTGCTGCCTGTGCACTTGTATCGGCCCAGCCGCGCGGACGCGCCCCACAGCCGATTACAGACGGTCTCAAAGATGCCTACAAGGATTATTTCAAGGTAGGTGTGGCCGTCAACATCAACAACGTGACCGACCCGGCACAGATTGCCCTCATTCAGAGGGAGTTCAACAGCATCACCGCTGAAAATGCGATGAAACCTCAGCCAACTGAGCCTAAGAAGGGCGAGTACAACTGGGAAGATGCCGACAAAATCGCAGATTTCTGCCGCCAGAACGGTATCAAACTTCGTGGACACTGCCTTATCTGGCACAGTCAGATCGGCTCATGGATGTATCAGGATGAGAACGGCAAGCTTCTTCCTAAGGAAGAATTCTTCGCCAATATGAAGAGCCACATCAACGCCATCGTTTCCCGCTACAAAGATATTGTTTACTGCTGGGACGTAGTCAATGAGGCTATGGCAGACGAGCAGCGCTATCCGGGTGCATCGCCTTACCGCAACTCCCCTCTCTTTCAGATTGCAGGAGACGAGTTCATCGCCAAGGCTTTCGAGTATGCACGCGAAGCTGATCCTAACGCACTTCTTTTCTACAACGACTACAACGACGCTGATCCTGGAAAATGCCAGAGAATCTGCGATATGGTCAAGAAAATGAAGAATGCCGGTGTGCCTATCGACGGTATCGGAATGCAG
>JALFRV010000314.1 GCA_022778905.1 Prevotella sp. | reverse complement strand
TTAAATGCCCGTACCAGGCCAAGGTCATGAAAACATTGCTCAGCACGAGCAATAAGAGGGTATATATAACGTTCATTGTTGATAAAAATGGAATCGCGCGCCGACAGCAGCACATATTGTCCACAGTCGGTCCGCAATTCCTTGTATATTAGCTTAGTTGCCTAACAGCTGACTCGTCATGCTGGCAGCAGCCCTGCGCCCGTCGCCCATGGCTAAGATGACCGTCGCCCCACCGCGGACAATGTCGCCCCCGGCATAGATTGTTGGCAGATTGCTTTGCATCGCCTCGTTGACAACGATTGTGTTCTTTCGTCCGAGTTCCAACCCCTTAATGGATTTTGGTACTAATGGGTTCGGTGACACGCCTACAGCCACGATTACCTGATCACATTCAACAGTTACCGTTTCGCCGGTTGTCACCGGACTACGACGACCGCTCTCGTCGGGATCTCCTAATTTCATGACGTCTAAGACAGCCGCTTTCACGCGTCCTTCCTCGTCCGCCAGATAAGCTTTCGGATTATGCAATGTGAGGAAATGAATGCCTTCCTCCTTTGCATGTTTCACTTCTTCAAGACGCGCAGGCATTTCTGCTTCGGATCTGCGATAGACCAAAGACACATCTGCACCAAGACGTTTTGCGGTTCTACAGGAATCCATTGCTGTGTTGCCGCCTCCTATGACCAACACCCGTTGGCCAATGTTGATGGGCGTATCTGTTTCAGGATTAGCTGCATCCATCAGATTGACTCGGGTCAGATACTCATTGGACGACATGACATTAATCAGATTTTCGCCCGGGATTCCCATGAAATTGGGCAAGCCTGCACCGGATCCGACAAAGATCCCTTTAAAGCCTTTGGCATCTAATTCATCAATTGAAATCGTTTTACCGATGATGCAATCAGTTTGGAAATGAACACCCATCTTGCGCAGATTGTCTATCTCGACATCCACAATTCTGTTAGGAAGCCGGAACTCAGGTATACCATACTTCAAGACACCGCCGACCTCGTGCAGGGCTTCAAAGACGTAGACGTCGAAACCATGCTTAGCCATGTCACCGGCAAAACTCAATCCAGCCGGTCCTGAACCTACAACGGCAACCTTGATACCATTTGAGGGGGCAAGGGCTGGAATGGAGATACTGCCACTCTCACGTTCATAATCAGCTGAGAACCGCTCTAAATACCCGATGGCTACGGCAGGCTCATTCATCTTGAGGTGAATACACTTGCTCTCACATTGCTTTTCCTGCGGACAGACGCGGCCGCAGACAGCGGGTAGGGCAGAGGTGTTCTTCAGAACCTTTGCTGCTGCCAGGAACTGGCCACGTTCAATGTTCTTGATGAATGAAGGAATATTGATGTTGACCGGACATCCTTCCACACAAGTAGGCTTGGCACAGTCTAAACACCGCTTGGCCTCTTTGATCGCCATCTCCTTGGTCAGTCCGAGATTGACTTCTTCCAGTCGGGTTGTTGCACGATATGTGGGATCTAATTCGGGCATGTTGACACGTTCTATCTCGGTCCGCTCCTTTGCTTTCATCATAGTTCGCAAGTCCTTTCTCCACTGCGCGTTACGATCTGTCAATACTTCGATAGTATCATTCGTCGGGTCGGTATCCATCGTGATGTCCGCAGTGTCCGTCCCTACCGTTATGGCAGGATCGGATGTGGGATTTCCGTTCTGCGTCTGGTTCGTGTATAAGTCAAGTTCTTCTTTTTCAGCACGCTTGAAAGTTCCCATTCGTTTGAACATCTCGTCCCAATCGACGAGATCACCATTAAACTCTGGACCATCAATGCACACGAACTTGGTTTTTCCTCCGATCGTCAGACGGCAAGCACCGCACATCCCGGTTCCATCGACCATGATTGTGTTCAGCGAGACATCATTGGGAATGTCATATTTATGAGCAAGCAAGGAACAGAACTTCATCATGATGGGAGGTCCGATGGCCAGCACCTTGTCTACATGTTCACGGTTAATCACTTCTTCCATCCCGACAGTGATCACTCCTTTCTCTCCTAAAGAACCATCATCAGTCATGATAATCACTTCGTCACTATAGGCTTTCACATCGTCCACCATGATGACTAATTCCTTTGTCCTTCCACCAAGAACCGAAATGACTCTGTTGCCGGCTTTTTTGAAAGCGGTGAGGATTGGCAGAATGGCAGCTATACCGATGCCTCCACCGGCACAGAGCACCGTCCCGTAGTTTTCAATGTGTGAAGGATTTCCCAATGGTCCTACAATGTCTGCCACCTCGTCTCCGACGTTAAGCGAACAGAATTTGATGGAGGAAAGTCCGACTTCCTGGATGACGAGCGTCAGCGTTCCATTCTCTGGATCTGCTTTCGCGATAGTATATGGCACACGCTCACTCTTCTTGTCTACCCTGACAATGATGAAGTTTCCAGGACGACAGCTTCTTGCAATAAGTGGTGCTTCGACCTCAAAGCAATAAACCTTATCGGAAAACTGTTCCTTACGAATGATTTTATTCATGTGAGTTTTGGTATTAAGAAACCTTAATTCCGCAACACTATAATTTAACTTTATTTATAAGTTCCTGAGCAACAAAAAGTTGCCCAGGATTTTGCCATGTCAGAATTTTCACTTATCTTAGTGTTGCAAAAAGAAAA
>JALFRV010000250.1 GCA_022778905.1 Prevotella sp. | reverse complement strand
CTCGTCAAACTTAGCCTTGAAATCAGCGATGTTGAGCTTCTTGGCAACCTCCTCGTCAATAGCATCGAACTTGGCGCTGACGGCACCCTCTGACGTGTAACCCTTAAGAGCCTTCTGAAGGACATCTACGTCTGTGCGGAGGACACCTACTTTCTGGCTTGCGTCATCAGCGGTGGCCTTTACAGCATCAATCTTGCTTATGATCTCAGAGATCTTAAGTTCAGAGTCATACTTGGCGGCAAGAGGATTAAGCTTGCCCTCGATAGCATCAAGACGGCCAGTGATCTCACCAATCTTCGTGTTGAACTCACCGACCTTCACATAACCTTTAAGGGTCTCATCGAAATCCGTCTTCTTAACGTAGTTAGGAAGATCCTTCTCAATGGCGTCAACCCTTTTGGCCAAAGCCGTGGCGTCAGACTTAAGACCATCAATAAGTTTGTTGAGAGCATCAACATCCTTCTTGTGGTCCTCCTTTGTCTCAAGCGTGGCGACGGTCTTCTGAAGGTCGGCAATCAAGCCGTCGATCTTCTTGATAGACTCGTCCGTCGCACTCTTGAAAGCGTCGAACTGGCTCTGCAGATTGTCAACACGGCCGTCAACCTTGTTGATGTCCTCAGAGTAGTCCGTACAGCTGGTGTACGCGAATGTTACGCCAGCAATGGCGAACATCGAAACCAATCTAAAAAATTTGTTCATAAAGGATAAATGTTAATAAAAAAAGTTAAACGTTGTTCCTCTTAGTAATAAATATGTTTTGCGCCCCCCACAAGGGGGTACTCCATAACACAACGACAAATATATGGGTTTAATTTTTCATAAGCAAGATTTTTCTGCAAGAAATCGCAAAAAAAAGGCTCAAAAAAGTATTTATTACTAAGAGTGACATCCCATTTCTCACGGGAATCCACGTCACAAGCTTCCGGAACAGACATATTCATAAGCAAAACCCGCCTCCGACATGCACTTTGCATGCGAAAGCAGGGGAAAACAGTCGTTATGGTCGGGATGCCGGATGCTTCGGCTGGCTCGGCGGCCGTAAGGGCTTAAATATATATACCTATAATATAGTTACAGCGCACGCTCAGTCCTTCAAGCACCCAATAGGAACAATCTTGACCCCATCAGGCCTTGTGTACGCCATTTGGCCACCTGTGATGATCATAAGCAGATCCGGCTCTCTCAGCGGGTTCTGCATCTCAGATTCGTTGTGTGTTTTTATCAACCGCTTAAGTTCAAGCAGATGTGCCGCACCGTCCTCAATCTCGCGGCTGCCGAGTTTGCACTCAATCAAGGCATAGCGTCCGTCCGAAAGATGCAACACGACATCCGCTTCAAGTCCGTACCTGTCCCGGTAATACGAAAGGTGGCTATCTTGATCCATCGTGTAAATCCGAAGATCACGTATGCACATCTGCTCGAACAGGAACCCAAATGTCTTCAATTGTGTCATCAAGATATCCGGAGACAACCCCAAAGCGGCGACCGCGACAGACGGATCACAGAACGATCTTTTAGGGGTACTTCTGATGTTTGATTTACTCCTTATCGCCGGACACCATGCACCTATATCCTGAATGACAAACAATTTTTCCAAAGCCTTGACATAATCATCAAACGTGTCCGAAGAGCAGCTTACCTCACCGGAAGAAGTGACATCCGAAAGCATTGATGTCTTTTTGACAATCGTTGAGATGTTACGGGCGTATGAACGCATTATCATCGCGGCAGTCTTCTCGTCTCGCCGAACTCCATCTATTCTGGAAATATCCTCCGAGCAGACACTTTTCATATAATTCTTGGCAACAAGCAACCGGGCCTTGTTTTTTGCAGGAAGAAGCGATGCTGGCCATCCACCACGGCACGCCGCAAGAATCAATTCCTCGACAGACAGTTTTGAAGTTCTACCGTCAATATCATATTCCGGGTCATTAAACAGTTCACCGACAGAGACCTGTCCTGTCGACTCCTTTGACTCCCATAAACTCATAGGGAGCATTTTCATCTTTGCGATCCTGCCTGTCCCCGAATGTCTGGTCTCTTCTTTTTTCACCCTATTGGAGCCAGTAAGGATGAACTGTCCCGGGACACCACCTCTTTTATCGCATACTGTTCGTACCGCATCCCAGATTACAGGCGCATCCTGCCATTCGTCAATCAAACGTGGAGTGTCGCCCATCAGAAGAAGCGATGGCTTGGAAGCCGCCGTCGCCAGATATTCATCCCTCATGTCAACATCCTGCAAACTAATGGAGCTGTTAGCAATTTGGCTGCATGTCGTGGTTTTTCCGCACCATTTCGGCCCCTCAACAAGCACCGCGCCCGAGGCTTCAAGGTTGTCTTGCAATATACGATCAGCGATTCTCTTGAGATATTCCATAATAAATTTTCATTTATTTGCCAAAGTTATGAAAATTAACGTAAAAGCACAAAGCAATCGGTGTTTTCGTGGTATTTCAATCGGTGTTTTCGTGGCATTTCAATCGGTGTTTTCGTGGCATATGGCAGCAGGAACCTTTTCAACAAACCCAAAGAAGCACGCCAAATAACCAAACAAATCCGCGCCAAATAACCAAATAAGCTCGCGCACTATCTTCCATGGAGGAGACGGTCGAACTTGGAGTTTTGAGATTATTCACCCTCAATCTGGCTCCGGAATCAAGGATGATCTAACCTGTTCGGGCTGCCGAAGTGAGCGGCAAGGGATTCGCAAACCTTGCCCTCTCATATTGACTGGCAGCTTTTCATAACGCATTCTGGATCAACACGTAGAGCATGCACATTTAGATAGGTAACTATCTAGCAGTTGACTAACGTGGCATGCAAGCGGTCGCCAAGCAGTTACATACGCGCTGGCGTCACCCGCATTTTGTGAATATGGCGGCACGCAAACCCACCCTGAGTACGACGGGAGGCCTGTGGGTATGCCGCCTATGGTTTCAGCATCCATAGGTGGCATACGACCGTGCCTCACAATGGTGTAGAAGCATAATCGTATGCCGCTGTTATACAAAATGACAACACACACGTCCTTTGAAAGGGTGACCATGTTCGGAAGGTCGTCGGATGTCGCGGATCATTGACAGATTCATGCCGCATACTTGAAGTGGCATCCGTCTGATAACTATCGGTTTACAGATCATGATGCGGACTCCAATGGACACTGACGCGACAGTATAGTCAACTCGAATATAATTACCTTTAGAAATTGGTCAGGAGACGGGCGTTGCGCATTCTGTCCAGACGGTCTGAACCGCCAAGATAGTGCTCGGTGACCAAGAGACTGGAGTGGCCGAGAGATTCCGAGATAAATGTGAGATCCACGCCCTGACGAAGGAGAACTGTGGCGAAACTGTGTCTGGCTGAATAGGTTGTGAACGGTGGTATTCCCAACTCCTCGGCTATTTTCTTCAAGGCGTTGTTGCACATGCTGATGACTTTACGGACGGTGTTGGAGATGGAAAGCATGTCAGTGGCACCTTCGGCATAGTCAAACAGGAGGGTTTCGGGATTGCCGTCGTATGGATTGCCCCAACGGCGGAGAATGTCCATCATCTCAGGAGTGATCACGGCACGGATAATCTTTGATCCGCCATAGGCACGAGCAGTCTTGGAGCGAAGGAAACAAATCTCACCGTCTATTATATTCTTATATTTAAGGAATAGCATGTCGCGGAAATTGATGCCGTTGCAAAGGTAGGAGAAGAGCCATAGGTCGCGGTAGCGCTCCCTGGACGCGGTGCCTTTGTAGGCGACTATTTTACGAATATGATCGTACGAGAGGGCGAGGCTTCTGGAACTGCCTTTGGGAATTATGTACTTGCCACGGCCGAACGGAAACATTGATTCCTTGACCAAGCCAGCGGCCGCGGCATCGTTCATAACACAACGGAGGGTTTTCATGTAGATGCAGATTGTGGTCATCGCCTTGTTCTCCTTCTTGAGGAAACTCTCGAAAGCGTTAAACCATGAAACAGACAACTTACTGAACAAGATTTCCTTACCGGCGAACCGTTCTACATTTTTCAGAGTCGTACGGCAGCGATAGTAGGAGTTTATCCTCCCCTCAGCTTGAAATTTGTCCATCATTGACTCGAGCGCTGCGTTTAACGTCTTGTCAACGGGTTTACCTAATCTGGCCTCCAAAGTCTCAAATGAAAACGCACCTTTCTCAAGTAAAGCTTCAACTTCGGCGCTTATCTGATTGAATTTCGTGATGATGTCAGCGTGGCAATCGGGCATGCGCTTAGAGTAGGATATCCGTTTCCACTCTGAGGCAGGGAGATCGACGCCTGTTGGGTAGTACTTTTGGATACGGTTGTAAACAACCTCAATCTTGACTGGGAACACACCTGATTTCTTTGCTCTGCGCCTGTCAAGCACAGCTATGACGGAGACTCCGTCCTTAGAGATTTTCAACATAGATACAATTATTTAAGAGTGAACAATTTGCATGCAATTTATATACATCGGCAAGCGTACATAGCCTATAGAGTTGATAGTAAGACAGAGAGGCTGCACGTAAGGAAACGTGTATGTAAACGTGGATACAAAGTTAATTCAGGCGTGATCAGTAAACGTGTGAAAGACAGGAAACAGCAAAATGCTGCCAGTCAGATTTGACTAGCAGCATTCCGTAAGCGACTGAACATCAAAGGGTGGAGCCCCAACTAATGATTATGAGACGGTTGGGGAAACGGACTGGGACAGCACAGAGACGCAACGGCGACACCCTTAGAAAGCCGCCGCACTGGCAGAGCGGGCGTGCCGCTGGTGAGGCGGACGGCGTGCCGGCGGGCGCGGCCAAGGCGTGCCCCGCGCACACAAAGAAAGGAGCCCCGACGTCGTATGACGTCGGGGCTCCCCGAAGTACGGCGGCGACCTACTCTCCCAACTGGTGTGTCAGTACCATCGGCGCGCGCGGGCTTAACTGCTCTGTTCGGTATGGGAAGAGGTGGGACCCCGCGGCTAAAGCCACCGCGAATATCACT
>JALFRV010000230.1 GCA_022778905.1 Prevotella sp. | reverse complement strand
TAGTACACCTACTACGTCAAGCTGCGCAACAACCTGCCCGAAGATCTTCTGAAGAAGTTAGGCATATCGGTCGAGGATCTGATGATGCTCAACCAGAGCGGCTGCATGCCGTTGACGAAGGCTGCGGTGAAAGCCCTTTCGGCCCGCAAGGACTTGGTCGAGAGCATCCGCCTGAACACGGACGCGCCGACGGGCGACCTCTATCCGCTCAACGCGGTGACCGGCTGGACGCGTGACAACTATGGTCCGGTCTGGATTCCGAAGAAGGGCGCGACGATCAAACTCAACATGCAGAACATCGCCGTCTATGAAAGGCCGATCCGAGTCTATGAAGGTAACGATCTCACGGTGAAGGACAGCAGGATCTACATCAACGGAAAGCCGGCCACGAGCTATACGTTCAAGATGGACTATTACTGGATGATGGGCGACAACAGGCACAATTCGGCCGACTCGCGCTATTGGGGTTTCGTGCCCGAAGACCATATCGTGGGCAAGCCGATCTTCATTTGGTGGTCCTCGGATCCCGACCGTAAAGGTTTCGGAGGCATCCGCTGGAGCCGCCTCTTCACGATGGTGGATAATATCAAATAAAGGTGTGCTCCCCCGGGAGCAGGCCTTTCTGAATCATATACGATGCGAAACGCGCTCAAGTTCGTATTGGCGCTGATCGTCGCACTGGCCCTGATGCTTGCCGTTCGCGCCTTTATCTTCACTGTCTACACTGTTCCTGCCGATCTCAGCAAGGATTTCCGGAAGGGTGACCGTGTCATGGTGAACCGTCTGTTGCGCACGCATTTCAACCGCGGCGATGTCGTCATCTTCGGCGACAGCATCCCTCTGCTCGGGCGTATCAAGGCTCTTCCGGGCGACACACTGTCCATCGGGCGCGACCGTTATCTCATTCCCTACCGCTGCTGTGACCGCTGTCCCTGTCCCGACTGCCATTTCTATTTGGTCAAGACGGACACGGCGGAGCTGCTGGTCCATCAGTTTCAAATCGAAGGAAAGGCCTTCCGACTGTTCCATTTGCCATGGTGAAGACTGCGCTCTTATCCTCTGCCTATTTCGGACCGATCCAATGGTATCAGAAGCTGAACCGTTACGATCAGTGTCTCATCGAGTCTTGCGACCACTATATCAAGCAGACCTACCGCAACCGTTGTCTGATCATGACGACAAACGGCGTGCAGGCGCTGACCGTACCGGTGGAGAAGCCCTCGCCGGTCTACACGGCGCAGTCGCCGTATCCCAAGTTCCCGATGCGCGAAATGCGTATCAGCGACCACGGGAACTGGCGTCATCTGCACTGGAACGCACTCATGAGCGCCTACGGCGAGAGCCCTTTCTTCGACTATTACGCCGACGATCTCCGTCCCTTCTTTGAGCGGCGGTGGACCTTCCTCTTTGATTTCAACATGGCGATCACCGAAACCGTGTGCGGGTTATTGGACGTCCGGCCCTGCCTGAAGGTCACGGAGCAATATGTGCAGACGGCGGACGCCGCTGACGGACGGTTGCAACAGCAGGCCGAATCCATCGCTGCCGATGCAGCGGATCAGCCTATTGATGATTTCCGCGACCTCATCAGTCCCAAGCATCCGGGTGCCGACGAGCGTTTCGAGCTGCGTCCTTACTATCAGGTCTATGCCCTCAGGCACGGCTTCCAACCCAATCTGAGCATCCTCGACCTGCTCTTCAACGAGGGCAATGAAGCCATCCTCTACCTCTGAACCATGCTCCTCGGATCCGTAAAACTGTGTTCCCGATCGGCAAAAAGATGCCCTTTCACCGGCCGAAGCCTTGCTTTTTGAAAACTGAATCTACGCATCATGAAACTGAAACCCCTCCTCCTCTTCCTCTGCCTCATGGCTGTCGGCAGCGCGAAAGCCTCCTCCGACTTTATCCCCGAACCCGAATTGAAGCAGGGCTTGCTGCAGATGCTCGCCCGTTTCACCACCTATGTCAGGGCCGCATACCTGCCCGTGGATTCTGCTTCGGGCTGTTTCAAGGGCGAAAACACGATGGGAAGTGACGAGCGAGGCGTGCGCACGAATGCCGATCTGTCGATGGTCTGTGCCTTTATGTGCAAATATGCCCGCGGAAAAGTGGAACTGCCGGCGGGCGTGAGCTGGCAAGCGGTGGAGGAAATGGCGATGAAATCGCTTGTTTTTGCATACTCCACGCACAAGGCCAATCGGCTGATGACATGCCGGGACGGTCGGTGCTGGGGCTCCGTATCAGTGGCTGACCACCAGTGGGAGAGTTCTCTCTGGGCGATGTCCGTGGCCTACTCGGCTTTCTTTCAATGGGAGCGGCTCTCCCTCCGACAACGTGCGTGCATCGGGAAACTGCTCCGCGCCGAGTGCAGTTATGAGCTTGAGCGACCAGTGCCCACCGGTTTCCGGGGCGATACGAAGGCTGAAGAGAACGGCTGGGAGACCGGATTGCTCGCCGCCACGATCGGTCTGTTTCCCACGGACGAGCTGGCACTGGCCTGGTACGAGCGCATGCAGGCCTTCGCTGTCAACAGTTACTCCCATCCGTCGGACACCTCTGCCCTGTACGTCGGTCCCAATCTCTTCCCTGACTGGACGCTCCAGAACCACGGATTCTTCCACACCAGCTATCAGAATGTTGTCATCCAGGAATTAGGGGAGGCTGCCCTGGCGCTCCGACTGTTCCAGTGGGGACTTCATGGACAGGAGCGGTGGAGGCGTGGCGAACTCCTTCACAACTGTGCGAACGTGACCCACAACGTGCTCAACTGGCTCTCGCTGCCCGACGGCGAACAGGCCATGCCCAACGGAAACGACTGGAGCCTGTTTCTCTATGACCAGATCACGAGCTACTCCACGATGGCTTGCATGCTCCAAGATGCCGACGCCCTGATGCTCGAAAACCGTGCCTTCCGTCAGATCCGTCACCGTCAGTCGACCACGCCCGACGGCTCCTGGCTGCTCAGACCCGATGTCGGCGGGCGTAGGATGGGCGTCGAGGCCCATCGGGTCATGATGTCCTGGCTCATGCACGAATACTTCCCGACGGCCGACCTGCAGCCTTCCTCCTGGGCGGATTTCCTCGCCCGTCATGCCGAAGCCCGCCTCTTCCCCGACCAACAGATCGTGCGGGCGGCGACGAAAGATCGCTTCACATGCTTCTCCTGGAGCTCCGGCAAGCAGAGCTACACCGGATACGTGGCTCCCTTCAATCTTCTGAACAACAATCTCATCGTGCCTTTCCGAACCAGAAACACGGGCAACCTGCTTGGCTACTATACCGTCGCGGGCACGAAGCCCAACGCCCGTCCCGCCGGCAGCCCCACGTTTGAGCTGCTGGGCGACAGTTACGTGATGCACGGAGCGCTCAATGAGAATGACTCGGCGCTCAACCGGCGCTTCGTCCTCTGGTCTACGCCCGGCAATGCGGTGGTCTATATAGACGATGTTCGGGCCAACACCGATGCCCGCATCACGGGTGAACGGGGCGGACTGCTGGCACTCAGCACCGACGAATTTACCCGAATTCATCGCGATTTTTATACTTCCTTCGGCCGACAGACCTCGGATGGCAGCGCGATGACCGTCTTCCGTGCCCCCCGTCCGTGGATCAATGTCGACGGTGCTTTGGGCATCCTCGGCACCGATAGCCTGCGGATAGCCTTCGGTGACCGCGCCGACAACAACTCCATCATGACCTCCAAGCTCTATGTCTTCTATGATGACCGGCCGCGCGATGTCCGGTCCGGCAGCTCCGTAGGACGCCGCCAGATGGTTCTCTACAGTCAGGTGAACAGCGATGAAACCGCACTTTTATGCGATAGAAAGGTCGACTTGCGGGGCTGCTTGCCTGAAGGGTGGAACGGATTGATGGTCTTCGACCCCGACTCGGTGGGCATGCTCCTCGTGAGCAATTTCCGTTCGGCCGTGACAGAGACCACACTTCGGATCGGCCGCACGCCGTACGGTTGTGCCGTCCTGACCGTTCCGACGCGCATCAGCCATGAACAGTCGACGGCGGAGATGCGTGTTGCCGAGCGCCATTCATACGCCTGTAGCGTCGATGTCTATGCAGACGGAGACCGGTTGGAATGCACCCGGTTGGAACCAGGCGCGGTGCGCGTGACAAACCTGTCATCCCGACGGCAGACGGTCACCATCACCGCTACCGGCAGGCTGCATCAGACGGTGCGCAAGAAGGTTAAAGCGGGAGAGACGGTCACCGTCACTCTCACCGGTGATCGGGCTTAGACGGAGTGCGGGAAAGTCAAAGCGGGAGAGACGGGTGTTGTATGACTTATAACCGATTGATACATAAGCCGTTGCCAAAGCTATGCTTTCGGCCGTCCAAAGCTATGCTTTTGGCCGCCCAAATGATAGCTCCGGGCGGCCCGGAGCATAGCTCTGCGCGCGGCATATCATACGTATGCTCCGGACGGATGAAATTTATGCCTGTCGGAGAGGTGACAGGAGGCGTTTGCAGGTGTGCATTTTGTGACGCTGAGATGGGGAAAACGGAACGTTGAAATGGGCAAAGCCTCAGCGCGCAAGATGCTATCCGCTTATCTCATGATTTATCTTTCCAACCTTCATTTCAATCCTATCCATCCTTGTCATCGGCGTGATCTGCGGTTCATGCCATGCGTCCATTCGTCTTGTTGATTGATTCAGCAGCTTGCGGGCGGATACGCCGATCCGCCCCTACGTTGGGAATGAGGAGTGGGCATTCATGCTTCAGTGCTTGCGGGCGGGCACAAGGCTTGCCCCTGCCTTTCGTTGTGGAGTTTACAACTCAAAGCTCACCAACTCTTTCACTCGTTCTTTCCACCGTCCAAATGTCAAGGAAGGATGCGGCGGCGGAGCATCACAGGTAGAGCAGCGTGGTCAGGCGGTCGGACGGGAAGAGGTCGGTGGCGACGCGACGGATATCCGCTGCCGTCACCGCGTCAATGTGGCGGTAGAGCGAGGTGATGTCCTTTTCCCATCCGTAGTGCAGGAAGCTCTTGCCGAAATCGAGCGCGAAATTCTCGCGGTTGTCGCATGCGACGCCGATTTGTCCCTTCAGTTGTTTCTTCGCAGCCTTCAGTTTGGTCTCGCTGATGGGACTTTCGGTCAGTCGGTCGAATTCTTTCCAGACCAATCGCCGGCATCTGCCGATGTCGTGAGGATCGCATCCGAAGTAGGCGCACCACAGTCCGGTGTCGCCATAGTTGACCATTGAGCTCTCCGAAGTATAGACCAGCCCGTTATGCTCGCGCAGACTGACGTTCAGACGTGCGTTCATCCCCGGTCCTCCGAGCATGTTGTTGAGCAGGTAGAGGGCCACGCGGAGGGGGTGATGGATGTCATAGGCACGGTTGCCGATCATCACATGCGCCTGGTGGGTGCCCCGTTTGCGGACTAATTCCTGTGCCTGATAGGGCGGGAGTGCGGTGGTGCGCGGTGCCGGCCCTTGGCCTTTGGAGAGGTCGGAAGTGGCCTGTTCGAGCATCCGGACCATGCGATGGAAGTCGATGTCGCCGTATGCGAAGAAGACGGCGTTGTCGGGTCGGTAGTAGCGACGCGTGAAGCGGAGGGCGTCCGCTGTGGTGAAGCTGCGCACGCGTGCGGCTTCCCCGAGGATGTTATGCCCCAATGGGTGACCGGCGAAAATGGTGTTTTCGAACTCGTCGTAGATCAGTTCGGCCGGGGAGTCGTTGTAACTCTCGATTTCATCGCATATCACTTCGACCTCCTTGTCAATCTCGTTCTGGGGGTAGGTGCTGTGGAAGACGATGTCGGTGAGCAGGTCTACGGCCCGTGCCGTGTGTTCCCGGAGGATGGCCGCGTAGTAGACGGTGTCCTCCTTGGTGGTGAACGCGTTGAGGTCACCGCCCACGCTCTCGAGGCGGTTGATGATATGCCAGGCGCGGCGGTGTGCCGTTCCCTTGAAAGAGAGATGCTCGCAGAAGTGCGCAAGTCCCTCCTCGCCCGTCTGTTCGTCGCGCGTGCCGGCGTTGATTTCATAACCACAGTAGACCACTTGCCCTTCCGCGGGGAGATGAATGATCCTCAGTCCGTTGCTGAGCTGGTGTGTGTTGTATCTCATTGTATCTGCAAAATTACGCATTTTTCGTTTCCCGACAGCGCGAAATGCCGGTTATTTCTTTCCCCGGCTGTCCGGTGGCTGCCTGAGAGGATACAAAAAAGAGGACCATTCCTTTTGTTTTTCTCCCGAATTCCATTATATTTGCACTTGCAAACGAATCGATCATGCGTAAGGTAATAGGAATAGGCGAGACCGTCCTCGATATCATCTTCCGCTCAGGGCAGCCCATCGGGGCTTTCCCGGGCGGCTCGGTGTTCAACGGCATCATCTCTCTCGGACGCTCGGGCGTCAGCACCACGTTCATCTCTGAAGCCGGCAACGACCGGGTGGGCGACCATATCATCAGTTTTCTGCAGGATAATGGCGTCGACGCAGCCAACGTGAACCGGTTCCCCGAGAGCAAGTCGCCCATCTCATTGGCCTTCCTCGACGATCACAATGATGCGGAGTATCTCTTCTACAAGGATCATCCGCATGACCAACTCGACTTTGTCTATCCCGACATACAGCCCGATGACATCGTCATCTTCGGCTCTTTCTATGCCGTGAACCCTGTCATCCGTCCCCAGGTAATGGGACTCCTCGACTACGCCCGCAGCCATGGGGCCATCCTGTATTATGATGTCAACTTCCGCGCGGCTCACCGCAACGACGTGATGAAGATCACGCCCAACCTCATAGAGAACCTCGAATATGCCGACATTGTGCGCGGGAGCTTCGAGGACTTTGATGTCATCTACCGCATGCAGGACCCTGACAAGGTCTACAATGCAGAGATCTCCTTCTACTGCAAGAAATTTATCTACACCCATGGTGCCCGCAACGTGGAGCTCAGGGCTGAAGGCGGACTCAAACGGAGCTATCCCGTCATTGCCACAGACACGGTGAGCACCATCGGCGCAGGCGACAACTTCAATGCAGGCTTCATCTATGGCATGCTCAAACAGGATATCCGCCGCGCCGACATAGAGCGCGGGCTGACCGTCGGACAGTGGGACGAGGCCATCCGTGACGGACTCCTTTTCTCGGCCGAATGCTGCAAGGGCATCAACAACTACGTGTCTCCGGAATTCGGAGAAATCATGAAACAAGAAATCAAAACATCTAACAGCATATGAAGGAAATAACCCCCAAAGTCTACTATGTAGGCGTGAACGATCGCAACAAAGCGCTTTTCGAAGGTCTGTGGCCATTGCCTACGGGCGTCTCCTATAACTCTTACCTCATCGATGACGATAAGGTGTGCCTCGTGGACACCGTGCAGGTGGACTTCTTCACGCAGTTCATTGAGAACATCCGTGAAGTGATCGGCGACCGTCCCATTGATTACCTCGTCATCAACCATATGGAACCAGACCACAGCGGATCACTCTCGCTGCTCCGGAAATATTATCCGGATGTGAAAGTGATCGGCAATAAGAAGACATTCAGCATGATGAAGGGATTCTATGGCATCGAGGACGGACAGATAGAGGTGAAAAGCGGCGATTCCATCGCGTTGGGACACCATGAGCTCGTGTTCTTTCTGACACCGATGGTCCACTGGCCCGAGACAATGGTAACAGTCGAGATGACCGACCATGTCGCCTTTACCGGCGACGCATTCGGATGCTTCGGTGCCCTCAACGGCGGCATCATCGACGAGGCCATCGACACAGACTGGTGCTGGCAGGAGATGGTCCGATACTACTCCAATATCGTCGGCAAATACGGAACACCCGTTCAGAGTGCGCTGAAGAAACTCTCTTGCGTGCAGATAGAGTACATCTGCTCCACCCACGGGCCCGTATGGCACCGCTATGTGGATCGTGTGGTCGCGCTATATGACCGTATGAGCAAGTATGAGACAGATCCCGGGCTCCTCATATGCTACGGGACGATGTACGGGAACACTGAAAGAATGGCCGAAGTCATCGCCAATGCCGCGTCGGAAGCAGGCCTGAAGAACATCAGCATGTACAATGTCTCAAAGACACACCACTCCTATATCCTCAGCGATCTGTTCCGTTTCCGCGGCCTGATCGTCGGTGCGCCCACCTATAATGCAGGCCTTTACCATGAGATGGACGAGCTCTTGAGCGAGATCGCCAATCGGGAGGTGAAGAATCATTATATCGGTTGGTTCGGCAGTTATGGCTGGGCGGGCAAGGCCGTGCAGAAGATCGGTGAGTGGAACGAGCAACGCCTGCACTTCGAAGTTGTCGGCGAGCCGGTCGAGATGAAGCAGGCGCTGACGCCGGAGACACGACTTCAGTGCGAGGAATTGGGTCGGAAGATGGCCGAGAGACTGCTGATGGATCAGGCATAGCGCAGGTCCTGACGGTCAACAGGGCTGTTCCGGATCGGGCGGAAGGCTGTTCCGGATCTTCCTGAAGATTGGGATGGAATGGGCGGAAGGCCGTTCGGGATCGGTTAGACGGTCTGACGGGAGGTGCCCGGGTGCCGGATAGGAACGGCGCCCGTCTCTTTTCGGCCGAACGGAAGAGATGTCTTGGGCGCCTGTCCCCATCCTTTTGGGGATGGGAGAAGGTTGCCGGCGTCCGGACAGGACTGTGCTTTGGAAGCAATAAACCTTAAATCTATATGAAAAAGATCAAGCTCGGGCTCTTGCCGCGAATCATTGCCGCGATCCTCTTAGGGGTCGTATTCGGCCAGTTTTTGTCACTTCCGCTCGTTCGGGTGTTTGTGACTTTCAACGCCATATTCAGTCAGTTCTTAGGCTTCATGATCCCTCTGATCATCGTGGGGTTGGTCACTCCGGCCATCGGTGACATCGGGAAGGGTGCCGGAAAGCTGCTTTTGGTCACGGTGGCCATCGCCTATCTGGACACCATTTTTGCCGGATTCCTGTCCTACGGTACCGGATCGTGGCTCTTTCCCGACATGATCGCAGGTGCGCCGAAGGTGGGGAGCGTGGAGAAGGCGGCAGAGATCGCGCCTTATTTCACCATCACCATCCCGCCGATGTTGGACGTCATGAGCAGTCTGGTGCTGTCTTTTGTCCTCGGACTCTGCATCGCTTATTCCGGTTTGGATACCCTCCGCGGCTTCTTCTCCGATTTCAAGGAAGCCATAGCTGCCACGATCAGCAAGGCCATCATCCCGCTCCTGCCGCTCTATATCTTTGGTATCTTTCTCAATATGACCTGCTCCGGACAGGCCTACCGCATCCTCTTGGTATTCGCTCAGATCATCGTTGTGATCTTCATCTTGCACATCCTGATCCTGGTCTATCAGTTTCTGGCCGCGGGAGCAGTGGTCCGTCGGAATCCCTTCCGGCTGCTGCTGAACATGCTGCCGGCCTATTTCACGGCCCTTGGCACCTCCTCTTCGGCGGCCACGATCCCCGTGACGCTGCGCCAGACGATCCGTAACGGCGTGACGGAAGGCATTGCCGGCTTCGTCATCCCATTGTGCGCGACGATCCACATGTCCGGTTCGGCCATGAAAATCTCGGCCTGTGCGCTGACCATCTGCCTGCTCGAGGGGCTGCCCCACGGTCCTCTGCTCTTCATGAACTTCATCCTGATGCTCGGCATCATGATGGTGGCGGGGCCCGGTGTGCCCGGTGGGGCGATCATGGCAGCATTGGCTCCGCTCGGCAGCATATTGGGATTCGATGCCGACCAGCAGGCACTGATGATCGCACTCTATATCGCTATGGACTCTTTCGGTACGGCCTGCAACGTCACGGGTGATGGTGCGATCGCCTTGGTGATGGACCGTATGTTCCGCAGAAGTGCCGAACGGGCTACAGCAGGCTGATCAGTCCGGGCAGGTCATGGGCCGTCAGGATCTGCCGTTGGTAGTCTCCACGGATGAATCCCTGTTGCTTCAGCGTGTCCAAAAGTGTCGTCAGCGGCTTCCAGAATCCCTTCATGTCGTACAGAATGACGCGTTTGGCGTGATAGCCGATACTGTTTGCGGCTGCCACGGTGAACACTTCGTCAAGCGTGCCGATGCCTCCGGGCAAGGCGATGCACACATCACTGTGGGCCAGCAGCAGATCCTTGCGGTCGCTGAGATTGTCGCAGGCGATGCTGACGTCAACGTATTCGGAGACGTGTCCATCCTTCTCCACCTTTGAGGGGATCACGCCGATGGTCCTTCCGCCAGCTTCACGGGCGGCCTTGGCTACGCACTCCATCAGCCCCAAGTTGCATCCGCCGAAGACGACGGTATGCCCATTGCGGCCCATCCACTGTCCGAGTTCTTCCGTCATGCGGAAGAAGTCGGGATCGATCTGCTCGTTCGCAGAACAAAAAATACCGATTTTCATACGGGCAAATATACTTCTTTTTGTGTGAAAAAACAATAATAATGCGGCGAAAAGCATTTTTTGTCACCGAATAGTGGTACCTTTGCATCCGGAAAAAGGGTCAGCCACCCAATCAGTTCCTCCTCTATATGGGAGTGATCGCGTGTCTTGTGGGTTCTTGTTGGTGGCATTTCCCTTTTATGTCAGGTATTTTTTTAACAACAAGAATTTGAAAACATTCGAAGAATTGGGCGTTTCTGATCAGATCAGAAAGGCCATTGAGGATCTGGGCTTCGCACATCCGATGCCCGTACAGGAAGAAGTTATCCCTTATTTACTTGGTGAAGGCAACGACGTCATCGCATTGGCGCAGACGGGAACCGGCAAGACGGCCGCCTTCGGAATCCCGCTCCTGCAGAAGGTCAATCCTGCTGACAAGGCTACGCAGGCACTGGTTCTGAGCCCGACACGTGAACTTTGCCTGCAGATCGCGGACGACTTGAACAGCTTCGCGAAGTATATCGACGGTCTGCACATCGTTTCCGTCTATGGCGGAACGGACATCGGGGCGCAGATCCGCACGCTTAGGCACGGCGTACAGATCATCGTCGCCACCCCGGGACGGTTGCTTGACCTGATGAACCGTGGCGTGGCGCAGTTGGACAAGGTGCATAACGTCGTCCTGGATGAGGCGGACGAGATGCTCAACATGGGCTTCTCGGAGAGCATCAACGCCATTTTCGAGGGCGTCCCCACTGATCGGAACACGCTGTTGTTCTCCGCCACGATGAGCAAAGAGGTGGAGCGCATTGCCAGAAATTATCTTCACGACTACAAGGAAATCGTGGTCGGGAGCCGCAATGAGGGTGCTGAGAACGTGAATCACATCTATTATATGGTTCACTCCAAGGACAAATACTTGGCGCTGAAGCGTATTGTCGACTTCCATCCGCGCATTTTCGCGATCATCTTCTGCCGCACCAAGATCGAGACACAGGACATTGCGGACAAGCTGATCAAGGATGGGTACAACGCGGAAGCACTGCACGGCGATCTCAGTCAGCAGCAGCGTGACCTCACCATGCAGAAGTTCCGCCAGCATACCGTACAGCTTCTTGTCGCCACAGACGTGGCGGCGCGCGGCTTGGACGTTGATGACCTGACGCATGTCATCAACTACGGACTGCCCGATGATATCGAAAACTACACCCATCGCAGCGGCCGGACAGGCCGTGCAGGCAAGAAAGGCACCTCGATATCCATCATCCACACGCGCGAAAAGTCCAAAGTGAGGGCCATTGAGAAAGAGATCGGCAAACCATTCGTCGACGGTGAGCTGCCCAAACCGGAGGAGATCTGCAAGAAGCAGCTGTTTAAGGTGATGGATGACATTCTGAAAACGGACGTCGATGAGGAGCAGATCGCCACCTATATGAATGACATCAACCGTCAGTTTGAATACATTGACAAGGAAGATATCATCAAGAAGATGGTCACCGTGACCTTCGGACGCTTCTTGGATTATTACAAGAACGCTCCCGCATTGGAGAAACCGACGACTGCCAAGCGCGGCGCGCGGGATGCAAACGAGTCGGGCCGGGGCCGCGTATCTAACGGGCGGCGCAAGCATGAGGCCGAATCGGGCTTCCGCCGGCTGTTTGTCAACCTCGGAAAGGCCGACGGTTTCTATCCTGGAGAGATCATGCAGTTTCTCAACCGGCACGTCCACGGGCGTCAGGAAGTGGGACATATCGACCTGCTGAGCAAGTTCTCCTACATCGAAGTGCCTGAAGGCGATGCCCGAAAGGTGATGAATGCCCTGAACGGACAGACCTACAAGGGACGCGAGGTGCGCTGCAACGATGCCGAAGAGGGCGGACACGGACGGTCCGACCGCGGACGCCAGCGCGACCAGAGAGGCGACTCGGCCGGCCGGCACGGCAACAGCCGGGGCCGCGCACCGCGTGAACAGCAAACCAGACAGCATGAGGACTGGCGCGAACTGATGAACGGCAAGGCGTTCAAACTGAAAGGGGAGGAACCGGATTTCAGCGAAGAAGGCTGGGCGCGGCGGCGTCCCCGCAAGAAATAATCGGGCGGACGGCCGCATCGCAGACACGGCATCCATCCGCCATCGCAACGGGGTCAGGGAAGATGAGAAATCTTCTCTGACCCCTTCTTTTTTCCTCCGTCCAAACGATACCTGTCGTATGCCCTGCGCAGAGCTATGCTTTGGACGACCCGGAGCTATCATATGCGCGAGGGGGTGTTTTCATGTGCCCGGAGGATAGCTTTTGTCTGCCGAAAGGATAGCTTTCGGTTGTCCGGCCGTCCGCATGGGTCCGGTCGGCAGACGGCCTGATTCTGTCCTTGCAGCTTTACTGTTCCGCGCGGCCCATAGTGGTCTTCTGAACGACCGAATGGGAACAAAAATCCCGATGAAACCGTCCGTTTTTACACATCGGGCGATTTCATCGGGCAAGCGGGATGGCGGGTCCCGTCAATAGGAAATATTGTCCAATCGCTTGATCTTCGTTGTTTCTGTCGCGTCAGCGAAAGCCTCCCGCAGCTGTTCAAGTGTGAGGGCCGTCTGCGGGTTGAAGTCGGAGGAGTCCATATAGCTGAGAATGCTGCGGTAGAGTGCCTGCGACTCCGGATAGCGCTCCTGCTGTCTGAGGTCGCTCATGCACACGAGCAGCCGGCCCGCGCCGACCTTCAGTTCGAAGACCAGGCCCAGCCGGTGGTTGCGTTCGATGTTGTCAATGACCTGTACGATCGGTCTGTAGCCGGCCGGGAGGCGGTCAAGGATCATCGGCCGGGAGGCTTTCACGATCGGGAACCATTGCCAGTTGGTGTGGCTTTCGGTCGGGAAGGCGTTGAAGAGCGGGTGCTCCGGGCGCGTCAGAATGCCCAATGTGCCTGGCGAGACGGGTTTGTTGTTCCGCTCGGAGATGGTCTTGAACATACGCCAGTTCCAATAGTCGGTGGTGAAGAGTCCGCCTACGGTGTTTCCGGCGTATTCGGCCGAGTCGGGCATGAGCAGCACGCGGGCGCCCGATTGCAGTTTTTTTCCGATTTCATCGGTCAGTTTCGCGGTGACGATCAGACCTTTTGACGGTTTTGGAGCTGTCGTCTGCGGATAGATCCAGAGGTCATAGCCGTTCTTGTGGGATCCCACCGTGAGCGTCAGCCGATAGGTTCCGGCAGGCTGTCCGGCCGGCATGACCTCGCTGAGCGGAATCCGCAGGTCGCCCACTGTGAGCAGGCCGGTGGTCGCATTGGGCACTGCGAGCTGTCCGCTTCTGACGGTCAGGGGTTGCGCGTGATGCTCTCCGTTGGCCGGAAGCCTGCTCAGCGTCCACTGGAGGGTTGTCTCGCGGAGCGGTTCCTCGGTGTAGGCGGCTATCTGAACGCGTCCGCGGAAGGTCTCGTCGTTCCGGTAGCAGAACCGATCCGTGCGCAGCAGCGGCACGACCGGGGCGCAGAACGACAGCCACTCCTTGTCAGTGATGATCCCTTTGGTCTGCATGTTGGCGTCCAGGATGCCCACATAGGCGCTGCCCTGGCCCGGATAGTCCTGCAGATCGAGCAGCTGGAAGCCGCCGAACCCCTGCGTGCGGAGGTCCATCTCGATGTCAGCCTTGTAGAGCGCAGCGCTCCATCGGCCGCTGGCCATGTGGAAGTCGCGCATCTGGTCGCCCATTCCGGCGTCGGCCAGACGCTGCCGGAAGATCTCCATGTTGTAGGGACGGAGCACGCCCTTGTATTGCGGGATTTCGGCGTTGAAGTCGGGATAGGTCTGGAACTGTGCCGTCTCGTGGCTGATGACGGGCACGGGGCAGTTCGCGATGGCCTGCTCAAAGTCCTGCACCGTGTTGGGATAGAGATGATTGAGATAGCCTCCGTCGGCCACATCCGCAAAGGAGAAGGAGCCGCGCGTATGCGTATGGTATTCGCCGTACTTCTCTCCGCCGACGCGGCAGGTGGTGAAATAGTCCATCCCAGGCTTCCATCCCTGATAGCCGAGATAATAGTTGGATCCGAAGGTGTATAGCGGCCGGCTGTCGGCAGCACGGAAGTCCTTCACGAATGCGGCCATCGCGTCGACGCTTCCGCTCAGCTCATTGCCCAGCGCCATCATCACGAACGAGGGGTGATTGGCGTAGGCGCGCAGCAGGTGCAGTCCCTCCTTGTGGAGGAAATCCATCAGCCGGCGGTCGTTGTTGTCAAACTTGCCCCAGAAAGGCAGTTCGGGTTGGAGGTAGATCCCCAAGCGGTCGGCGGCATGGAAGGCTGCTTCGGGCGGGCACCAGCTGTGGAACCGCACGTGGTTGAGGCCGTATGCCTTGCACGTTCCTAAATAACGGAGCCACGACTCCACGTCCATCGGCACATGAGCCGTCTGCGGAAAGACGCAGGCATCATGCTTGCCGCGCAGGAAAGTGAGGTGTCCGTTGACGAAGAACTGCGTGCCCCGGGCTTCGAAGTCGATCAGGCCGAAGTCCTGCGCGAGTGTGTCCTGTCCTTCGATTTCGGCCTGCAGCCGGTATAGATCCGGATGGAACTCGCTCCAGAGGCGTGCCTCATTGCCCAAGGAGATGACGGCATCGATGCGTTTTTCGCCCATTTCATCGCGTTTGTCGATGATGCGGGCCACCTGATTGCGGATCTCCTGTCCGGTCTTGAGATCGGTCACGCGCAGGCGGAGCAAAGCCTTTGGGGCTGTGGCGCCCACGTATCCGACGGCCACTTGGACTTCCCGGCGGGCCGCAGACGGTGTGAGCGTCAGGCTGGTGAGGTGTACGGGATTGACAGCCTCTAAATAGAGCTGCCCGATGATACCGTTCCAGTTGGTCTGCGTGTCCTCCGTGTAGGCGTGGGAGTTGGCATAGATCTGCTGTGGTATGCCGCTTCCGTTGTCAATGCGGATGGCTATGCGGTGGCGTCCCGGCGTCAGTGCGGAGGTCAGGTCAAACACCTGTGGGGTGGTGATGTCGTTTGAGGCGCCGATGCGTTTGCCGTCCACGTAGACCACCGACGGCTTCGTGCGCTCCAAGTGGAGGCGGATCTGTTTCTTTCGCCATGTCTTCGGGATCTCCACGTCGTGGGCGTACCATGCCTTTCCCACGTAGGTGTAGAGCCGGGAGAGATGCGTCGTCTCCGATCGGTTGGTGCACGGGTCGCCCTTGCGGTTCGTGTCCGTCGTTCCGGGCAGCGTCACCGTGTCCGTCATCGGCGTCGTAGCGGTCAGCGAGGAGTCACGGTCGAGGGCGAATTGCCATGTCCCTGCGAGGTCCATCCGCAGTCGGTAGGGCTTGTTCTTTGCGTTGACAGCGAGACAAAACAATGCTGCAAGCATCAAGTAGCTTATTCGTTTCATGGTTTTTAAGTGAGTTTGTTGACGATTGCAAAGATAAACGAAAAGTGCGAATTTGCAAAATAAATGGGGGGTGAAGTGGTGAGGCGGGGCAAATAAAATGCCGTGCTGTCGCCTGCGGAGCCACTTGATACGAGCTTCGATGCTGACGGCTTCCGTCCGGAAAGGGCCCTGCCGGATTTCCGAATTTTGTCCTTTTGTTTCAGAACAGCATTCTTCCCCGTTTTCCGCCGATTGTGAATGTTTATACGAAAAGGGGCAGGCGGATGCTGCGCAAACATGCTCTTGCCGCTCCAAATGATTACTCCGGGGCGTCCGAATATATGCTCCGGATCCTCAAGAGATATCCTCTCGGGTCGGAAAATGCAGTTGAAGGATGCTTCGTACGGATGCTTTCTTGTCAGAATTTATTACTTTGGCTGATTTTGGAGCGATCTGCCGCGTTAAAAAGAGCGGAATGGCCGATTGTCCACCCCGCTCTTTTTTCGCGCGCTGAAAGAATGGAATAATTATTCAATCATATTGCGCCGGTTTGTCCGAAAAGTTCCTCTTTTGATTTCTCTTTCATGATTCCTGTTGCAAATGGTTTGCGCCTGCTATTGCTCAGGGTATGAAAGGCATTGCAATCAGAACAGCATTCGCAATGATTAATACAGCAAATCTCCAGTTCACTTTGTGCGTCTTCTTATACCATTTCCATGCAGCGTATGTGAAATAGATGATGGACGGAATTGCAAGAATGGCCAAGAGCCTGTAATATACTGTTCGTTCAATGACCTTTGTTATCTGCAACAAGGTGATGACGAGAAACAGGAGGATGTAACTGTTGATAGGAATGGATTCTTTTCTGTTCATAATTCTTGTTTATTGACATTCTTTGTAGTGTTGTAATGCGTCGTTTAAGCAATTATCTAATTCGTAGGTAGCAAGTGCAATACCGGCTGTGGCAATGACAGGGCCACTAGTGAATGAAAGTGCACATGAGGCTACGCAAACAGTTCCACATCGCCTTCTGCTCGACTTATATCGTGAAAGACAATCTTCATTGGATCGTGTTGAAGCTGGATATTTATAATTACAATTAATTACAGGTAACGCAAGAAGGATAATGCTTTTTTCTTTGAAGAATAGATCTTTGTTAGAGATGATCTCATTTTCTGATATATTGCGTCTTGTTTTGAAGACTAATGAAACGGAAACTTAAAAAATGCTATTGTCATAATGGTATATATTTAAAGGGTTAATGAATATGTTAGAACTATTAGAAATATGTCGCTAATATAAGAAATGTTTTTCAATGTGGTTATATATATCTATATTTTTTCTAAATTTCAACACAAAAGGCAGTTTTAACGATAAACTATAGGCATTTAGAATGTCAATGAAGAAATTAAAGGACACCATCATTAAGTTTGTTGATGTACCTTTATAGTTTATGGTAAAGAGACTGCCGCGTTAAAAAGAGCGGAATGGCCGATTGTCCACCCCGCTCTTTTTTCGCGCGCTGAAAGAATGGAATAATTATTCAATCATATTGCGCCGGTTTGTCCGAAAAGTTCTGATCCGTTCTCCGTTGTGCCTATCGGGCATTGATTTCCTTCAGCAGTCGGTCGGCGTGTCCCCACTTGTCCATCATGTAGAGCACGTAGCGGATGTCGACACCGATGCAGCGCGCGAGCTTCGAATCAAAGAAGATGTCGCTCGAGAGGCTGTCCCAGTTGCCGTCGAAAGCCAGTCCGATGAGGCGTCCTTGGCCGTCGAACATGGGCGATCCGCTGTTTCCGCCGGTGATGTCGTTATTGGTCAGGAAGCAGAGTTGCATCTTGCCGGAGGTGCGGTCGGTGTATGGGCCGAAGTCGGAACTGCTCATCAGCTCCTTCATGATCGGTTCGGCGTAGTAGTCGGGCACCCGTTCGCCGGTCTCCATCTTGCGCACCAAGCTCTCCGCCGTGGTGTAATAGCCCGACGGTGCACCGCCCAAGGTGAAGCCGCCTACCTGTCCATAGCTGAGTCGCATGGTGAAGTTGGCGTCGCTGTAGTGAGGCATGTCTTCCTCCATGCGCACCTTTGCGTCGCAGAGATATTGCTCCTGCCGGTCGATGCTGTCGTTGATGCCGTCCATTTCGGCACGTATCGCGCCTTCCACTTCAAGCAGGTCGAGACCGTACTGTACACCCGGATCCTTGAGATAATTCTTCTTATTGACGTAGATCTTCTGTCCGCTCTTCATGAGGAAGCTCCTCTCGTAGAGGTAATTGACATAGGCCGTGTAGTCGCCGTTGAACCTGCTGTCGATGAGTTTGTAGAATCCGGGCAGGTAACGCGCGTCCACTTTCTGGCGGTAATTGCGCAGGAGCGTGGCGAAGACCTCCTTGTCGAGTGCGGCGTCCCAGGTGTCACTGTTGTCCTTGAAGAGCGCATACTGCTTCTTCGGCTTGTCTTTCGGCCCCTGAAGCTCGATGTGATTGAGGCGCATGGCACGCGTGGAGAACTCGTTGGTGCCACGGAAGGTCTCGCGATAGTACATCAGCGCGCGCATGGCATCAGCGCGCTTGGCGTAGAGGCGTGACATGATGGCGAAGTCGAGTTTGCCCTTCAGATAGCCCGTTGAGTCCATCCAGGCCTGGATGCGATGCTCATAGGCCTGCTTCTGGCTGATGATTCCGATCGAGTCAATGCACTTGTTCATGCCGATGGAGTTCTTCCAGTAGTTGGCACTCTGCGCATATTTGCTGTCGTATTTGATGCGTACGGCCTCGCTGGCCCGCATGTGTCGCTGCATCACTTGCTGCTTGACGCCGCGCACCTGGGCACGTGGCTCGTTCTGGGCATCGCGCCTTTCGCGGATCCCGAATGACGAGAGGTAACGGCTGGTCGATCCCGGGTAGCCCACGGTCATGGCAAAGTCGCCGTCCTGATAGCCCTGAAGGGACACGGGTGCCCAGTGTTCGGGGCGGTAAGGCACGTTGTCCTTGCTGTACTTGGCCGGCTTGTTGGTCTTCGGGTCGGCGTAGATGCGGAACACGGAGAAGTCGCACGTCTGGCGCGGCCACATCCAGTTGTCCGTCTCTCCGCCGTATTTGCCCATCGATTTCGGTACGGTAAAGACCAGCCGGAGATCGGTGAAGTCTCGGTAGACGGTGGCATAGTAGCGGTTGCCTTCGTAGAACGGGTCGATGTCCACATGCAAGGTGGCGTCGATCTTCTTGATGGAGTCGGTCATGGCATTCTGCAATGAGTCGATCAGGAAAGCCCTGCCGTCATTGCTCCTGCCGTCGATGCCGAGCGCGCGGAGCCTTGCCGTGATGTCATCCTGGCTCACCATGAAGCTCACAAACATGTTCTCGTTGGGTAATTCGTCCGCATAGGTCTTCGCGTAGAATCCGTTCAGCATGTAGTCATGCTCCACGGTCGAATGGCTTCGGATTGCTTCGAAGCCGCAATGATGGTTGGTAAAGACCAGCCCGTCAGGTGAGACCACGACGCCCGAGCAGTATCCGGAGAAGTTGACCACGGCATTCTTGATGGCGTCCTTGCCCTGATAGATGCCGTCGTAGGGAACTCGGAAGCCCTCGGCCTGCATCTGTTCATAGACCGCCTTGGGCAGATTGTAGAGCGTCCACATGCCTTCGTCGGCCATCAAGGGCGTCGCGGCGAGGAGCGCAGAGAGTATGAAAGTTGATCTTTTCATATTTTAGTGTTTAAAATGTTTACCGATAACGGGGAGTGAAGACAGCGGGAAGTCGCGCTTCACCAAGTAAGCCACGAAGACAGCCATCAGCAGCGTGTTGACGATCAGGGCCGGCAGCACGCCGAGGAAGTCGTTGGCGGCGCTCATGCCGACAAAGAGCACGAAGGCCAGCAGCACGTAGCGCATGATCTCCTTGACCGGATAGTTGACCGGATAGTATTTCTGTCCGACGAAGTAACTGAGCAGCATGGCGGTGCCATAGCCTGCAAATCCGCCCCATGCGCAGGCCATGTAACTGTAGCGCGGCACGAAGATGACGTTCACGGCGATAAGCACCACACATCCGATGCCGCTGAAGTAAGCCCCCCAGATGGTCCGGTCGATGAGCTTGTACCAGAAAGACAGATTGAAATAAATGCCCATCATGATCTCCGCCGCCATGACGATGGGCACCACGCGGAGGCCTGCCCAGTAGTCGCGATTGGGTATGACGTGGCGCAGGATGTCCATGTAGCCCACCACAAGGAGGAATGCCAAGAGCGTGAAAATGACGAAGAATTTCATCGCCTTGGCGTAAGTCTCGCGGTTGTCCTTGTCCTTTGCCTTTCCGAAAACGAACGGTTCGTAGGCGTAGCGGAATGCCTGGGTGATCATGGCCATGATCATGGCGATCTTCACGGTGGCACCGTAGATGCTCAGTTCGGCCTTCGCGTCGTTGCCATGGTAGAGGAACGGGAAAGCGATCTTGTCGAATGTCTGGTTCAGGATGCCGGCTATGCCGAGGATAAGCAGCGGCCATGCGTAGCGCAGCATGCGCTTCCAGAGCTGGAAGTCGAAACGGTAGCGGAAGCCGGTCAGCTCCTTCCAGAACATGAGCGTGACCAAACCCGTGCACGCGAGATTGATGTAGAAGACCATGCCCACATCCAATGTGAACTGCTCGTCGTAGAGGCCGAAGGGATTGAGCCGCAATGCCGGAAGCACGAAGAGGTAGAGAATGTTGAAAAGAATGTTCAGGAAAACGTTCGCCAACTGTATGGCGGCAAACTTGATCGGACGCTTTTTGTAGCGCAGATAGGCAAAGGGGATGCTCTTGAAGGCGTCGACGGCGACGCAGATGAACATGACGGCCACCCAATCCCTATGGTTCGCATAGCCCATCCATGTGGCGATCGGCCCTAAGAACAGCTGTATGGCGGCGATGAAGAGCAGCGACGTGGCACCCACAGACAGCAAGGTGGTGGAATAGACTGTCGTTGGGTTCTCCTCAGACTTGTTCACATAGCGGAAGAAAGTGGTCTCCATGCCGTAGGTGAGGATGACTAAGAGCAGTGCGGTGTAGGCATACACATTGGTCACGACACCGTACTGGCCCCCCGAAGCAGCCCATGCAGCCGTCTGGATCGGCACAAGCAGATAGTTGATAAACTTCCCGGCAATGCTGCTGATGCCATAGATCGCCGTGTCTTTAGCCAATGATTTTAAGTTCGCCATTGTTGTTTCTCTTCTTGATTCCTATGTTCCACGCTTCTTGAATAAGTCTTTTGGTTGATTGACCTTTCCCTTCTCTTAGAAAAAGAGATAGGCAATGAAGATGGCGGCGACTACACCTGCAAGGTCGGCGAGGAGGCCGCAGGCCACGGCGTGACGGGTATATTTGACGCTGATACTGCCGAAGTAGACTGCCAATATATAAAAGGTGGTGTCCGTAGATCCCTGGAATATGCAGCTCAGACGTCCCACGAAGCTGTCCGGCCCGTAGTTTTTCATCGCCTCGAGCATCAGTCCTCGGGCGCCCGAACCACTCAACGGTTTCATCAAGGCGGTAGGCAAGGCACCGACAAAGTCACTGTTCAGCCCGCACGCATTCACGCACCAGGCAATGCCGTTGATCAACATGTCCATCGCGCCGGATGCCCGAAAGACGCCCACACCTACCAATATGGCGACGAGATAGGGGATGATCCGGACGGCCGTAGTGAATCCCTCTTTCGCCCCGTCGATGAATGCGTCATAGACATTGATCCGCTTCCGGAAGCCCGCAAGGATGAAGAGCGTGATGATGCCGAACAAGATGAGATTCGAAGCCACCGAGGTCACCGTCCCCATCGTGTCCTTGTCCATCTGCCCGAATCCCCAGATGACGATGCCGACAACGCCACACAGTCCCAAGAGAGTTGCCATCAGCACGGGCTGGAAGATGTTGATCCGCTGCCAGAGCGACGTGATGATGATGCCGGCAAGCGTGGCCACAGTCGTCGCAAGCAGTATGGGGATGAAGACATCGGTAGGTGAGGCGGCGCCATACGATGCACGAAAGGCCAGAATCGTTGTCGGGATGACGGTCAATCCGGACGTGTTGAGCACCAAGAACATGATCATGGGGTTGGTGGCGGTATCCTTTTGCGCATTCAGTTCCTGCATCTGGGCCATCGCTTTCAGTCCTGTAGGCGTGGCGGCATTGTCTAATCCCAGCATGTTACTGGCGATATTCATGAAGATGCTGCCCATGACGGGGTGGTTTTTCGGGATGTCCGGAAAGAGCTTGGAGAACACCGGGCTGAGCAATCTTGCCAATACGTTGACGACGCCTGCCTGCTCTCCGATCCGCATGATGCCGAGCCAGAGAGCGAGAACACCCGTCAGTCCCAACGAAATTTCAAATGCGTTCTTGGAAGAATCGAAAGTCGAATCAACGATTTGCTGAAAAACCGTCGTGTTCCCCATAGCCAGTTGGATCGCTCCAAACAGGAATGCAATGAGAAAGAATGCTATCCAGATGTAGTTAAGCACCATACAGGTGCAAAGTTATGTATTTTTATCCGTTTCGCAAAATGTTGTTTTTGATTTTAGCTAAATTCATTTCTTTTTCGTACATTTGCATGCAGATCTACTGATAGACTGATCAACAATATTCAAAAAATAACCACTTAATGACTTATCTGTTTTGAAAGCAAAGACCATTTTGTTGATTTTGCTGGCGATGACCGTTGTTCTTGCGCCGGCAGATGCCAGAAAGGAAAAGGCAAGACGGCAGCTCTTCCCCGACGGGACACCCATTCCGGCCTGGTTTGCCGATACCACTGAGACCGACGTAAGCCGACTCGGCCGTCCCTATATGATCACGAGCTACGGCGTGAGGAATGATTCGACCGTCGTACAGACCGAGGCCATCCAGCGCGTCATTGACCAGTGTTCCGCCGAGGGCGGTGGCGTGATCGTCTTTCCGCGCGGCACTTTCCTTTCCGGATCATTGTTCTTCAAGCCCCGCACGCATCTCATGATGAGCGAAGGAGCCGTTCTGAAAGGGACGGACGCCATCGCCGACTATGCCATTGTCAAGACCCGGCTCGAAGGCCAGACCCTTGACTACTTCGCGGCCCTTGTCAATGCCGACGGCGTAGACGGCTTCTCAATCTCCGGCAAGGGCACGATCAACGGCAACGGACGGCGTTTCTGGGAGGAATTCTGGCTTCGCCGGAAGGTCAATCCTAAGTGCACGAACCTCGAGGCGCTGCGTCCGCGATTGGTATATATTTCCAATTCGAACGACGTGACGGTCTCCGGCGTGCGCCTCATCAATCCCGGATTCTGGACAAACCATATCTATCGTTGCAAGCGCGTGAAATACCTGAACTGCTATATCTATGCGCCGACCGAGGGCCTGCGTGCTCCCAGCAGCGATGCGTTGGACTTAGACGTGGTCGAGGACGTGCTTGTCCACGGCTGTTACATGAACGTCAGCGACGACGCCGTCTGCCTGAAGGGCGGCAAGGGCACATGGGTCGACACGATCGCCGGCAACGGAGCCTGCCGCAACGTGATCATCCAGCACTGCCGTTACGGACGTGCGGGAGCCGGAATCACCTTCGGAAGCGAGTCGTTTGATGACCGGAACGTCATCCTGCGCGACTGTACGTTCGACGGAACGTCCAACCTTATCCTCTTCAAAATGCGTCCCGACACGCCCCAGCGCTATACTCACGTGCTGGTGGAGAATTGTTCCGGCATGACCAGAAAAGGCTTTTCGGTCAACCGCTGGACGCAGTTCTACAACCGTTTGCCACGTGAGGACATGCCGCGTTCATTCGTTGACAGCGTCACATTGCGCAACGTGAACCTCACATGCACGCAAGGGTTCTACATGGTCAATGCTTCGGACCAGTATGATGTCCGCAACGTGACATTCGAAAACTGTCAGATCAGCGACCCGGTGGGCAAGATGGACACGTCGTTCATCCAGAACTGCAAGGTCGAAAACGTCATCTTCAAACACTAAATCATCCATACAGCCATATGAAATACATGCTGAAACAACTCCTGGTCCTGCTGGCACTGCTGCCGGCAGGCGTCTTTGCCCAGAGCGGACCGCAGTGGCCCGTCGTCAAGCCCACCATGAAGCCGTGGACGCGGTGGTGGTGGCAGGGCAGTGCCGTGGAACAATCCGAGCTGAAGAAGTCGCTTGAGGCCTATGCGCAAGCCGGTTTGGGCGGCGTGGAGGTCACACCCATCTATGGCGTTCGGGGTTCCGAGCGCAAGAACCTTACCTATCTGTCGCCCCGATGGGTGGATGCTTTCACCTATACATTGGAAGAGGCGAAGCGCCTCGACATCGGTGTCGACCTGGCCAATGCCTCGGGCTGGCCTTTCGGAGGGCCGTGGGTGACCGACGAGTCGGCATCCAAGAGCCTGCGGATGGAGAGCTATGAAGTGACGGGAGGCCGTGTGGTCAACCTGAAAGTCAGCTGTGAGCAGGCACCGCGCGTGCGCTTTCAGGGCAGCAAAACCATCCGCCCCGACGAGCTGAAGTATCCTTTGCAGGCCAATGGTGACCTGCAGGAGATCGCATTCGATCAAGTCAGATTTGCGAAAACGTTGCCTTTGGTCACGCTGATGGCCTATCGGGCTGAGGGTGGGCAATATTCCGGTGCCGTCGACCTGACCTCCTTGGTGAAGGACGGACAGCTGACGTGGAAGGCGCCGAAGGGCAATTGGCTGCTCTGCGCGATCTTCAAGGGCGACCATGGCAAGATGGTGGAGCGTGCGGCTCCCGGCGGAGAGGGCTTCGTCATTGACCATTTCTCGGCCGACGCGCTGCATCAGTATCTGCAGAAGTTTGACGATGCCTTCCGCGGCCGCGATCTCTCCCATCTGCGCTACTATTTCAACGACTCTTACGAGGTGGACGATGCCGAGGGCGAATCCGACTACACGGACCGCATCTTCGATCATTTCTATCATCTGAACCATTACCGCCTGCAGGACCACCTGCCCGCCTTGATGGGCAAGGATACCGAGGAGCTGAACATGCGGGTGCTCTACGACTACCGCATGACGATCGACAGTCTGCTCGTCAACGTCTATACCAAGGGCTGGCAAGGCTGGGCTGCCCGTCAGGGAAAAGGCATCCGCAACCAGGGGCACGGTTCTCCGGCCAACATTTTGGATATCTATGCGGCCAGCGATGTGCCCGAGATCGAGGGCAGCGACATCATTGCGCTCAAGACAGCCCCGTCGGCCGCGCACGTCATGGGCAAGCCCCTCGTCTCCTCGGAGAGTGCCACGTGGGCCAATGAGCACTTCATGACAAGCCTCGAAGAGGTGAAGAACATCCTCGACGGATTCTGGCTGGCGGGCGTGAACCATGTGTTCTACCACGGCACAGCCTACTCGCCCTCCGACGCCAAGTGGCCGGGGTGGCTCTTTTATGCCGCTGTTCACTTCCAGCCGACCAACAGCTGGTGGGACGACTTCAGCACGCTCAACCGTTATGCCGCACGTGTCCAGAGTTTCATGCAGCAGGGACGCCCGTCGGGGGACATCCTGCTCTACTACAGTTTGGGCGACTATCAGTCGAAGCCGGACCGCAAGATGCTCCGCCATTTCCATGGTGTGGAGATGCCGGAGGTGCACGACTGCGCCCAGAAACTCTATGACAGCGGCTTCGACTGGGACCTCTTCACCGACCGTCAGTTGCAGACCTTCGGCTTCAACGGCGGCGTGACGACGCCTGGCGGACGCTACCGCGTGATCGTCATACCTGAGACTAAGCTCATGCCGATCGCCACACTGAAGCGCCTGATGGCCCTCGCTGCCGACGGTGCCACGGTGATCTTCGACAGGCATCTGCCGACCGACGTTCCCGGATTGGCCGGTTTGGACGCCGCCCGCCGGGAGATGCAGACGCTGCTCGGCGGACTTTCGTTCCGCAACGGGGTGGCTTCCTGCGGCCGTGGACGGATCGTCTGTGCGACCGATCTGGCAGCTGCGCTCCGCGAAGCCGGTGTCAGTCAGGAACCGATGTTTGCCGAAGGGCTGCGCTGCATCCGTCGTCAGAACGCGGATGGAGGCTACAGTTACTTCATCAAAAACCCCACCGACCGGATCTACAGCGGGCAGGTGGCTTTGGGAACTTCTTTTTCCGCCGCCGCCGTCTTCAATCCCATGGACGGGCGGAAGGGTCTTGCGCGCGTGACGGACAACCGTGTGTTCCTCTCGCTGCAGCCCGGTGAGGCACTGATCGTGCAGACATCGTCCGGCGCGATGGGCGGTGAGCCCTATGCGTTCTATACGCCTGCCGGTCAGACACAGCAGCTTCAGGGCCGCTGGAAGATCGAGTTCGTGAAGGGCGGACCTGTCCTGCCGAAAGCACAGGAGACCACCGAGCTGCAGTCGTGGACGGGTTTCGATGCCGATGCTGCTGCCTTCTCAGGCACGGCACGCTATGCCGTCACCCTGCCGAAGCTGAAACAGAAGGCTCCGATGTGGCGCCTGTCACTCGGGGAGGTCCACGAGACGGCACGCGTCTATGTCGGCACCACCTTCGTGGGCACGCTGCTCGGTGCGCCTTATCAGCTCGACATCCCTTCCTCCCTGCTGAAGAAGGGCACCCCTTTGATCATCGAGGTGACCAATCTGATGGCCAACCGTATCTCCGACATGGACCGGAAGGGCGAGCCTTACCGCATTTTCTACAACACGAACTTCCCCGCCCGGAAGGCCGAAAACCGCGGATCGGACAATCTCTTCACCGCCAAGGCCTGGTCGCCGCAGCCCTCCGGACTGGTCGGACCGGTCGTCCTGCAGCCGCTGCAGCCACTCGCCGACTGACCGCAAACGGCTGACCGTCCGGCGGGAACGGATCACGGACTAAACGACTACGATGATGAAAAGCGTAAAAAACATGCTGCTCCTGCTGCTGCTCTCCACGGGCAGCGCCCTCGCAGCAACCATTCCCACGGGGCAGGAGATGCAGGCCTACCTGATGGTCTACTTCTCCGACGCCACCCACAGCCTCCACATGGCCGTCAGCCGTGATGGTTACAACTTCACGTCCGTCAACGACGGACTGCCCGTCATTGCCGGGGACACCATCTCCGAGCAGCATGGCATCCGCGATCCGCATGTCTGTCGCGGTCCCGACGGTGCGTTCTACATGGTGCTGACCGATCTTCACATCTTCGGAAAGGATAAAGGTTTCCGCACGACACGATGGGAACGGCCCGACAAATACGACTGGGGCAACAACCGCGGCATCGTGCTCATGCGCTCGGATGATCTCATCCACTGGACCCATCACGTGGTCCGCATCGACCGGCTGTTTCCCGAGGCCTTCGGCGACTTGGGATGCGCGTGGGCGCCGGAAGTGATCTACGATCCGCAGATGCGCCGGATGATGGTCTATTTCACCATCCGCCCGACCGGCAAAGACGGCTCGGACAGCCGCACCCATCTCTATTACGCCTATGCCGATGAAGCCTTCACGACGCTCACCACGGTGCCCCGGCTGCTCTTCGAGTTTCCCGACCCGAAGATCCAGGTGCTCGATGCCGACATCACTCCGCTTCCCGACGGGCGCTATGCCATGACCTATGTGGCACAGGAGAATCCGGGCGGCATCCGCATTGCCTTCTCCGACCGCATCAACGGCGGTTATCAGTACCAGCCGGGGCAGATCGACGCAGAGCGGACAGGATGCGAGGCGCCGAACGTCTGGAAGCGGATCGGCGAAGAGAAGTGGGTGCTCATGTATGACATCTACAGCATCCGCCCCCACAACTTCGGCTTCATGGAGACCACAGACTTCAAGACATTCACCCCGGCAGGCCACTTCAACGAGGGCGTCATGCGTGCCCTCAACTTCCAGTCGCCCAAGCATGGGGCCGTGATACAGCTCACCCGGGCTGAGGCCGACCGCTTGGAGCGCTATTGGAAGGAACGTCCTAAGCGGACAGCACCCTATGTGCGGACGGTGCCTTTGGACTCAATCGTCATGAGCGATCCCGCCATTCTCGCCGACTCCGCGACGCAGACGTACTATCTCACGGGCACTGGCGGACAGCTGTACATGAGCCGCGATCTTGCCATGTGGACCGGCCCCTACGACGTGACCGATACCGATCCCTACTCATGGATGGGCCGTCACCCGATGATATGGGCCGCCGAGCTGCACCGCTACAACGGCAAGTATTACTATTTCGCCACATTCACCAACCGTGGCATCCTGATGCGCGAGTTCCGCGGCCATCGCGTGGAACGTCGGGCCAGCCACGTTCTCGTCGGCGAAAAGCCCTACGGCCCCTACCGTCCGATGGCTGATCCGATCTATCTCCCCATTGATCGGCCCACGCTGGACGGCACGTTCTGGGTCGACAGCGACGGCCAGCCCTACATGGTCTATTGCGGCGAATGGCTCGAAAACGGCAACGGGACGATCGAGAAGATCCGGCTGAAACCCGATCTGAGCGGCACAGTGGGCGAGCCGACGGTGCTCTTCCATGCCTTCGACAGTCCCTGGAACCGGTCCGGCAATCCATCCGAAGCCGGCCCGCACGGTGCCAATCAGGTCACTGACGGGCCTTTCCTCTTCCGTACCGGCACCGGCCGGCTCGGCATGATCTGGTCCAGCTGGGTCTATGACAAATATACGCAGGGAGTGGCCTACAGCAAGAGCGGCACTTTGGACGGTCCGTGGATTCAGGAGAAGAAGCCTGTCACGCCGCCCGACTTCGGTCATGGCATGCTCTTCCGCACGTTGGACGGCCGCTGGATGATGTCCGTCCACCGTCATAACGAGCAGGTCGGCGCGCGCAAAGTGCGTGTTCCCCACCTCTTTGAGGTCGATCTCTCGGGCGATAAGCTTCGGGTGGGAAAGATGGTGCGCTGATCCGTCGGGGCCGGAGTGCCCCCCCGGTCATCCCGGTAGAGAGAGGGAGCTGATGGCGCATGCGTCAATGGCAAGGTCTTGATTGGCGGAGCGAGCCCCGGCAAACAACATTCCCTCCGTAGGGGCGGATCTGCGTATCCGCCCGCAATGGGCCCATCGGGATAAAGACAAGGGCCGAATGCCCGCCTGCAATGGGCCAAGTTCCCACACGCAATTTACCATTCGCCAATGTCAGGTTTCGCCCATGCGATCATCATTGTGAACATTTCCATCTGCGGAATGGGCATCATTTGCGGTTTATGGCATTCGTCCGGACGGTTGGTTGATAGATTCCGCTCTTTGCGGGCGGATACGCAGATCCGCCCCTACGAAGGGAATGGGGGGTGGGCATGGATGGCTCGGCTCCTGCGGACAGGCACAAGATCCGCCTCTGCATTTTGTTGTGGAAAGCTGATTGAGGGGGTGTTCAGATACGAAATGACGCTCCCTCGAACGGGAGGTTTTTGGGGTGGATTTTACGGATGATTTCTCTGGTCTGCGCGGAGCTATGCTTTCGGCGCCCGAAAGCATAGCTCTTGGCCGCCCATATGATAGCTTTCGGGCGCCGAAAGCATAGCTCTGCGCGAGGCATGCGAAAAGTCCCTTGCAGAGGGACTTTTCTGACGTGGGTGGAAGACTGAATGTCAGTCGTCCGAAACGGTGTCTTTCGTAGTTTCAGAACTGGTTCCGTCTACTTGGTGCGGACGATCGAATGGATCACGCGACCGTCCTTGTCGATGGCATGGAGAGCCAGGCGGTGCTTGCCGGCCGCGATGACCGTAAATCCGGAAGCGTCGTCGCACCACTGGGTCCCTGTTGTCGGCTTCACCTTGCGGGACAATGACGCGGCGCTGTTGACCCAATAGTCGATGCCGTCCTTGGGCATCCGGATGTGCTGGAAGTTGTGGATGTGGCCGCAACCGTAGACGGCCACGTTGTGGTAACGCTGCAGCACGGGCAGCAGGTAGCGCTGCATGTCGGTCCTTTCTGTGTCTGATTTCGTCGTGCAGGCATAGATGGGGTGGTGGCCGATGCATATGATCCAGTCTTCGCGTGCGTTTCTGAGCACGCCGTCTATCCACTTCAGCTGGTCCTCCCGCGACTGCCGGCAGGCGTCGGGATAGTCTGTGGAGTCGTTGCGGTATTTGTCTATGAGCGGCGTGGTGTCAATGAAGACCACGCGGACCGTGCAGCTGTCTCCGCTGAACACACGGGTGTAATAGCGTCCGGGCATCACCCAGCGCCGGCTGACGTGTGCATAGTCGAGCACGGCCTGCGTGTTGCCGCGGTATTCATGATTGCCGAGGATCGGATACCAGCTCTCCATCAGCTCCGGATGGCTGTAGATCAGCTCGAAGTTAGTGGTCCAGAGCGGGTCGTTGACCGATGCGACGCCGTTGAAATGGTGCACGTCGCCGGCCGCGATGATGGCTTCGGGGCCGATGGCTTCGGCCATTTCGCCCATGACGGAGGCTATCGGGCGCTGGTCGTAGTAGCCGTTGCGGCCCATGTCGTTGCACCAGAAGAGGTTGAGATCGCTCTGCAGTCCGGCCCACTGGGCGCTTTGCTGCCCCTGCGTCATCTGCGGTGCCAGCAGGAGGGCCAGCACAAGCAGGAGATAGGATATGTTCTTTTTCATCTTTCTGTCGTTTGGAGCGCATGCCGTCGACTGCCTTTCGGGCGCTGTCGGCAGGCATCCGCCGGATGGTTACCGGCTGCCGCAGGCACCGTAGAAGGCGCTCAGCGAGGGAGCCGTGAAATAATAGTTCTGGTCGTTGGTGCTGTCGATGAAGTTGACTTTCTTCATGCCGAAGAAGGCCAGTCCGTTGGGGAAGAGGCGGTCGATGGAGCCTGCGCCTCCCCCGATGGCGGGTGATCCCGGCTGCAGATGGAAGTCCCAGTCTTTTGAGAAGGGCAGCGGAGCACCCTGTGCGGGATCGTCCACCTGGCAGTTGATGTCCATCTTCGGATTCTGCGCGAAGCGCACGAAGGCGGGATTCCGGTCGCCCGGCGTCTTGCTGCGCGGGTCGCTGTCGTAGAACATGATCAGGTCGGCCGCGGCACTCATCTGCTCCACGCCTGCGGCAGTCGAGGCGAAGTAGTAGTTGGGCGTCACGATGCTCTTGTCGGTGTCGGCTCCATCGGCCTTGGGTTGCTTCATGCCATAGCGGCAGTCATAGACAAGGTTGTTGACAAACTTGGGAAATATGCCTTTCTCTAACCAGATCGATCCGCCCTTCTTGTTTTTCGAGCGGCGCCATCCGCAGTCGACCATCGTGTTGTTGAAGACCCTGATCTCGGTCGACGGCATCACTTCGCTGGTGCCGGCATTGGAGAGTTTGAAGGCGTTGGTGCACGCATTGTAGATCAGGTTGTAGGCGATGTCCAACCGGCAGCCCGACTTGACGTTGATCGCTTCACCGCCGTCGGCCGCGTTGCCGCTGTCGGCGAAGACGTTGCCGGAGATCACCCCGTTGCCTCCCGTGAAGTAAGTCTGGTCGTTGTAGTTGTCATGGAAGAAGCTGTTTGCGATGACAAACTTCCCCGAAGGATTGCAGAAGTGGAACGCGGGCACGCCTCCGTCGATTTCGGTCTTGAAGAGCTTGTTCTGGAAAGAGACTGACGACTCGGTCGGCGTGGCACCCGCATAGGCGATGTCGACATGACTGAGCACCACCTCACTCGAGTTGTAGCCGCAGATGATGCCTCCCCAGGCCGCCGGTTCCTTCTTGTCAGACGTGAACGTGACAGGCTTCGCGGCGGTCCCCAAGCAGTAGAGATTGCCTAAGACGACGATCTCCACGGGCACCTTGGCACCCGAGGCGCAGGTGACGGTGACACCCGGCTCGATGTAAAGGGATGTTCCTGCGGGTATCTCCACCGACTCGTTGAGCGTCGTGTCATGGCTCCACACCAACGAACCGATGGGGTATTCGGCCAGCAGCGTCGTGACGACCTCGCGCGAGCCTTGGTTTTGGGTCTCCTCTGTGGATCCGGCATAGTCGTAAGGATTGATGTTGTCGTTCTCGCATGCGGGCAATGCCGTGAGAACAGTCAGCCCTATCAGGGCGGCAACGGCTGATTTCTTTTTCATCTTGTTCTGTTGTATTCGTTGTTTTGATGTTTCTTCTTGCGGTCATCAGATGATCTTACAGGCTGATCCGTGCTCCGATGAGGAAGGTGCGTCCGAACTTATAGGTACGCGTGACCGTGCGGTCCGTGCGCTGTCCGGGAAACTGGAAGTTGTAGTCATTGACGGTCTTCAGATAGTGCTCCCGCTTGGCATCGGTGAGGTTGTTGGCCTTGACGAAGACCGACCATCCTCCTTTCAGCTTCTTCTCTCCGCTCAGATCGAGCGTCACCAAATGGCGTTCCCATTCGTCGGCATCCTTGAATGGCGAGACGAGGACGAGCCGGTTGCCCGTGTAGGCGGATGCCAACTGGAGGTTCCAGCCATGCTCCGTGTCCTTGTAGAGCAGCGAGAGGTTGGCCGTGTGTGGGGCCTGGTTGACCAAAGGGCGTGTCTGACTGACAAGCTCCACATCCGAGCTGCCGGGCTTGAACTGCCTTTTGCCGGTCGTGATCGCCGAGTGCGTGTAGGTGTAATTGGCTTTCAGGCCGAAGTGGCGGATGTATTTGATCACGTCGAACTCCACGCCGAAGTTCTTCGCATTGCCTAAGTTCTGCGGCATGTAGAAGCTGTTGTTGGTCTGGCGGGTATCGGTGGCGAAGGTCATTTCGATGGGATCCTTCAGATATTTGTAGAATACGCCGACGAGAAACTGCTCATTGGCCGACGGAAACCATTCCCATCGCAGGTCGATATTGTCGATGCGGGCGCGCCGGAGGTCGGGATTACCCTTCTCGATATAGTCTTCCCCGATGACCTGATAGGGCACGATCTCATAGAATCCCGGCCGGTTGATGCTCTTGTAATAGCTCAGTCTGACGTTCATCTGCCGGTTCATCGCCCATTTCAGGGCCGCGGAGGGCAGCCAGTCCCAATAGCTCTGCTCGCCCACGGATCCCATGCCGCGGAACCGCTGGAGCATGGTGTAGATCTGATTGGTGTGCTCCGCGCGCATGCCGGCCACCAACTCGCCCCAGCTGCCGGCGAGTTTCATCATGCCGTAGACGGCTCCGATGTGCTCCTTCGAGTCGTAATTGAGCTGCGAGGCCTGCGCATAGGGCGTGCGGCAGTACCATTCGATGCCGTCATAGGCCTCATATCCGTTGCCGTCAAGGGTCGCCGAGATGTCCAAGGGATTGAACTGGTAGGAGTAATAGCGGTTTTCGCGTTTCTTCTTGCGGTACATCGCGCCAGCCTTCCATGTCGCATCGGCAAGCCGGAAGGGCGTTTCGTAGCTTGCGTTCACATATCCAGCCCAGTCGCGGTCATTGTTGTGCTGGAAGCGGCGTTCCATGGCGTTGGCCACGGTCTTGGCCAGCTGGTTGTCCGCATAGCTGTTCTTGATTCCGATGTAGGCACGGTCGGGATCCTTTTCGCGGGCTTCCGAGAAGATGCCAGACCAGTCGACGGTGAGACGTTGGCCCAATCTGTGGGTGCCTTTCAGATGAGACGCGAAGATCGTCTGGGTCTGCGTGTTGCTGCGGATCTCGTCATCGCGGGTGAAAAGCCCCTTGTCCGGCTCGTAGCCGAAGTCGGTCGTGATGACCCGGCTGTATCGGACGCCGTCCTCCTTTTTATGCATCAGCATGTTGTACCACTCGAACTTGTGGCTGCCCAACGTGAGGTCGGCCTTCGCATGGAGGCCTATGGTGAGGTCATGGAATGAGTAGTCACGGCTCTGCATCTTCGAGATGACCTCGGCTTGTTCGCCAAACGGCATGGTCGGCGTGTTGAGTGTGCGCTCCGAACCACGGAAGACGTTCTGCAGACTGCTTGCAACGAGCAGTCCGAGCCGCTTGTCCAGGTATCGGTTGCCGGCCGCCAGACCGGCCAATATGTTCGGAGCGGGCATGGCATGTCGGCTCACGCGGGCTGCGCCCGACGCGAAATCCTGCATCGTGGCCTTGTATTCGCTTCCCATGCGTTCATAGGGCGCCTTGGCCGTCGTGTTGCTCCGGTCGGTGGTCAGATAGTCCCTGCCGCCCATGAAAAAGTCGCCCGCACCCACGGCAGCATTGGCCTGAAGCACGAACTGCCCCGGGGCGTCCTTCATCTGCATGTCTACCACGCCTCCTGCCGCGTCACCTTCCATGTCGGCCGTGAGGGACTTCGACACCACTATGCGGTCCATGAGATCCGAAGGAAAAAGGTTCAGGGGAATGTAACGGTTCTTGTCGTCGGGACTGGGGATCTTGATGCTGTTGATCAACGTATAGTTATAGCGCTTGTCCATGCCGCGGAGCACGGCATAGGCAGCCTCTCCGGCCGCGTCGTTCTCCATGGTTACGCCCGACACACGCTGCAAGGCACTGGCCACGTTCACGTCCGGGGAAAGCTGAAGGGCCTGCTGACTCATCACGTTAAGCACCTGGGACGATTCGCGCACCATTGCGATGGCACTCTGATCTGTCCG
>JALFRV010000184.1 GCA_022778905.1 Prevotella sp. | reverse complement strand
AGTCGCGCCAGGACACGAAGTTGCATAGGTAGGAGAGCAAGAAGCGTATATTGTCCATCTGCGACGGAACCTTGACATTGATCATCTCGCCGCAGCGGTCGTAAGGCACATCCGTTCCGTCCACGCCACCCATCCAGTCTTCGTAGGCCTGGGCGTATTTGGGCTCGTACATACGTGGGAACAGCATGTTCTGCGCATAGACATACTTGTTCTTGTGGCTGACAACGAAGTAGCTGTCCTTCTCGTCTTTCGACGCCTTTTCCTTGCGCTGCCATATTGGGGCGCCCATGGTCATGCGCGGCTTGCACATGTTTCCGTCAATGTCAAGCTGCACCTGTGAGGTATAGGCCTGTCCGTAGAGGAGTGGACGGTCGCCATATTGGTCACGGCTCAGATAGTTGCCGAGCGTGAAGATGTCCTCTGGAGAGTTCTGATCCATCGGCGGATTGGCGGACGAACGGATGACGACGAGCGCATAGCTTGAGTATCCGATCATCAGCATCAGCAGACACAGGAGCACCGTATTCTTCAACCGGGCAGTCACGAGGGTCACTTTCTTCCGGTCGATCGTCTTCTTGAAGTTGAGGACAAACCACAGGAGGGCCAGCACGATCACGCCAATGACAACGGAAGACCATCCGGATCCGTAGAACGGAATGCCAAGCATGGCCACCGAGAGCATGAACGCGAGGTTCTCGCGCAGCTCACTGCGGTCGGCATATGTCTCATAGATGGCCCAGATCACGGTTGACACGAGCAGGATGATGTAGACGATCTCACCCGTATTGAACGGGAAGCCGAGTACGTTGACAAACAGGAGCTCAAACCATCCGCCTACGGTGATGATGCCGGGAACGACGCCATAAAGCACCGCAGCGACGATCACGAACGAAACGAGCAATGCGATCAGCGAGCCTTTGAGTTCGATTTCCGGGAACTTACGGTAGCAGAAGACGAGCACGATGGCCGGGATGCAGAGCAGGTTGAGCAGGTGGACACCGATGCTGAGCCCCGTCATGTAGGCGATGAGGACTATCCAACGGTCGCTGTGCGGCTCGTCCGCATGGTCTTCCCACTTGAGGATCAGCCAGAAAACGATCGCTGTGAAGGCGGAAGAGTAAGCATACACTTCACCCTCGACGGCGCTGAACCAGAACGTGTCACTGAAAGTATAGATCAGGGCGCCCACCAATCCGGAAGCCTCAATGGCGATCAGCTTGCCCGTGGTCAATGCGCTCCAGTCTTTCAAGATGAGCTTCCGTGTCAGGTGCGTGATGGTCCAGAAGAGGAAAAGGATCGTCGCGGCACTCAGTAGGGCGCTCATCGTGTTGACCATACGGGCAACTTGAGACGGGTCGCTTACAAATTGGGAGAACAGGTTGGCCGTCAACATGAAGAAAGGAGCACCGGGGGGGTGCCCGATTTCCAACTTATAACCTGTCGTAATGAATTCTGGGCAGTCCCAAAAACTGGCTGTCGGTTCAATCGTAGAACAATAGACAATAGCGGCTATCACAAATGCCAGCCATCCCATCACATTGTCTACCAATCTGTACTGTTTCATTTATTGATTGATAAGAGTTATATTCCGAAATATGAATGCAAAGATAGTAAAAAGATAAGATAAACGCCGTGGATGCCGGAGTTTTTTACATATATTATCATATTCCCCTCATGCGCAACTATTCAGCGGTAGTCACCGTGGTATTTAACCCGGATCGGCCATTAGACCGCTGGAGTACATTTATTCTTGTCCTTTCCTGCTTTCCGCCTGCTTTCGTCCGCTTGCAGGACATCTTTCCTGCCGGGCTTCCCTGGCGCAGGCCGCTACGCCTTCGGATCTCCGGCAGGCAATCTGCCCTGCCATCGGACAAAATCAGTTCGGACGCTGATGACCGATCCGGGTTTAACCGGAAGTGCAAAGCTTTTCAGGAACACAGTCAAAAACATGTAAACCAATTCGGTGACAACATCCCAAACTGTGTGAAGTAAAACCAGGCATAGTCACAAAGAAAATCAGGCATCATCATGAACATATGTTCGTAGGCCGATGAACATATGTTGGTTGGCTCATGAACATATGTTGGTTGGTCCATGAACATATGTTCGTTGGCCGGTGAAGCTAACATGGTGACCATGCACATCTGTAGAGAGGGTTATTACCGCAGAATAGTTACCTCCACGCAGG
>JALFRV010000177.1 GCA_022778905.1 Prevotella sp. | reverse complement strand
GTCTTCCTGCAGCTTCACATCGATGCTGCTGCGCCCGTTGACAGGTATCTCCTGCGTCTTGAAGCCCACATAGGAGATCACCAACGTGCTCCCCGCAGGCACCTTGTCAACAGTCCACCTGCCGTCCATATCGGTTACCGCCCCCGCAGACGAGCCTTTGATGACAACGCTGGCCCCGATGATCGGAGCGCCGGTTGCATCCACCACTGTTCCCGATACCTTGCTTTGTGCGAACGCCCCCAAGGAGCACACGACGAAGCATAACAGCAAAACCAGCCGCTGGGGCATGCTCCGGTGGCTTTCCAAATAAGTGCTACTTCCGTGTTTCATGTCATTAAATAAATAAAAAGATTGATAGATGTGTGATCGTTTGCTTTCACGAGCAGATTAGTATTCTGATGGCAAATGTAATAAATTGTTTAGAAACAAAAACAAAATAACAGTTTTTTTTTGATTCCGAAGCTGTTTTTTTCTGATTTTCCCCATCCCCTGCTCCTGCTGCCAGGCGGAGCGACCGATGCCCGAGACCTGACGTCACCTTCGGGCAGCCCCTTCTCAGACCCAGAACATAACTGCCTCAATATCAACGTATTGCAAACGACTGCGCAGAGCTATCCTCCGGGCCCTCCAAAGCTATGCTTTCGGCCGCCAAGAGCTATGCTTTCGGCGGCCGAAAGCATAGCTCTGCGCGAGACGGAGGATTGCTCTGCAAAAAAGACAGGAAAACGAAGGCCGGAACAAAGGATTGTTACGGCCAAAATGAAAGGCAATCATGACGTGCATGCAGAACAACGCCATCCTGCACGGATGGCATCTGTACCCTGCCCGAAAGACAGCTTCCGGACGCACGAATGATGTCTGTGCCGAGTCTGAAAGACAATTAAGCCCGGCTGGCAAGGCATCTCCGGCCTGCATGCAAGACAGGCACATCCGGCACACGGGCCAACTCCGGCCTGTATGCGGGGATCAGGCGGAACGGGCGTTTCAGCGCTCCTTCCAGCGCCCCAACCGCTTCATGCCCCGAGAGAACAGCCAGGCGGTGAAGCGGTTGTGCCCGCCCTTGACCATCATCTGCCGGCAGTGCTCCTGAAAGACCTTCACATCGTCGCACGCATAGGTGAACGCACCGTTCTGATAGCAATAGCCGCAATAGGTCTCGTTGCGCGATCCGTCGGCGTCGGTCCCGCCGTGTTGCGGGTCCCGGTCGATGGGGATGCCGCAGCTCTGACACACTTTTCTGCTCATGGATTTGTTCTTGATCGTTTGCGGATGCCTTCTCCGGACATGCCCCGGAAGGTTTCCGGAACGTCGTCGGCTCCGTTGCAAAGATAAGGAAAATATCGGAAACGGCAGCGAAAGGACACAAAAAGTGGCGCGGGGACTGCGCTGCGTCCGGTCGGCACGGCAGCGGCGGGACGCAATGAAAAGCCCCGACGGCCTTTCGCAGGCAGTCGGGATGAGAGAGATTTTATGCGTGCATGGCGGCGAGGTCACCGTTGCACGGAGGCAAGGGTGACGCGCTGGCCGGGACGGATCATCCCGGCTGCCGCATGCGAGAGAGATTGAGTAGACTGTAGACTGCCGACGAGAGCACCGGAGGCTGATAGAACGGCAGGTTGGCAAGCGTGGCATAGGCTTTCCGGAAGTCGCCTCCGCGGGCCTGGGCAGCCGCAAGATACATCAGCGAACACTGGCAGGGGAAGAGGCGGAAGGCCTTTTCGCCGATCAGGCTGATGTCGGCCAGCTCAGCTGCCGACGGCTGATAGGCCTCGGTGAAGAAGTCGCCGATGATGTAAGTGTAGAACATTTCGAGATAGATATACGGCAATCGGTCCTCATGGGCCTTGCCGATGGCGATCGATTTCCGGAGTGCCGGGGCATAGCGATGGGCAAAGATGTCCCGCTCCATGTCCCTCAGGTCGGCGAAGAGCTGCTTGTCAGGGAAGTCGAAGCTGTCGATGCAGGCCAGCGAAGCTGCCTGCCGGATGCTGTCGCTGCGGTCTGCCATGGGCACGCGTACGAGGTTCATGTAGAGCTTTTTCCAATAGTCGTAGCCGAAGAGGGCCGTATAGGCATCGTTGTGACCGACGAACGCCTTCCAGACTGCATCGCCGGTGACGGCGCGGGGGAAGAGTGTGACCATCTCGCCCACCTCCTTCGTCCGCTGCTCGCTGTCGGACAGGGCTGCCATATAGCGGTTCATGTAGGGCCGGACGGAGTCTACGTGGATCTTGGGCATGACGTCCAGGACGAACTCACTGACGAAGGCGGGCGTCCGCTCGCCCGCGTCCCACCGCTTCTGCAATGCCTTGTAGCGCACGCCGATGGTGTTTTGCAGCGCCTTCCCGGCCCTTTCGAGGAACGACGCGACAGGCATGAATCCGCTTTCGACGTCGAGCAGATTGCCCTCAGCGTCAAGCCAGTAGAACGTGGGGTAGGCATTGGGTGTGAAAAGCCGGAAGAGTCCGAAGTCCTTCTGCTTCTCGGCGTCGACATGGACGGACACGAAGCGGCCGTTCATGTAGTCGCCCACGGCCTGCTGGTTGAACACCTCGCGGTCCATCTTGCGGCATGGGGCGCACCAGGAGGTATAGACATCGACGAAGATCGCTTTCTGCTCGGTCCGCGCAAGGCGCTTCAGCTCGTCCCAACTGACATTGCGGAAAGCCACGCCCTGGGCCTTCAGGCCCAAGGCAATGGTGAGGAGGAGCACCGCGAGGGTGGCTGTACGTTTGAGCTTCATGGCTTTCAGTATTTGTGTTCGAAGTCTACGATGCGGTCGGCCATACCGTCATGTCGCCCCGTGAGCTGCAGGTGGAGGCCGCCGTCGGTACCTACCTCGAGCATGGCGAATCCTGCCGGGAGGGTCGTCCTGCTCTTGTCGCGGTAGGCGACGAGCAGGGTGCTGCTCTTATAGTCGAACTCCATGTGGTTGACGTCCATGTTTCCGCCGAAGTCGTGGATCTTCGTGCCGGTCTTGTTTTCGGCATTATAGATGTAGACGGCGCTGCCGCTGGCGTAGAACATGAATCCCGGGAAGAGCGGCGAGCAGGCGAACGTCGTGGCCTCATTGATCTTCTCGGTGGTGATCAGGTCCTTGCCGAGGTCAGTGAAGTAGGTGTCCGGATCGGCGTCATCCACCCAGAAGCCGATGCCCGCCTTCAATAACCAGCGCTTGCCCTGCGCATCTTCGAAGACGCCCATATACTCGTTGGCTCCCGTCGCGCTGCGGGTGGAGATGCCTGCATAGAGACATTTCATGCCCACTTGATCGGGATTGTAGAAGCCGCCGGATATACAGGCCAGGGAAGAGGTCTTGGTTGCCGTGGTCAGAAAGGCCGTCGTGATGGAGTAGATCGTGTAGAAGCACATGTTCTCGTTGTCATATACCACGGCCCGGGGCGGCAACTGCTCGTCGTCGTTGAAGTTGGCGTTGTCTGCGATGTGATAGGTTTTGCCTGCCACAGACATGCTCGGCTTGACCGTGGGCGAGCTTGTGTTGATGGCACGGTCATAGAGTTTTCCGTCGTTGACAAGATAATGGCGCATGCTCGCCTTATAGTAGGCCTCGGGCATGACCTTCTCCGGCGGGCTCATGAAGAAGTCACCGTAGGGGCGCTTGAGCCGGAGGGTGGTCCCATCGAGGAAACATCCGCCCTGCCCATCCTGACAGAGCACCATCACTTCGTTCAGATAGGACTTGCTGAAGCTGTTGAAATAGACCCGCTTTGGTGCGGTCCCGATGGCCCCGCCGCCGTTCACCTTGCCGTAAACATCGGCGATCACGCCGCCCTTTCCGTCAGGGATGAAGTCGAGCTGGGCCCTTCCGCCGTTGTCACAGAGTATGAGCAGCCCCTTGGAAAACTCGTTGACGACGTTGACAGTGAACTCCTTCTCATAGAAAACGCCCGTTCCGTTGTCGAGAGCCTTGAACTTCAGCGTGTGCAGACCGGGTGCCAAGGCCACCTTGATGTCGAGGTTTCTCTCGCGGGAGACCGTGTCGGCACCAAACATGGAGGTCTTGTCGTAGGCGATCCAGAAGTAGCTGAACTGCCCGTCATCGCCCTTCGACATGGTCAGATTGGGCCGGATGGTGAGCTGATTGTCAATATAGATGTTGTCATATTCATCCTGAATGCCGCTGATGGTCACTTCGTTGAGCGGCGTCGGACTGTCATTGGTGCCGTCATCCACACAGGCAGTGAGCCCCATGACGGCCATTGCGAATAATAATAGCTTTTTCATCTTGTCTGTTCCTTTCATTTCTCGTTAAACCCCAAACGGTCATCAGGCCGCTGAGTCTCATTTATTCTTCTTTCTTCATGCTTCCAGACTGCTTTCGTCCGCTTGCCGGCATCTTGTCCGTCGGCTGTTTCTTGACGTAGCCCGCTGCGCCTTCGGCACCCCGGCGGCCAAGCTGCACGACCATCGGACAAGATCAGTCCGGTCTCTAAAGACCGGTTCGGGTTAAAGCGGCGACCAGTCGGCCGTGATCCATTGTTTGGTTTCCTCGTCCCAGACCGGTGTCTTCAGGAGGTAGTTATAGACCAGACGCCCATAGGACATGTAGGTCTGGATCATCTTATAATCCAACTTCGGCCCGAAGTCGAAGCCCTGGATCTGGATGCAGAGACGGTGTTTGGCCTTCGAATAGGCACCATAATAGATCGAGAGGATATTCCAGTAGCTCGGCTTGACGAGCTTGTTGGTGATGACGATGCGTGCCACCTGGCGCCCGGCATAGCCGAGATCGAAGTTGCTGTTGGGCACAAGACGGAGGAGGAGCGCCACGTCTCCTGCCTCCAAATCCTTGTTGTAGACCTTGACGGGGATCTGGGCCACGACCTTTCCGGCGGGCACTTTGACCTCCGCAGCAGGCAGGTCGTAGTGAGTGCCGGCCTTTGCGGTCGATGCAGGATCGGCCTGAAAGGCGACGGCCCGGTCCTCATTGACAGCCTCGCCGATGATTTCGACCGGCACGTTCACCGTGGCCGTGTCCTGGATCACGGCAGCAAAGGAGTAAGGGATGCTGTCAGTCTCGGTGACACTGTTGAAATATACACACGGTTTTTCATGAAAGACCAACCGCTCATTCTCGCTGCAGCTCGTCATGAAGGCACCGCAGAGGGCCACGACAAGCATATATAGATACTTGATTTTCATCTTTCCTTAATTTTGAAAGTAAGTGTTCGTGACCGGCAACGGCAGCACATAGACCTTCCCGGGGCTTGTCACGGCTGTTTGATTGATAGGCGTCACGTCGCTGCGCAGACGCTTGTAGGCGAAAAAGAGTTGTCCTTCGCCGATGAATTCCTTGGCATATTCCTTGAGTATCATGCCGCTCAGATTGTCAGAGGTGAGTTCTTCGTCTGGCAGTCCGCGATGGTACTGGAGGGCGTTGAAATACTTGTTGGCCTCGGTGAGCGAAGGGGCGGTCTCGGCAGCGATGAGATACATCTCCGACACTTTGAGCAAGGGGATGCGCTTCGAGCTGTTGTACTTGGAAATGGAGCTGTAAGATCCCGTGGTCTCAATCCACCAGAGGCGGCGGTAATCCATGTTGAGCGTTGCGGGGAACACCTTCTCCAAGGCAGCCTGCGTGAAGGCTAAGTAGTCCTGGCTGGTATTTACGGCATAGAAATAGCGCTTGGCCACGTTGTCAAAAACTTCCTTGCTCTCCAAGGCGAAGATGTTTTCCTGCACGAATCCGTTCTTGTCCGCGCTGCTCACATCATTGCTCGTGATGAGCGGAAAGAGACCGCTGTCGATGACTTCACGTGCCAGTTGAAAGGCCTGAGAGCGGTCATTGCCATGGTTGCGATAGAGTAAGACACGCGCAAGGAGGGCCGTCGTGGCATAGTAATTCATGCGGTATTCGCGCCCCTTCCATATTCCGGCGAGGGCGGAGCGCTCATATTGCGCATGGTTGGGGCCGTAGGGGTCGACGTCCTTGAGCAGTGCGCGGGCGGCAGTGAGGTCATCCGCGATGCGGGCAAGCACGCCCTCGACGGTCAACCGCGGGAATGTGCCGTTGGTGAAACGGTCTACATAAGGGATCGCGGGCTGCTGGAGGCCGCCGCTCATGGATGCCGACGGGGCAAAGAGACGCAGCAGATCGAAGTGCAGAAAGGCGCGCAGGCCCAGCGACTCGCCCTTGATGAGCTCGTATTCGTTGGCGGCAAAGACACCCTTATGGCCGTCGATCTGTCCGAGCAGACTGTTTGTATTGGCCACAACGTTATAAAGATCCTTCCAGATGGCATCCTTCCGGGTCTCCTCCTTCTGGTTGGCGTAGTCGTAGATGTTGGCATATTCGAACGTGTTGAGCGACGTCTTGGGCGTCGTGAAGTATTGTCCGAGCACGTCCATATAGGTCATCGTGAGCTGTGCACCATAGAGATTCTCGCTCTTCATGGTCCCGTAACAGCCGATCAGGGCATCTCTGAATCCCTGTTCGTTGCTCAGCAGATCCTCCGCTTTCAGCTCCGACTTGGCCGAAATGTCAAACCAGTCCTCGCAAGAGGTCAGCGCCAGCAAAGCCGCCAGGCCCATTCCTATGATATATAGATTCTTTTTCATCGTCTTGAAGTAATTTAGAAGGTTAATTGAACGGCCAAGGAGTAATGGTGGGCATAGGGATATGCGGTTCCCATCTCACGCCGGATGCTCGACGTGCGCAGCACATCGTTGGCCGTCAGGATGATTTTCAGATACTCGGCACCGATGGGGCGGATCGCCTCGCGGGCAAACGTGTAGGCCAGACTCAGCGAGTTGGCCGAGAGCAGATTGTCCTTCTCGACGAAACGCGAGGTCGGTTTCGTGGCCGACAAGTCGTCGATCCGCTTGTAGAGCGCAGCCTTCCCGGGCGTGCTCCAACGATCGTAGAGGGCCCGACGGTCAACATTCAGATAGGGGTTGACATTCTCGACCTTGTCGACGAGGGTCTGATTGTAGGCGTAACCACCCACACGATAATAGAAGTTGGCATTCAGCTCCCAGCCCTTGAAGTAAGCATTGAGTCCGAAAGTGCCGCTGAGTGCCGGATCGGCAGACTTGTAGGGGACGTAGTCCTTCTCACTCCAGGTGTTGGTGTAGGTGCCGTCCCGGGCGATGAAAATCTCGTTACCGGTGGCAGGGTCGATGCCTGCGGATCTGACAACCCATATCGAATTGATCGACGCACCCTCCTGATAGCGGACGTAGGGGCGCGTGGTGGCACCCTTGTCGGCCAGCTCATTGTAGGACGAAAGGCCCGAAGAGATGCGCTTGAGCTTGTTTACGTAGTGCTGACCGTTGCCAAACAGGTTGACCGAAGTATTCTTATCTTTGTAGATAACGGCCTTGAGGTTGAAGTCGAAGCCCTTGTTCTGGGTCTCTCCGAGGTTGTCCTTGTAGGTGTCGAAGCCGATATAGGAAGGCATGTTGACATCTACGAGCAGGTCTTTTGAATTCTCTATGAAGTAGTTGAAATAGCCGCTGAGACGGTTGTCGAATAAAGAGAAGTCGAGTCCGATATTGTTTTTCTGCGTGCGTTGCCACTTCAGGTCTCGGTTGCCGAATGCCTTGATGACGGCTCCCACGTAGTCCTGATAGGCCAGCGAGCTGCTGTAGTTGTACATCATCATAGCCTGGTAGGGATAGAAGTTCTGACTTCCGGTGAATCCCGTGCTGATACGGAGGCGGAGCTGATTGACTGTGCGGCTGCCTTTGAGGAAAGATTCGTTGTGAAGATTCCATCCGATGCCGGAGCTCCAGAATGTTCCCCAGCGGTTGTTGCTGCCGAACACGGACGAGCCGTCGGTACGGAGCGAGGCGTCGATGAAGTATCTGTCGTCGTAACTCAGGTTGGCATTGCCGAAGAAACCCATCAGACGGCTCTTGGTGGCATAGCCTCTCACGTGGTCGCCTTCCTTGAACCGGGCTCCGAGAGAGGGATGGTCGAGGGCCTGGTTGGCAAATCCGTAGACGGTGTAGACACTGTAGTCGGTTGACGTTTCCTGAATGTTCCAGCCGCCGTTGAGGTTGACGGCGTAGCGACCGAACTGCTTAAAGTAGGACAGAACGATGTTGGCGTCATAGGATGTCTGCAGGGTGGTGCCTTTGGTGTAGCTTCCTTTGTCTTCGGTCAGACCGATGAAGTCTGTGTGGTCGGCAGGCTTGAAGTTGTCATAGTTGCGGTTGATGCGCTCCAAAGAGAAGTTTCCCTTGAGCCGCAAGGCCGTCGTGATGTTCCATTCGACGCTGAAATTGTCGACGAAGTCATCATAAGTCGTACGGTCGAGGGTGTTGAGGATCGTGTTGTACATCGGATTGGCTACGATGGAGCTGCCGCGCGCCGAGCTGTAGTTGTCGAAGAGCACCTGCTTGAGGTTGCCGCTCGCGTCGTAGGGATAATAATAAGGATTGAGCAGCGTGTAGGTGCTGAACGATCCGTAGGGCGAGTTGTTGGACGTGACCTTGCCATACGAGAGTTCGTTGCGGAACCGCAGGTTGCGGTAGTTGTACAGCAAGTTGAGGCTGGTGCCTATCCGACTGCGGTCCGATCCTTTCATGACGCCGGAGTTGAGCAGGTAGTTGAGATTGAGACCATAGCGGAAACTCTCGTTGCCACCTTCCAACTGGACAGTGTGCTTGTGGCTGATGCCGACCGACTTGAGGGGCTTTGCGAGCCAGTCAGTGTCGTAGCCTTGGGCGACGAGCTTCAGTCTCTCGTTGTAACTCTTGAGATATTCCTCCTGCACATAGACATAGTCGCTGCCTCGGTAGAGTCCCGCCATGCTTTCATACTGCAGCTTCTCCTTGGCGTTGAGCAGATGATAGTCGGACAGGTCGGCCACTTCCATGTCCACACTGCCGTAATAATTCATCCGCAGCTTGCCTGCCTGCGGGGCCTTGGTCTCGATGACGACGACGCCGTTGGCTGCTCTCGAACCGTAGATGGCTGTAGCCGAGGCGTCCTTGAGGATTGAGATGCGTGAGATCTTGTTGGGGTCCAGGTCGTAGACTTTCTCCACGCTGACCTCGAATCCGTCGAGGATGAAGGTGGGGAGATTGGCATTACCCTTGTATTCGGCATTCAGATTGGTCACCTCGCTGTTGGGTAACGAATTCATGCCGCGCACCTGCACATTGGGCAACGTGTTCGGGTCGGAGCCCATGGCAATGTTTTCAGTCAGGTTGAACGACGGATCCAGCGCGGCGATGGTCGACAGCACGTTGCGGTCGGACACAGCTGCGAGCTCTGCTCCGCTGTAGTTCGTGGCAGCGCCGGTGTAGGTCTGCTTGTTCTGGGTGTAGTAACCCGTCACGACGACGTCGCCCAATTGCTTGACGTCAGACGCCATATCGACCGTCATGTTCTGCTCTACGGGCACCGTGAGCGTCTGCATGCCGACATAGGAAACCTGCATGCGGCGCGGTACATCCGTATCGCAGTCGAAGGTGAAGGCACCCTCGGCGTCGGTCGTCGTCATGATCCGGGTACCCAAGACCTTGACCTGCGCACCGATGACAGGCTCGCCGTGCTCGTCGCGCACGATGCCTCTGACGGTCCGCTTATGCCCGTTGGCCGGCTGCATGGTAAAGGTCACGATGTTGCCGCTTACCTTGTAGGAGCACCCGATCAGGCCTGCGATCTGCCCGACCACTTCAAGCACGGGCTTCTGACGCGCGCTGACCGTGATCCGCGGCCATCCTTTGGCCAGTTCGTCACTATAGAAGAAATTCACGCCCGACTGCTTCTTGAGCTCCTGCAAGACTGCGGGCACCGCGGCAGACTTGAAGTCAATCGTGACTTTAGTGTCTGCCGGCTTCATGGCTGACATACTGATGCTGCTCGCGAAGAGCATGAACAGCAGGGTCAGCCTGCTGATTACGTTCACTTGTTTTTCTCTCATACAATCATATTTGGTGAAGGTTAATACACGATCAGTTGGTCTTTCTCGATCTCTATCCGCAGACCTGTACCCGCGCAAAGGGCCTCGACGGTCGACTCTATGCTGTCAAAGCGGTCGAAACTGCCTGTGAATGTCTTCTGCTCTGACTGCTCCGAGCGGTAGATGACACGCCGGTCGTACCACTTGGCGATGATGGGCATGATGCGCTGAATGGGCCAGCCGCGGAACGCCACCTTACCTGTGTTCCACGCGGTGTAGGGGGCCGTGTCGACCTGCTGCATGGCCACGCCGCCCGATGTCATGGCTGCCTTCTGTCCGGGCACCATCTCCTGCTCCTGCCCACCTGTCGTCCTGACGCCCACCCGGCCGTTTACGAGCACCACACTGGTGCCCTGCGCGTCGCGCGTATTGACGTCAAACTCGGTGCCATGGACGACGACCTGCCCGTGGGGCGTATGTACGATGAAGCGGCGGCTGCGGTCATGGGCCACCATGAAATAGCCCTCGCCCTCGATGCAGACGTTCCTGTCGCCGCGGTCGAAGCGCTCCGGATAGATCAGGCTCGAATTGTCGGCCAGATGGACCAGCGTGCCGTCGGGCAGCGTCACCCAGTATTCCTTGTCGATATAGGTCTTCACGCGCTTGGCGGAGAGCATGGCCTCGGCAATGGCGTCATTCTCCGACAGCCTGTAGGAAGCGATCTCCTGCCGCGTCAGCGGTGCGGACGGCTGCACGGCCTCGGCCTCCGGCTGGAGCCGGTCATGCCGGGCGGCCGAACGGATACCATCGACAATCTCGGCGGTCAGCACAGGCGGCGTGACCCGCGTATAGTCCTCGTACCACCACACGCTTCCCGCCATGACCACAGCCACGGCAGCCACTGCGGCTACGCGCCGCATCACGCGGTCCCACGGCCGGCGCCCATGCCCTTCGCCCGCAGCCTCCGCGACCCTGGCATGCACCTGCTGCAGGGCCGCCTCGACGTCGATCGCACCGAGATCCTCCACCGCATGACCTTCCATCCGCAGATTGCCGGCGATGCGGTCATAGATTGCCTGATGCCCGTCATCCTGCAGCCAGGCGTCCAAAAGCTGCCGCTCCGCCTCGTCGAGCGTAGCATAGACTGATTTGATGATCAGATATTTGATTTCCATGGATTGCCCTTTTTACGTAAACACGTATGAAGAGCAGGATTTGGTTAAAAGGTATAGAAAAATTTAAATAAAAATCTGCGCCATCGTATACCATCACACGGCAGGGCACTGACGGAAGTATGGAACTTTTTAAATAAAAATCAGCGCGAGCAGGTTCTTGTCAAACTTCTTCCTTAAGGCCGCCACCCCGTGGCGCAGATGACTGTGGACCGTCTCATACTTGATGCCGAGCCTGTCCGCGATGTCCTCATTGCTCATCCCCATGAGCTTCAGCCGCATCACCTCAGCATTTTTTCGGGGCAGCTGCTCGATGGCTGCGTAGAGCGCTTCATACAGCTCCATCTCGAAGACTTGGTCAGTCACGGACTCCGATGCCATGTCGGCCGCCTCCGCGATATAGCGCTGCTCGACCTTGCGGCGCCGCAACTCGTCGATCAACCGGTTGCGTACCATCAGGAAAAGATAATTCTTCAGCTCCCCGCGATGACTCTTCGCGTCATACTGTTGCCACAGTTTGACGAACGCATCCTGCACCACGTTCTCGCTTGCGTGGCGATCGTGGAGCGTGCGGTCGGCAAAAATCACCATCGGCACGTAATACTGTCGGAAGAAATCATCAAACACCATCAGCTCTGATCAAGCGGCCCTGCCAATTATCGGACACAGACCTTCAATGCCCTCTTACAAGTGCAAAATTAAACTTTTTTATACAATACACAAAGAAAAACGCCCCTTTTCCGCCCCCGCAGCCCGATAATCATGCCGCCGCACGCCCCCTCCGCGTCCAACGAAAAAGCCATCGGCACCTTCCTCCCGGATGATTGCCGACGGCCATGAACATTCAGTGTGAATGTGTAGAGAGAGAGGTCATGTTGTCAAAGGACTGCCGGCGGCTGCAAGCGGCGGACTTCCGGACGGCCCGGCCTGCGGATCCGGAAGCAACGGAAAGCACTGGTTGACAACGCATTGGCATGCTCACCCGAAGCCACAGGATTCCTTCCGCCAAGCCGTCTCATCCGCCCGCCCGGAGCATAGCTGTCATGCCGTCTGCGCAGAGCATAGCTTTCGGCCGTCGAAAGCATAGCTCCGGGGCGCCCAAAGCATAGCTTTTGACGCCCCGGAGGATAGCTCTGCGGAAGCCTCCCGAAAAGTATGCTTTTCGAAGGCTTCAGATCCCGGACAGCGATCCGCCATCGGGCGGACTTGAAGGCCTTATTTCAGGTTCTCCAAACAGGCCTTCAACTGCGGCTCACTGGGGCGTGGCGCATCATACTTGAGCAGCTTCCCGTTCCTGTCATAGATCAGAAAGAAAGGGATCCCCTTGATGTTGAGCGCCTCGGCCAGCGAATTGTCGGCATTGAGCCATTGCAGTCCGTCACTGCCGAGTTGTGCCATCGCCTTCTTCCAAGGCTGTTCGGTGCGGTCGATGGAGATGCTGACGATCTTGACCAAGGGATTCTTCAGTTCCTTCCCGAGCCGCTGCAGGTAAGGCGTCTCCTTGCGGCAGGGCACGCACCAGGATGCCCAAAGGTCTATATAGACATAATATCCCTTGAGGTTGCCGAAGTCGACCGGCCGGCCCTCAGCATCGACGAGCTTGGCCGAGGTGGGGAAAGGCTGGCCGCCGATGGTTGACTTATGGCTTTCAAACTGCTTCACATAGTCCTCCGAAAGCCCGTATCGGCTGACGACATCGCGCACGGTCGCCAGTCCGTTAGCATAGTCGGCGGCGTAATCGAAGCGTGACAGATAGTTGTTCAGGATATGATCATACAGACGGGTGCGCACCGTCCGGTTCCGGTAGGATTGTCCCACTTCGTCCATCATCGCACCGAGTTGCGGCTGCGGACGCAGGGCTGCCATGAGGCACCGTGCGCCGGACGAAAAATAAAATGCCATCTCCGTATCCATGTTGCCGACCTCAACGGGATAGAGATCCGTAAACTTCAGCGGTCCCGCAGACGGTGTCCGCTTCATCCCCCTGCCTGCCATCGAGAAGCTGACATAGGCCGTCTGGTCGGCCCAAAGACGGATATAGCGGCTGACGGACGGCGTGGTCCGATAGCGCTGCAGCACAGAGTCGGCCGACAGCCGATAGCTTTTCAGCAGGGTGCCCAACAGCTCGGGCGTCATGACATCGGCCTTCATCCACACCTCCCGCTGCCGGTTCCATACGACATAGTTGTAGGCCGACAGCGCCGCATTGTCGGCGCCGGAGCCCAACTGCGGGCACTTGTCCCTGAAAGACAGGCGCAGGCGCGCCTTCTTCGCGCCTTTCGGCACGAAGAAAGGTACCTGGACCTGCATGCTGCCGCTCGCTCCGTAGAGATTGTAAAGCCCGTCTGCAGCCTCCGGAAGGTCGCCTGAGAGCTGCCTGCCCTGCAGGACCAGCCGGACGGGGGTGCCACCCGTGTGGGACATCGGAGCCGCATAGAATTCGAAGCCGGCCACCGCAGAGGGATCGCAGGGCACCTCCACGCGCAGCGTCTGCGCCAAGAGCGGGCTTCCCACCATCAATGCGCAGGCAGCAAGAACGCATCTGATCTTATGTGTCATGATCATAACCGTGGTTTATACATGATCTGCGAGATGCGGTCAGCGACATTCATGAAGGCGGCCGAGGGCTTGATGCTACCCTGATTGTCAGTCTTCACGTCGGCACATTTATAGATGTAGAAGTTGCCGCGCTGTGTGCTCTCCGTGCAGGTAGCCACATAGAGCTCGTCCGTAGTCTCGTTGACATACATGTAGGTCACGTTCTCACCTTCCGGAAACGAGATCGCCCACTGGCTCTTGTCAGGCATCGGGGTCTGCGCCGTGGGCAGGAAGACATAGATGCGGTTGCCGATCGGATAGAAGTAACGGCTGTTCTTCTCCGAAAGGACGAAACGGGTGCCCTGCGAAGGAGCTGCCGTCCGGTCCGTGACAGGTATCTCGGTCAGCTGCCCGAGGTCAGTCGGTTGCAGGTAAGGGATGCCTGCATACTCGTGCAGATACCATTTCCTGCTGTCCGACTTGCTACGGGTCAGCACGAGTTCGTTATGGATATAGCCCTTGAGACCTGTGACAAACACGGACATGATGTCTTCTCCGGCCAGTCGGCTGCCCGTAGACGCGAATGTCCCTCCATAGGCATTCAGCTCCCTGACCTGGCTGGTCGAATAGTCAACGTACATGTTCATATAGTTGGTAGAGCCCCAGGCGACGTACGAATATTGATAGCAGTCCTCGAATGACATGCCTTTGAAGTAGCCGTATTCAAACCCGAACATGTACTGCTGGTTCATATGGATGAACAGCCTGGAATCTTTGTCATAGGCAAACGGATAGTAAGTGTCGGCGTAAAAGTCAGAAGGTTTGAAGCCCTTGACAACATCGTCGTATCGGATGCTTGACGCAATGGTGAACGTATTGGGATCGAAGAAGTAGCAATGGTCATCCGTCGATGCAAGAATGCGATGGAGGACCGTTGGCCAGGTGATGACTCCGTGGACCACTCCGAGCAGCCGGTCCACCTTGATACCTTCGTTCATGCGCTCGATGATATGCTCAACACTGATCTGAGGCGTGCCGGCAGCGATTTCCTCCTGCGTCATGATCTTGACAAAGGCCAGGTTTCCCTTACCCGTTCTGTCGCTGCTCACAAGCAGATAACCTTCCTCGAAAGTGCGGTTGATGTTGACTTGGTAGTCAACGGCCTTCCCGACCCGGCCGTCCGTAACGGTCAGATGGACATAGTAGCTGCCGCCAGAGAGGAATTTATATTCCAGATCACGCAGGCTGCTTACTTTCTTCAGCTCTCCCTTGACATTGTTTTTATAGGTCCCGACATACCAGGCATAGCTCAGCGTATCAGTCCCGTTGTAGTTGATCTGCGGCTTGATGACACAGTCTTCACCAAGCATAAAGTTCATCACAGGCATTACTTCCGAATCGCTTCCCGCTATGGACAGCGTCGGCAGAGACATGTTGCCCTCGGTGCTATCATCGCTGATGCAGGAAGCAAGAGCGATGACCGCCAGCAATGCGAATAGGATATTTAATTTCTTCATTGTTCAAGCGTTGTTTTAAAATTTAGGAATAGACTGCCACTCCAAGTCAGGATGGTCCTTGTACATAGGGATCAAGACATACATTTTCAGGAAGTCTCCGTACATGGCCGATGGCCCCTGCATCGAGGTCGCCTTCACAAAGTAGTCGCCATATCGTGCCACCATCTCATTGAAAATATCAGGATTGGCCTGCGGCGCCTTGGCATAGAAATACTGGAAGAACAGCTGCGCCGACTCGAAGGAGTAGACGGGCATCGGATCCCACGTAGACCACCAGCTCGGACGCTTTGTCGGACGGATATCGCTGTAGCTGATCCTGAACGACCGCCGACCAACTCCCCAAAGCTCATCGCCATTCTCTATGTGCAGCACCAAGTGCTTGGCCATGGTCCGGATGTCAGGATCCTTGTCGCGTAAGAGGTTCACCTTGATCGTGGCTTTTACGGCCCGTGCCGGCAACACGGCCTCGTCGATGGTGTAGTTGACACCTTCCTTCATGTCGGAAGAGTCGGCTACCGCCCTGACCGTGATCTTGCGGTCGTGGTCGAGCGGCATTCCCATCAGCGTGACGGGCAACGCTACGACATGGGTATCGGCGATGTCGTAGTTGAACACATAGGCAAGGCTGTCGACGGGGTCACCGTTCAGATTCGTATAATCGAACGAGACGGCGTCCGTCTGGGTCGTATCATAAAGCTTATAATCGTCTTCCGTGCACGCTGCCATCATGGCAAAGAGGGCAAGCAGCATAGTAGTTCTGATTGTTTTCATATTCGTTTTCATTGCTTGTTCCTGTATTCGTATTCGTCTTGTGGGATGGGAATGGTATAGACCGTGCGGCTTCCAGGGATCGTGCGGCTCTCTATATTGCTGACGATGTCACGGTTCTCACGCTTCATGAAATACCATACCTGCCCTTCTCCAAACATCTCCTTGCGGTACTCATCAAAGATGATCTCATGCGTGAGCTGCTTGTTCTGTTTCTTGAAAGAAGTCAATCCGCGGCTCTGGATTTCCGTGTCAAAATAGGCCAAGGCCTTCTCGTAGTCCGTATCCAGCAGGGCATCGGCTGCTATGAGATAGAGCTCCGCACTGTGGAGCACAGATATACCCTTGATCAACGAGCTTTCGTCCGGCCTGACCTTATCCTCTATGGTATAGTAGTCGACCATCTTCAGCCACAACGCATAGCCTTTGGCCGTCACAAAATGGTCGAGCCGGCGATCCTGCTCGACGCCGCCGATGTTCTTGGCATACACTTCGGTATAGGAATCCTTATAGGATGTGCCGCTCAATGGAGAATTATAGTAAGGATTGTAGGAATAAAAACTGCGGAATTCATATAGGTACGACTTGGCCGTCCGGGCATAGTCGGTAGAAAAAAGACCAAATATGGTTTCCTTGGGAGACAGCACACCGGCAACATAATCCTTGACTTCGTTCTCCCCAACTAGCGGAAAGGCACCGCTTGCAATCACTTCTCCGGCATACGCGGCAGCTTGGGCCAAGTCGCCTTTCATCCAGCAGACACGCGCCAGCAATGCTTTGACGGCGTAATAGTTCAGATGTGTCTCGGCATGATTCAAGAACTTGTTGTACTGTTCGTTGTTTCTCGGATAGGTGATTGCCGTCCGTCCATTGTCTAAAAGCTGTGCAGCCTCGGTCAGGTCGGCAATGATGTGACGGTAATTGGCACCGACACTCTCAAAGGGTTTTACCGTCGGCGAATACTCCTTGACGTAAGGGATACCCGTAGCACTGGTGTCTGTCGGGCAGAACATGCGCAACAGTTCGAAATGGAGCATCGCTCTCACGCCGAGCATTTCACCTTTATAATAATCATAAAGCGGCAAGGCGGACTTCCCCTTCTTGTCTATCTGATCGAGAAGGTTATTGGCATATCCGATCGTTTCGTAGGCCTTGGTCCATGTATTGGCAAACATGTCACGCACTTCGCTATTCTCCGTATAGTCGTATTTAGCCAAGGCGGTCCCGCTCGTACTGCTGCTGTAGAGGTTCTGAGCCATCAGTTCAGTGATGCCCCACGTGAGATTCTTCCCGTAAAGGGGTTCTGACTGCATCTCTCCATATACGCCATAGATGGCGCTCTCAAATCCTTCGGGAGTGGAAAAGAGTTCACGTTCCAACTTCTCGGCTTTCGGACGCACGTCAAGGAAATCATCGCAGGCTGACAGTGTGGTGATCAGTATCAGTCCCCCGACTATGCTGAATTGTTTGATGATATTATTCATAGCAGTAATGTCTTTATATTATTATACGGATTAAAATGTAACATTGAAAGTGAAGTTGACATCTCGGCTGTATGGATAATTGGTTCCATACTCGTACTTGGCTGAAGTAAGCCGGAAGAGATCGGATGTTCCGACGCTGACAAACACTTTCTCCGCAAAGATCTTCTTGGCCCAGGCGTCAGGCACATCGTATCTTATTTGCAGATTAGAGAAGAGGAGTTCATTGTCCCGCTCAACAAAGCGATCGGTATAGACATATGATTTTCCCCCCGTTGTGGAGATATTCAGATAAGGCACTACATCGCCCGGCTTGCTC
>JALFRV010000160.1 GCA_022778905.1 Prevotella sp. | reverse complement strand
GTCCTCGGAGATCGCGTTCACGCTTGCGAGATAGTAGTCACAGTCGAACGCCTGCAGATAGGCACGTCGTTTCTCCTCCGGCGTCGTGGCTTCGTCGCGGTCGAAGACACGGTAGGGGCCTGCCTTGAGCATACCGGTGATGCCCGTCTTGCGGATCGACTCCGAGCCACCCCATGTGATCGTGCTCTGCGCGGGGATCAGTTCGCGGACCTTCGTGCGCAGTGCCTCGGCGTCGGGGCAGTAATACGCGTCGTAGTGACGCAGTTTCAGTTGCTTGATGAGCCGGGCTGCGAGCCGCTCATTCCTCAGTTGTTTCGGTTCCATATCTTGTGATTTTTGATCTTTCCGTTGCTGCAAAGTTAATCAAAATTTCTGCAGTCAAGCTCCGATGTGCCGTGTTTTTAACCCGGATCGGTCATTAGCGTCCGAACTGATTTTGTCCGATGGCAGGGCAGATTGCCTGCCGGGGATCCGAAAGCGTAGCGGACTGCGTCAAGGAAACCCGGCAGGCGAGATGGCCTGCAGGCGGACGAAAGCAGTCGGAAAGCATGAAATGACAAGAATAAATGTGCTCCAGCGGTCTAATGGCCGATCCGGTTTTGACTTTTGCCGACTGCATGCGGTTTTTTTGCAGCATTGCTCCCCATTCCTTACAGTCTGTAGGATGGATTGTTAAAAAACAGTTCATCCGATGACAGGATCGGCAAAAAAGCGTTATATTTGCAAGAGATTTTGATCGTGAACAAAGAATTATGATGAAGATAGGACTATTTATCCCGTGCTATGTGGATGCGCTTTTCCCCGAGGCTGGTGTCGCCACCTATAAGCTGCTGAGACATTTCGGCGTGGAAGTGGAATATCCCGAGAAACAGACATGCTGCGGGCAGCCGATGGCGAACGCCGGTTTTGAGCCGATGGCGGTGTCGTTGGCCGGAAAGTTCGACGCCATGTTCAAGGACTATGACTATGTCGTGGCACCCTCGGCATCGTGCGCCGCTTTCGTCAGGACGTTCTATCCGAAGCTCCTCTCCGGTGAGCACGCCTGTCTGACGTCGACAAAGACGCTGGACATCGTGGAGTTCCTGCACGACGTGCTGAAAGTTACGTCGGTGCCGGGGAAGTTCCCCCATGTGGTCAGTGTGCACAACTCGTGCCACGGCGTGCGTGAGCTCGGGCTTTCATCCCCATCGGAGAAGCATGTCCCGTCATTCAGCAAGGTCATGGACCTGCTCCGTCTCGTCGACGGAATCACCCTCAGGGAGCCCGAGCGCAGAGACGAGTGCTGCGGCTTCGGAGGCATGTTCGCCGTCGAGGAGCCTGCGGTCTCGACCCGCATGGGCGAGGACAAGATCAGCCGCCATATGGCTACGGGAGCCGAATATGTCACCGCCCCCGACAGCTCCTGCCTCATGCACATGGCCGGCATCGCCAAGAAGGAGCACCTGCCGATCCAGTTCGTCCATGTCGCGCAGATCCTGGCAGCCGGACTCTGAGCATCAGTCAACAACGAATTTTAATCTACAAGTTATGAGTACGCTGCATAGTATAGCCGCCGGACAATTCACCAAGGACCGGGAGAAGACGGCCTGGCACGACCAGACATTCTGGTCTGTCAGGATGAAACGTGACGCCCAGGCACAGCTGTTGCCTGAATGGGAGTCTCTGCGTGAGCATGCCAGTGCGATCAAACGGCACACGGTCAGTCACTTGGCCGACTATCTCGACCGGTTTGCGACGGCCTTGGAGAGCCGGGGCGTGATCGTCCATTGGGCCAAGGATGCCCGGGAGTTCAACGAGATTGTATACGGCATCCTCGAGTCACATAAGGTCTCGAAGCTCGTCAAGTCGAAGTCGATGCTCACGGAAGAATGCGAAATGAATCCTTATCTGGTCAGCCGCGGCATCGACGTGGTCGAGACAGACCTCGGAGAGCGCATCCTTCAGCTGCTCGACCAGAAGCCCAGCCACATCGTGATGCCGGCCATCCACCTCAAACGTGAGGAAGTCGGAAGGATGTTTGAGCAGCAGGGGATCTCGAAGGAGACCGGTAACTACGATCCGACTTACCTCACCCGCTGCGCCCGCCACCATCTGCGTGACGAGTTCATGGATGCAGAGGCAGGCATGACCGGCTGCAATTTCGGCGTCGCAGACAGCGGGGATATCGTCGTCTGCACCAATGAAGGCAATGCCGACATGTCGACTTCCATGCCCAAACTGCATCTCGTGGCGATGGGAATAGAGAAGCTCGTCCCTGATTACGAGTCGCTTGCCGTCTTCCAGCGGCTGCTCTGCCGATGCGGGACCGGGCAGCCGACGACCACCTACACGTCACATTTCCGACAGGCAAGACCCGGCGGCGAGATGCACGTCATATTGGTCGACAACGGACGCAGCAGCATTCTCGCTGACGGAGACCACTGGGAGACGCTCAAGTGCATCCGTTGCGGTGCCTGCATGAATACCTGTCCGGTCTACAGACGGAGCGGCGGCTACAGCTATACCTATTTCATACCCGGCCCGATCGGTGTCGATCTCGGCATGTCAAAGGATCCTCAGCGCTATGCGGACAATGTCTCCGCCTGCTCGCTATGCCTCAGCTGCGACAACGTCTGTCCCACTCAGGTCAACCCGGGATCACAGATCTACCGCTGGAGACAGCGTCTTGACGGCATCGGCAAGGCGGATCCGATGAAGAAACTCATGTCCAACGGCATGCGCATCCTGTTCGGCCATCCGGCCCTCTACACCACTGCACTGCGCTTTGCGCCATTGGCCAACTGGGTCCCGGACAGCCTCACGCGCTTCAGCAGGCTGAATCCGTGGAGCGTGGGACATACGAAACCGGAGTTTGCAAAGCAGTCATTCCACGAACTGTGGAGGAAAGGAGAGGTCAAATGAGAAAGGAATCATTCTTGGAGAATCTGCGTGCGAACACGCGGGAACAATACGACATGCCCGACATGCACATCGAGGGCATCACGTATCCGGATACTTACCGGCAGTTTGTGACGATGACCGAGGCCGTCGGAGGGACGGTTGTCGAGGCCCGGAAGACGGATGACCTCAATCTGCTGATCCGTAATTGCTATCCCGAAGCCAAGGTCTTCGCGAGCAATCTGCCTTATATCACCATCGCAGCGCGCAATCCGGACACGGTCACAGATGCCGCGGAGCTGAACGGAACGGATGTCGGGATCGTCGAAGGACAGGTGGGCGTGGCCGAGAATGCCTGCATCTGGGTGCCCCAGACGATGAAGGAGAAGGCTGTGTGCTTTATTTCCGAGTGCTTGGTGATCATCCTCGACAAGCAGAATATTGTCGACAACATGCACGAAGCCTATCGTCTGATCCGAATGGATGACCGCTATAACTTCGGCACATTCATCAGCGGCCCGAGCAAGACGGCTGACATCGAGCAGTCGCTTGTCGTGGGCGCGCAGGCCGCACGCGGTGTCACGGTCATCGTGCTGACATAAGTGCTCCGTCCAAAAGAAACAAGCTATAGTCCGATTGGGCTATAGCTTGTTTCTTATTGCATCATTGTCGTTGTCAGATCGGCCTACAGGCGTTCCAATGCCTGCCTGATGTCGTCGAGCAAGTCATCGCAATCCTCGATGCCGACCGACAGACGGATCAGGTCCGGAGCGATGCCCGCTTCACGCAATTGCTCGTCGGAGAGCTGGCGGTGGGTATGGCTTGCCGGGTGCAAGACGCATGAACGGCAGTCGGCAACGTGTGTCGCGATGTTGATTAACTGTAGCGAATCCATCCACTTGATGGCCGTTTCGCGCGTCCCCTTCAGTGCGAAGGCGATCACGCCGCATGATCCTTCGGGGAGATATTTGCGTCCCAAGGCATAGTCCGGATCATCTTTCAGACCGCAATAGTGAACCCAGGCCACGCGCGGATCATTGGCCAAGAACTCGGCCACACGCTGTGCGTTCCTGCAATGTTGCGCCATCCGAAGGTGCAGTGTTTCCAAACCTAAGTTCAGGAGGAAAGCGTTGTGCGGACTGGGAATGCTTCCCAAGTCGCGCATCAGCTGTGCCACGAGCTTCGTCATGTAAGCCATCTTGCCGAAAGCCTTCGTATATGTCAGTCCGTGATACGACTCGTCGGGGGTGCAAAGACCGGGGAATTTGTCCGCGTGAGCATCCCAGTCGAAGTTGCCGCTGTCAACGATGACACCGCCGACCTGTGTCGCATGACCGTCCATATACTTCGTCGTGGAGTGGATCACGATGTCTGCCCCCCATTCGAACGGCCGGCAATTGATCGGCGTAGCAAAGGTATTGTCGACGATCAAGGGCACGCCGTTGCGGTGAGCGATACGTGCGAACTTCTCGATGTCAAGCACCCGGCAGCCCGGATTGCTGATCGTCTCGCCGAAAACGGCACGTGTGTTCGGTCTGAAAGCCTGCTGAATCTCATCCTCAGATGCCTCCTGATTGATGAAGGTGCATGCTATGCCGAGCTTTTTCATCGTCACTCCGAAGAGATTATACGTGCCGCCGTAGATCTCGTTGGATGCAATGATATGGCTTCCGGCTTCACATATGTTGAACACAGCGTAGAAGCTGGCAGCCTGTCCGCTTGATGTGAGCATCGCGCCCACACCTCCTTCGAGCGCCGCAATCTTGCTTGCGACGGCGTCATTGGTAGGATTCTGCAGCCGAGTGTAGAAATATCCCTCTTTCTTAAGGTCGAACAGCATCGCCATTTCTTCCGTATTGTCATACTTGAAGGTAGTACTCTGTACGATAGGTGGCTCTACTGGCTCACCGTTCTTAGGCTTCCAGCCGCCGCGGATACATAGCGTGGACCGCTTGAATTGTTTGTTCATGATAAAAAAGTATTATGTATAACCAAGTTGCGAAATTACTAAATAAACCCGAAAGGAGCCCTTCGGATGAACAAAAAATGTCTTTTTTTCGTGTTATTTGATCATAATCAATTACTTAGATGCTGTATATTCATCATTTATTCATCCGCTCCACCTTCATCCCTTCATCCCTCCTCTTTCATCAATCATCCCCCCTGCCACTCATTGATCCGCTCTATGATGAAGCGGGCGTCATCATCCGTCAGTGCCGGATGGCACGGGAGGCTCATCTCCGTGGCATGTATGTGCTCGGTGATGGGCAAGGACAGGCCGGCCCATTCATGCATGGCGGCCTGCCGGTGGGGCGGAATGGGGTAGTGGATCATGGTCTTTATGCCTTGCTGAAGCAGATGCTGTTGCAGCCGGTCACGGTCTTCGCAGAGGACGGGATAGATGTGGAAGACGTTGTCAGACGCAGTGTCGGTGGGCAAGAAGATATGTTTGTTTCGGATGGAACGGTCATACAGTTCGGCGATCTGTTTCCTCCGGTCGTTCTCCTGGTCAAGATAGCGGAGTCTGACGGACAGCACTGCGGCCTGGATTTCATCCATCCGGCTGTTCCTCCCTTTGTAGTCGAAGACGTATTTCATGCTGCTTCCGTAGTTTCCCAATGCCTTTACGACCGCAGCAAGCTGTCTGTCGTTGGTTGTGACGGCCCCTGCGTCGCCGAGTGCGCCAAGGTTTTTACCCGGATAAAACGAGTGGCCGGCGGCGTGGCCGAGGCTTCCGGTCCTCCGACCTTGATACCGACAGCCTGCCGCCTGCGCGTTGTCTTCGATCAATTTGAGGTTTCTTTCCCTGCAAATGCGTTCGATCTGCGGCGTCATGGCGCAGCGGCCGTAGAGATGGACGAGCAGGATGGCGCGGGTGCGGGATGTGAGTGCCTGTTCGATCCGTGTGTCGTCGAGCTGGAAGGTATGCAATTTCGGTTCGACGAAGACGGGCTTCAAGCCGTTCTCCACGATGGACAAGATTGACGCGATGAATGTGTTGGCCGGTACGATGACCTCGTCTCCGTCCTGCATTTGTCCCATTTCCTTGTATGCTCTGAATATCAGTGTGAGGGCGTCAAGGCCGTTCCCGCAAGTGATGCAGTGGTCCGTACCGATGAAACGGGCATACGCTTGTTCGAATGCAGCTACCTTCTCGCCCTGCAGGAACCATCCGCTTGCGATGACACTGTTGACGGCTTGCCCGATCTCCTGCTGATGGAGGGCCGTGATCTGCTGTAATGGGAGATATTCGATCATTGATGATGGGAGGTGTAGATGATGGGATGACGGGAGGCGGAATGCTGCTTCGCGCTCCCTTACTTTATTTCATATTCGTAGCAGTCGTAACATACGCCGCGGCCGCAGAATCCTTCTTTCTGAAAGATCAGTGACGTGTTGAGCTCCCGTCCGTCGCCTGTGGTTGAGCGGCCGAAGTCGAACCAGCGTGCCGAAGCATAGGTCCGGTGGATGAGAAAGTCGAAAAGCAGATCGAGCGCACCATGCTTCTTGCCTTCCGGGGTGGCAGAGATGTACTGCGTGTGGATGACCTGAGGCGTTTCGAAAACGAGTGTTCCGCCCATCGGCTGACGGTCTTTGGTTGCCATGAAGAGGCGGATCGAATGGGGGAAACGCGATTGGAGCAGCCGCAATTCGGCTGCCGTGTGGACGGGGGCGACGTGGTATTTGGAGCGGAGATTGCTGTTGAGGATCTGCCAGAAGGTATCCGTGTCTTGGCTTTCCGCCACTTCTATTCGTGCCTGCTGTGCTTTCCGGATTCCCCTTCTGCGCAATTCGGAAAACCGGGGAACGTCGGATGGAGACAGGGCGGACGAGAGGTGGCGCGACGTGAGCTGTGCATGGCAGATGTGGGTGAGTGCATACAGATCCTCCTCGGCAGGCATCCGGTGGTAGATAAAGGGCATGGGTTTGTAGACCACATGATGGATGCCTTCGCTGCGGAGGTAGCTATTGAGTGCGGCGAAGACCCCGCATACGCCTTCGGCAGATGCTTTCCGGTCGGTCAACAGGCCTCCGTAGGTGAGACCTTGGTGCGAATGCAGCGTGCCGTCAGCCATGTTGGCGGGCAGCAGGGCGTAGAGTCTGCCGTCGCGATAGATCATCAGCGAGTGATCCTCGAAGCGCTCCCGGTGATAGTCCATGTAGCCTCGGTCGAAGAGGAAAGTGCCCTGTTTCGACTGCGCAACAAAGCTGTTCCAAGCCTGTTGTTGTCCTGCCGTATATCGACTTATCGTGAACATGCCACGTATTTCAGGTATTCGTCGTATTCGCGGATATAGTCTTCCTCATCGAAAAAGTCAGATGCGAGGACGAGACAGACGGCACCTGTGGAGAAGTCGTTGAGCGTCCGCCACACGCCGGGGGTGATCAAGAGGCCCTGCCAGGGATGGTTCAGGAGAAACGTCTGCCGTCTCCGCCCGTCGTCAAGGGTCACAGAGAACGATCCGCTGACCGCTATCAGCAGCTGCTGAAGGCGCTTATGGGCATGCCCCCCGCGGCTTTCGCCCCCCGGGACGTCATAGGTCCAATAGGCGCGCTTGATCTCAAAGGGCACCTCCTTCCATGCTTCGGCCACCGTGAGGTTACCTCGCGGATCCGTGATCTTGGGAAATTCGATGAGCCGGCACGGTGATTCGAAGCCCAAGTTGATGTCACGGTGGGTGGCGGAAGCGGTCTGCGGTCTTGCGTCAGGCTGCGTATGGAATGGTCGGTGATCGTTTTCCATCTTGTTGTGTGCGTGCTATGCGCGTCCCTTCTGGGTGTACATCATGTCGTAGTACTTCTGATAATCGCCCGAAGTGACTTCTTCAATCCACTGCTGATGTTCGAGATTCCAGCTGATGGTCTTCACGATGCCGTCGGCGAAGCGAGTCTCCGGATACCAGCCCAGTTCGTTCTTGATCTTCGTGGGGTCAATGGCGTAGCGTGCATCGTGGCCAAGCCGGTCGGGTACATGGGTGATGAGGCTGTCGTTGATCCAGTCGATGCGGATGTCTCCGTCGGCATCCGTCTCCTGCTTCTTGAGCACGCGGCGGAGGTTCTTGTCCGTTTCCATCATGTCATGGATGGTCCGTATGGTCAGCCGAACAATGTCGATGTTGGTCATTTCATTGTGTCCGCCTACATTATATATTTCTCCTTCGCGTCCTTCCCGCACCACAAGGTCGATGGCCTTGCAGTGATCGTCGACGTAAAGCCAGTCGCGCACGTTGAGCCCTTCACCGTAGACGGGCAGCGACTTGCCTGCCAGGATGTTGTTGATGATGAGCGGAATGAGCTTCTCGGGGAAGTGATAGGGGCCGTAGTTGTTGCTGCAGCGGGTGATGGAGACCGGCATATGGTAGGTGTCATGATAGGCCAGGACGAAGTGGTCGGCGCTGGTCTTGGAGGCGGAGTAGGGACTATGCGGGCAGACGGGCGTCAGCTCGGTGAAGTAGCCCTCGGCTCCGAGCGATCCGTAGACCTCGTCGGTTGACACCTGATGGAATCTGCGTCCGGGCTTCCATGTAGGATAGCCCTGTGCGTCCTTGCCTGTCACCCATGCCCTGCGTGCTGCTTCGAGCAGGTTCTGCGTGCCTAAGATGTTGACAGAGAGGAAGAGCTGCGGGTCCTCGATGGACCTGTCGACGTGGCTCTCGGCCGCAAAGTTGACCACATAGTCGATGTCATGCTCTGCGAAAAGCCTGTCGACGAGCTCGCGGTCACGGATGTCGCCCTTGACGAAGATGCACCGGCTGCCGTCGATGTCATCCTTGATGGTGCCGAGGTTGCCTGCATAGGTGAGGGCATCGAGCACGATGATGCGGATGTCCTGATGCTGATATTTCCTGTGGAGGAGATACTTGATGAAGTTGGAGCCGATGAATCCGGCTGCTCCTGTGACAAGATAGGTTTTCATGTCGTTGTGTATTTTATTGCTTATTGTTCGTTCTCCGGCGGGTAGCGCCTGACAATGTGGACGAGGCATGCTGTGGATATGGCTCCCACGATGATCATACAGGCTATGAACGTGGTGAGGCTGATGACATGGGAGATCCACGCCACGATGAGGGCGATCATGATCACGGCCTCGATGGTGCCCCACAGCGAGAAGGCTTTATTCCTGTTCATGATTACGGTTTGTCGTCTTTGTTCCTAATGTAATAACTTCGCAATCGGTGAATTTATTGCCTTCGATGGTCAGTCGGACCAGTGTCCGGTCGCGGTGCCATCCCTGGAGGCCTGCCGCCCCGGGGTTGATGTGAAGCAGATTGAGCGTCTTATCGAACTGCACTTTGAGTATATGCGAGTGGCCCGAGATGAAGAGCTGGGGTGGGGAAGCGTAGATGAGGCCGCGGATGGATGGGTCATAGTGTCCCGGATAGCCGCCGATGTGCTTGATGAGCACGTCTGAGTCCTCGCAACGGAAGCGCAGCAGCTCCCGGTAACGTGCGCGGAGGTCGTAGCCGTCGCAGTTTCCGCAGACGGCCCGGAAGCGTGGCCGCATGGCCTCAAAGCGGTCGGCCAGCTCCGTGGAGCCAATGTCGCCGGCGTGCCAGACCTCATCACAGCCGTCCAGATAGTCCATGTAACGGTCGTCCCAATACGCATGCGTGTCGCTGATGATGCCGATTCGTTTTGCCATTTGTAATATGTTGATTTTCAAGGTGTTTCGTATGGTCTCCGCAGAGCTATGCTTTGGGGCCTCCGGAGCTATGCTTTTGGCCGCCCAAAGCTATCATATGGAGGCTCCAAAGCATAGCTCCGCGCAGACCGCATGACAGGTATGCTATTCGAAACCGAATTTTTTGTTGATGAAAGCGACGATAAACCGCTCGGTCTCTTCGATGCCGAGGACTGACGAGTTGATGCAAAGGTCGTAGCTTTCGCTATGTCCCCAGCGCTTCCCGGTGTAGTAGTTGTAATAGGAGGAGCGCTCACTCTCGCCGTGGATGATGAGTTTCTTGGCCGTGATCGGGTCGCACTGGTGGCGCTTGCAGACGTGGCTGATGCGGTCATCCATATCGGCTGTGATGAAGAGATTGACGGTGTCGCGCCTGTCGCGCAGCACATAGTCGGCCGTGCGTCCTACGAATACGCAGTTCGTTTCATTGGCGGCCTTGCGGATCGCGTCACATTGGAACTTGTAAAGGCTTTCCTGCGAGAAGTCGTTGTTGTAGAAGTTGCATTCTCCGAGCAGCGGCACGTGGGCGTGAAAGAGCGACTTGAAGAAGCCTTTCTGCTCATCGTTCTGCTCGAAGAACTTCTCGCTGAAGCCGCTTTCCTTCGCGGCTAAGTTGAGCAGTTCCCTGTCATAGAACCGGCATTTGAAATCTTTGGCGAGCATCTGAGCGATGACCCGTCCGCCGCTTCCTATCTGGCGGCCGATGTTGATGATGAGCCTTTGATCATTCATGGGGCTGTATGTTGGTTTGATAGTTGAACTTTCGCATATAGACCATCATCACCCAGGCGGCCACGATGGCTGCCGTGAGGTCGGAAACGGGCAGTGCATACCACACGCCGTCAACCCCGAAGAAGGACGGAAGCACGGCGAGGAGCGGCAAGAGGAACAGTAGCTGTCGCGAGAGTGACAGGAATATGCTTATCTTTACTTTGCCGATGCACTGGAAGAAATTGGTGACGACCATCTGATAGCCTATGATCGGGAAGAGCAGCATGTTGATGCGGATGGCCTTGATGGACAGTTCGATGAGCGTGGCGTCGGTGGTAAAGAGGCGCGCACAATAGTAGGGGAGGAACATGCCGATGGCCCAGCCGGTCGTCATGATGGCCGTCGCGGCGAGGACGGACAGCTTCATGACCCGCAGGACGCGGTCCGTCTGCTGGCTGCCGTAGTTGTATCCGGCAATCGGCTGCATGCCCTGGTTGATGCCCATCACGAACATGACAAACACGGTTGCTATACCATTGGCGATGCCATATGATCCCACGCTCAGGTCGCCGCCATATCTGACGAACTGATTGTTCATGAAGATGACGATGATACAGGCACAGACGTTCATCAGGAAGGGGCTGATGCCGATGCCGATGATATTCTTCACGAGGTCGGCGTGCAGCCTGTAGATGCCGCGCTTGAGGTGAAGCAGCTCGTCCTTGTTGCTGAACAGGTGCATCTGATAGATGAGGGCGAGGATCTGGGAGAGCACTGTGGCGAACGCTGCGCCGCGTATTCCCCAATGCCACCACCATATGAAGACCACGTCGAGCAATATGTTCATCACCACGGTGAATACGGTTGCGATCATCGCTTGCTTGGGCTTGGAGGCGGCGCGCAGCACTGCGTTCATGCCGAAGTACATGTGCGTGACCATGTTGCCGAGCAGGATCACCTGCATGAAGTCACGTGCGTAGGGGATGGTGGCGTCACTTGCGCCAAAGAAACGGAGGATGGGGTCGAGGAAGGTGAGGCAGATGGCTGCGAAGCAGAAGCCGATAATGAGGTTCAGCGTGATTGTGTTGCCGAGGATCCGCTCCGCTCCGTCGTAGTCGCGCTGGCCCAGTCGGACCGAGATGGCGGTTGAGGCGCCGATGCCCACGGCAGCTCCGAAAGCCCCGGAGAGATTCATGAACGGGAACGTAATGGCCAATCCGGATATGGCCAACGGTCCTACGACCTGTCCGATGAATACCCGGTCGATGATGTTGTATAAGGAGGCCGCCGACATGGCGATGATTGCAGGCAGTGCATACCGCCAGAGCAGTTTTCCCACAGGGAGGGTGCCCAACTCAAGCGTCGCTTGTTTATTATCCATTCATCAATAATTTATCCATGCAAAAGTACGAAAATAATTTGACTTCAGTCGGCGGACGGGCAAAAAATATGGAGAGAATTTGGTTTTTAGAGGAATAAGCTGTAATTTTGTATGCTTTAATTTAGATAGCCCGATGCATCTGTATTTACTTTTGGGATGGTTCCTGCTCTTCGCGCAGACGGCGCATGCGGGAGCGCGGATGGACAGACCAGTGAAAGTCTCCTATCCCGGGGGGAAGTCTTATTTCTTCCGTCTCGAACTGAAAGACAAGTCGGGCACCCCCTACACCCTTGACCATCCCGAGCTGTTCCTGTCGTCCCGGGCGATCGAAAGGCGTCGCCGTCAGCATCTCGCCGTCGACTCCACCGACCTGCCTTTGTCTCCTTCGTATCTGCGACAGATCGCTGACAGGCATGTGGAAATTGTCGCCCGGAGCAAGTGGAACAATACGGTGCTCGTCCGAAGCACATCCTCCGAAAGGGCCGTCGGGTTGCAGCAGTTGCCCTTCGTGGGCAAGGTGACCCTCGTGTTCACCTCCCCCGACTCAATCGAAGCTCCGCGCCGGTCCAAGTTCCGCGAAGCTTTCAATCATTGGGACACGATCCCTTCCGATCCTTACGGCATCACCAAGAAGCAGATCGAGCGCCTCAACGGCATCCGACTTCACGACTCCGGTTTCCGGGGAAACGGCATGCTGATCGCCGTCTTGGATGGCGGCTTCATGAATGTTGATAAGATTCCGGCCTTGGGATCCGTCAGTTATGCCGGCTTCCGCAATTTTGTGTACCCTCCGTCAGCCAGCATTTTCCAGGAGATAGACCATGGCACGATGGTCCTCTCGACGATGGCCGTCGAGATACCGAATGTCTATGTCGGTACCGCATCAAAGGCTTCCTATCTCCTCCTGCGCTCTGAGGACTACCAGTCAGAGAGCTCCGCGGAGGAGGATTACTGGGCTTCGGCCGCCGAGTATGCGGATTCGGCCGGTGTGGACATCATCAATTCCTCCCTCGGTTATCACGACTATGACGACAAGAAGACCAATTACGCCTACCGATACCTCGACGGCCGCCACGCCTTGATCTCCCGCACGGCATCCATGCTGGCCGATAAGGGCATCCTGCTGGTATGCAGTGCCGGCAACGAAGGCATGGGGACTTGGAAGAAGATCAATTTCCCAGCCGACGCGAAAGACATCATTGCCGTCGGCTCCATAGGCAGCAACGGCCTCAATATGGCGTTCAGCTCGGTCGGACCGACGGCAGACGGGCGGGTCAAACCTGACGTCATGGCCCCCGGAAACCCTGTTGCGGTGCTGTCAGGCAGAGGCTCGGTCATCAACGATATGGGCACTTCGTTCTCAGCGCCGCTGATCTCCGGATTGGCCGCATGTCTCTGGCAGGCGCTTCCCGAGATGACTGTCCGGGAGCTGATCGATGTGATCAAGCGTTCCTCAAGCCAGTATGAATACCCCGATAACATCATGGGTTACGGTGTTCCAGATTTCTGGAAGGCCTACCAGATGGGTAAAAAGGAGCGATGAGATGGAACATGCACTGACGCTGTACGAACTCAATTCGATGGTGCGGATGACCCTTGAGGCCGATCTGCCCGATGAATATTGGGTCGAGGCAGAGCTGTCGGAGGCTCGCGAAGTGCGTGGTCACTGCTATATGGAATTGGTGCAGAAAGACGGGCGGAGCAATGTTCTGGTCGCGAAAGCATCGGCAAAATGCTGGAAGAACAAATGGCTCTTGATCCGCCGTCACTTTGAGACGGTCACGGGACAGACGTTCCGGCCGGGGCTGAAAGTGATGCTCCGGGTCTATGCCGACTTTCATGAGGCCTACGGATTCTCATGGATCGTGACCGACATCGATCCCACTTTCACCATGGGCGACATGGCCCGGAAGCGCATGGAGATCATCCGCCAGCTGAAGGAAGAAGGGGTCTTCGATCTCCAGCATGAGCTGGAACTTCCGCTGTTTGCCCAGCGCATCGCCGTCATTTCAAGCGAGCAGGCAGCCGGTTACGGCGATTTCTGTAACCAATTGGCCAACAACGGCGCCGGCTTCGTGTTCTATCCGAAGCTCTTCCCGGCTGTCATGCAGGGCGAAGCGGTTAGTGACAGTGTGATCGCAGCATTGGACCGGATCAACCGGAACGCAGATGACTTTGATGCGGTGGTCATCATCCGCGGCGGCGGAGCCACGAGCGACCTGAGCGGTTTTGACACGTTGGAGCTGGCGGAGAACGTTGCCAACTTCCCGATACCGATCATTACGGGCATCGGACACGACCGGGACGAGAGCGTGCTCGACCTTGTGGCGCACACAAGGGTAAAGACGCCGACGGCCGCAGCAGGTTTCCTGATCGACCATCTGTCACTTGTCCATCAGCGGATACAGGATGCCCAGGACGAGATTGTGGGCTACGTGAGCCACCGGATGGATCTTGAGAAGCTGCGACTCGGCCATCTCAGCGCGGACATACCAAGGCTTTTTTCTTTGCACAGGGTCAGGCAGGGAAGCCGGTTGGACCATCTTTTCAGTGATTTATGCCTGCGGATGCGGCAGCGGCTGCATGATGCGGGCGGGCGATTGGCGACGTTCGGGAGCGATTTCCGTCAGCTGTCCGGCCGACGGATCGTGAATGAGCGTCACCGGATCGAACTGTTGGAACAGCGCGCACGTGCCCTTGATCCGTCGCTCCTGCTGTGTCGGGGCTATTCGATCACGCTTAAAGACGGCCACGCCGTGCATGACCCGAAGGCACTCAAACCCGGCGACGAGATCGAAACAAGGTATGAACGGGGTTCGACCCTGTCTATTATAAAAGAGGTGAAATAATCAACAAAGCAGCCAGTGATCATGGAAGTGAAATACGAAGAAGCCGTCAGACAGTTGGAAGAGATTGTCCGGCAGATGGAAAACGATGAACTCGACATCGACCAGATGAGCGCGAAGCTCAAGAAGGCGAAGCAACTGATCAAGCAATGCAAGGACCGTCTGACCAAGACGGACGAGGAGATCAGGCGCATACTGGCCGATCAGTGATTTTCAGCAAATTCATCCGGGAATAGTTGGAGATAACGATAAATATTCGTACTTTTGCCTGTGATGATAATTTAATCCACAAATTAGATGCTTATGAAGGATATAGATTGGTCCAATCTGTCGTTTGGATATATGCCGACAGATTACAATGTTCGTTGTTATTATCGTGAAGGTAAGTGGGGAGAGATTGAAGTGAGTTCGGATGAGTATCTGAACATGCACATGGCAGCTACCTGTTTGCACTATGGTCAGGAAGCGTTTGAGGGGCTGAAAGCCTATCGCTGTCCGGACGGCAAGGTGAGAGTGTTTCGCATGGAAGAGAATGCCGCCCGTCTGCAAAGCACCTGCCGGGGTATCATGATGCCTGAAGTGCCGACCGAACTGTTTACGGAAATGGTCAGGAAAGTGGTGCGTCTGAACCAGGAATACATCCCGACTTACGAGAGTGGAGCAACACTCTACATCCGCCCCTTGCTGCTCGGGATGAGCGCGCAGGTAGGCGTTCATCCTGCCAAAGACTATATGTTCCTCATCTTCGTGACCCCTGTGGGTCCTTATTTCAAGGGCGGATTCTCCAGCAATCCGTATGTCATCATCCGCGATTATGACCGCGCCGCTCCATTGGGAACGGGCATCTATAAGGTGGGCGGCAACTATGCCGCTTCGCTGAAGGCTAATGCCCTCGCCCACGAAAAGGGCTATGCGAGCGAGTTCTATTTGGATTCGAAGGAGAAGAAGTATGTCGACGAGTGCGGCGCAGCTAATTTCTTCGGCATCAAAAACAATACCTATGTCACCCCGAAATCAACGTCGATCCTGCCCTCGATCACCAACAAGAGCCTCATGCAGATCGCTGAAGACCTCGGCATGAAGGTCGAACGCCGCCCGATACCGGAAGAGGAGCTCGAGACATTCGAGGAAGCCGGTGCCTGCGGAACAGCTGCGGTGATCTCGCCGATCTCTCATCTCGATGACTTGGATACGGGGAAAGTGTACGACTTCGGTGACAAGCCGGGCCCCTGGTCGACAAAACTATACAACACACTGCGCGGCATTCAGTATGGCACAGTGGAAGACAAGCACGGCTGGACCACCGTCGTCATCGACTGATCCCATCCCGATGCAACCATCAGAACGGCAGCCTGAATCCGACGAAGGATTCAGGCTGTCTGCGTATTCGGATGCTCCGTTTCGAACGCGAGAAACGTGCGAAAAAAGCATGTGATACATGCGGCCCGCGCAGAGCTATGCTTTCGGGCCTCCATATGATAGCTCTTGGCCGCCCAAAGCATAGCTTTCGACGGCCGAAAGCTATGCTCTGGGCGAGGCATCAGATTGAGATCGGAAAACCGGATGCCGAAAGTCGTGTATCGTGTTGGTACATAGGAAGTTGTGTGAGATGTCTAAAATTGGTCGGATCTGACGGGTGACGAGGTGGGGGACGGAAGAGGCGGATGCACCGGTGGCAGGGTCAGGTATCGGCATCGGTGGCTAAAAAGCGGTCGGGGACTTGCATATCTCTGTTTTTTCCGTTACCTTTGCAGGCAAAAGCAATGATATGGGCAAAGGGAAATTAGCTAAGTTTGCAGAGATGGAGACCTTCCGCAACGTCTTCCAGTATCCGTTCTCCGTGTTGGAGCAGGTGCCTTTCGAGATGAAAGGGCACTGGTGTGAGCACTATTTCGGCAACCGGAATCCGATTGTCCTTGAACTTGGATGCGGCAAAGGTGAATACACCGTCGGGCTGGCAAGGCTGTTTCCGGAGATGAACTTCATCGGGGTGGACATCAAGGGAGCGCGCATGTGGACCGGCGCCAAGCAGGCCTTGGAGGAGGGGTTGACGAATGTGGCCTTCCTGCGGACCAACATCGAGATCATCGACCGGTTTTTCGTGGCGGGCGAGGTGGACCAGATCTGGCTCACGTTTTCAGACCCACGGATGAAGAATGCCCACAAACGGCTCACGAGCACTTATTTCATGGAGCGCTACCGCCATTTCTTAGTCGATGGCGGACTGATCCATCTCAAGACCGATTCCAATTTTCTTTTCACCTATACCACGTGCATGGTGGAGCGCAACAGCCTGCCCTTGATCTTCCGCACCGAAGACCTTTATCATGCGGAAGGCATCGACGAGGCGACGCGCACCATTCTCTCTATCCAGACCTATTACGAAGCGATGTGGATGGAGCGCGGGTTCAACATCCGGTATATGAAATTCCGGCTTCCGCAGACCGGTGATCTGCAGGAGCCGGAAGTGGATATTCCGTTGGACGAATACCGCAGCTACCACCGCCCGAAGCGCAGTGGGAAGACGACGGCGCGATAGGATGCCGCCGCCACTCAGAGCGCCGGCTTCACGGGAAAGACGTAGAAAGGCCGGTCGGGTGCGAAATCAATCATCCATTGATCGACGATGATGTGGTCGTCCAAGGCTTGGATCACGAGCTTATGACTGCCGCTCGTCATGCGTACGGGCAACTGGCGTACAGCCTGCCCGCGCAGTACGTTGCGCTTCCATTGCTCGGATCGGAACGGCTCCTTGATCGTATAGACCGTCGGTTCGGCCCCGTCAATGCTCACGGAAAATCGTATGTCGCCCTTGTCGTTGGCCTGCGTCGGGATCACGGCTACGTTGAGCATCGCCTGTCCGTCCTGTGTGGAGCGGAAGGAGTAGGTCAGCGAACCGCCTTTCGGCAGCGCAACGGCTTTCATGCTGTGGCCTAACATCTCCACTGGTGTGGCTCCCCGCGATGCGAACGTGTAGTCGCAGGCATTGCGCACGATGACGCCCTTCGTGTTGAGCGGTGCCTGCACCGGCTGCTCATTGCCGTATTTGCGGATCTCTTCATCGCTCAGCACGCCCGGGAGATTGGGAACTGCGAAGACGGGAAGTCCGCGCGGCTGATAGTCCATGAGGCCTTTCCACTTCCCATTTGCCATCTCGTTGTATTGCTCAGTGAGCGTCTTGAGCGCCCGGTAGGCCTTCAGGCTCTTCACGGCCGGCTCTAATGCCTCCTCGTCATGATGGAATGAGGAGGGTCGGGCGATGTGTCTGGCCTCTTGCGCCTGCAGCTGTTTCGTGGCCATATAGCCCGCGGCGCGCACAGGGTATTCGATGGCGGCAAAGTAAGCATCATGCAGTTCGGGGCGGACGGACTGCCTGATCTCCTCCACCTGCTGGCCCAACTGACGGTAATCATTCAGATATCGTTCCAGCTCATTGCCGAAGGCGTCGGGGTTGAACTCCGTGTCGCCGGCGGGAGAGAGCCCCCGTTCGTATTTCTTCTTATCCAGTTCGACCTGGCTCCAGCCCATGAATTCGGGCTTGCGGATCCCCGTCAGATGATAGAAACGGGTCATCACCGGCAGCAGGCGCTTGCCTGCGGTCTCGCCGAACTGCTGGGTCAGCCATCCTCGGAGATGATCCTGGAGGGTGCTGGCGTTGACGCAGTCGATGTTCCAAGCCATGTCCAGGAAAAGCGAAAGATCATAGGCGGCCACCTTCGGATCGTGCACGTTGGCGATCCAGAGCCGCCGTGCATTGTGGTCGTAGGCCGTCCGCATCTCGTTGTAGAGCAGTCCGGGCTGTGTGGTGGTCAGCCACAGATAGTCGTGAGGCCGTCCCCAGTAGCTCAGGTGATAGTAGACGCCGCCTCCTCCGCTGCGTTTCTGCTGTTCTGCATCCGACAGACGCGTCATGTATCCATAGTTGTCGTCGCACCACATGAGCATCACATCGTCGGGCACACGCAGTCCGTTCTCATAGACCTGCAGCACTTCCTTATAGGGAATGAATACCTGCGGGATCTGCCGGATATCCTTGTTGATGTGCTTCGAGAGAATCTTCCGCTGGCTGTCGATCACCTTCTGCAGCCACGTTGTCTGTTCGCCGAGCGTCTTGACGCCCTCCATGGGTCCGTCGTGGATGCCCCGCATGCCGATCGTATAGAGCGCATCCATGTCGGATGTCTCGATGACGCGCTCGGTCCAGTAGTTCTCCACGGCCTCGCGGTTGGTCAGATAGTTGTACGCCCCCTGCACTTTGTGATCCCATTCAGCCACATTGTTGCGCAGCAGAGGCTCACAGTGGGAGGTGCCGACATAGATGTCGAACTTGTCGGCGATCTCCTTATTGCCCTTCACGGCAAAGAAAGCCTTCGTCCCTTCGTGCATGGCGGGCCAGACGGTGTTGGCCTTCAGGCGGAGCAGCAGTGAGAAGATCTGGGCGTAGGTGCGTGGTCCGATGGTGCCTTGGGGCAGGTTGGGTTCCATGGTCTTGTGCGCCCAGACGCGCGTGCTCCAGTCTTCGTCGTTGATGAAGATGCCCCGGTATTCGACCGAAGGAATCTGCAGCGACCGGAAGTTCTCGTCGATGGCCAGCTCGCGTTTGCGCTCCGGCTTCACGTCACCCCACCAGATCCAGGGCGAGACGCCCGCCAGGCGGGAGAGTTCCAATATCCCATAGGCTGTGCCGCGTGCATTGCTGCCTGCGACAATGATCTTTCCGTTGTCCGTGCAGATATAGAATGCGTCCTTCTTGGTGATGAAGCTGTTGAGCGGGAGGTGATGTTGCTCGAGCCGGCTGAACTCCTTGTTGTCCAGCATATCAAGCTGATAAATCTCGATGTGGCCGTTGCTTCGGCTCTCGGCCTTGTGTCCTGTGACAGCCTTCATGTCGGTCTCGAAAAGCTGCAGGGCAATGCCCACCACGGGAGCGTAGTTCTTTTGGGTCGTGTAAGTGACGGCTCCGTGCCCGTTGTACCATATGACGTTGCCTGCGGAGGCCGTCAGCGGGAGAGCCACGAGAAAGGTCAGGAATGAAAGTAGTTTGGTTCTCATTTATCAGAAGGTGATTTGAATAATACACTGCAAATGTAGATAAAATCGGCGAGATATAGAAATAATCCGTCCTGAATTTGTGTTTTCATCGGATTATGCGTACATTTGCAATAAAGATCAAACCCATCAAAACGAATCAGATCATGACACTATATCCCAAATTGATCACGGATGTGCTGGCGACAGTCATCTATCCTGGTACGAAGAAGAGTCTCGTGGAGAGCGAGATGGTAGCCGATGACATCCGCATCGACGGCATGAAGGTGCGCTTCACGCTCATCTTCCCGCGCGAGACGGATCCTTTCCTCAAGTCGACCGTCAAGTCTGCCGAAGCCGCCATCCATTACCAGCTCGGCAAGGAGGTTGAAGTGGAGATCGCAACCGAATTCAAGTCGGCTCCCAGACCTGAGGTCGGCAAGCTCCTGCCGCAAGTGAAGAACGTCATTGCCGTCAGTTCCGGCAAGGGCGGCGTGGGCAAGTCGACCGTCTCGGCCAATCTTGCGATCGCGCTGTCCATGCTCGGTTACAAGGTCGGACTGTTGGACACGGACATCTTCGGACCGTCCATGCCGAAGATGTTTGGCGTAGAAGACGAGCGCCCTTACAGCGTCCATAAGGACGGGCGCGACCTGATCGAACCGATAGAGAAATATGGCGTGAAGCTGCTTTCCATCGGCTTCTTCGTCAATCCCGACACAGCGACGCTCTGGCGGGGGGCAATGGCAACTTCTGCATTGAAGCAACTCATCGCCGATGCGGACTGGGGCGAGCTCGATTTCTTTATTCTCGATACGCCTCCCGGCACCTCCGATATCCATCTGACATTGCTCCAGACCCTTTCCATCACCGGCGCGATCATCGTTTCGACACCTCAGAAGGTGGCATTGGCTGATGCCCGCAAGGGTATAGACATGTATCGGAACGACAAGGTGAATGTTCCGATCCTCGGACTGGTGGAAAACATGGCTTGGTTTACGCCCGCCGAGCTTCCCGAAAACAAGTATTATCTTTTCGGAAAGGACGGCTGCAAGAACCTCGCCAAGGAAATGGACTGCCCGCTGCTGGCACAGATCCCGATCGTGCAGAGCATCTGCGAGAGCGGCGATGCAGGCGAACCGGCCGCCCTCCATACCGACAAGGCTACCGGACAGGCATTCATCAATCTGGCCCAGGCTGTCGTTACCGTGACCAACAGACGCAACAAGGACTTGGGTCCGACCAAGATTGTCGAGGTCACCAATAGCTGATCTATCGCATGAAGACCTTGAGCACGGGGACGATACGGTCGCTCTCCGGCAAGGTCACCCTTAGTCCGGACGCATCACAGCGGTAAGGCAGACGGCCCGTACCCAGCAGTTCGACGCGTCGGATGCGCCTTTCGTCAGCCAGAGACTTGACCAATATCCGGCCGTCATCAGGTCTCTTGAAGAGGATGACATAAATGGCGTCGCCCTTTTGCGTGAATCGCATGTCACGCGGTGTATATTCCTTCTTCGTCTCATTGAATCCCATGGCGTTGGCCAACCTCGTGGCTTCATCCGCGTCAGGCCCCTCGCCATACTGCCTCCATGGGTGAGCGCCGAAGATGCACTCCTTGTTTACGGCCATCCAGTCAGCGATGCTGTCGAGGATCGCCTCTTCTCTCTCGTCGAGGGAGCCATCAGCCCGGATCGGCACACTGAGCAGGAGGTTGCCGTTCTTGCTGACAATGTCGGCCAGCATACGCACGACCCGCAAGGCCGTTTTATAGGTGTTCTTCGTGAATCGGGTACGGTCATAGTGCCAGGAGCCTAAACAGGTGCAGGTCTGCCATGTGGTGGGGTGCAGCTCATTGAGTGCTCCGCGCTCCACGTCCCTCACGAGACAGTCTTCCTGTTCGGCGTTCAGTCCCTTCGAGGTGATCACCCCTTCTTCCCGACCATCATGCCATTGCATGTTCTTATTGTAATAATGTGCGGCGATCTTCAGTCCTGCATCGCTGACAGACCATAGCGGAAGCACCGTGTCATCAAAGTAGACGAGGTCGGGCTTGTATCGGTTGATGAGATCGAGGGTGCGGTCATAATAGCCCTCAATCCACGAAGAGTCGGGGATGGAGGTTGAAATGCCGTTCTTATCCGTATATCCGCTGCCGCTCACGGCATGTCCCCGGGCATAGAGCACCTGTGGATCGTAGCCATTCCACCATTTGTCTTTACCGTCCTCCTTGGTCTGACAGCCATCGTAGGGGACGCCTTTCATCGGGCCGTCGGGATCAGATCCCAAGGTCGAATCATACCACTCCCATGCCCGGGAGGCATGAATGCTCACCCCAAACCGTAGTCCGTTGCGGCGGGAAGCCGCTTCCCATTCCGCCACAATATTCCTGTGAGGCCCGAGATTGACAGCGTTCCACGAATGATACTTGCTGTCCCAAAGGTCGAAGTTGTCATGATGGTTGGCCAAAGTGACAAAATACTGCGCTCCGGCACGTTTGTACAGCTTGATCAGGCGGTCAGGATCCCAGTTCCGGACGGTCCATTTCGGAATGAGATCCTTGAATCCCACCTGCGACGGATGCCCGTAATGACTCACATGGTACTTGTTTTCGCGCGATCCATAGTTATACATCCAGGTCGCGTACCAATCCCCATACTCCGGCACGCTTTGTGGTCCCCAGTGTGCCCAGATGCCAAATTTGGCATCCTGAAACCATTGGGGGACCTCATACTGCTTGAGAGAGGCCCAGTCGGTTTTATACTTTCCTTGCTGCATAGGCTCCCGGCTGCTGTCGACAGTATAGGTATGGCCGACACAGAGTTTAATGATGGTTACGGAAGCGCGTGCCGAGAGATAATTGACAGTGCCCTTCTCGATTTCCATCTTTGTCCACTTGCCATTCCAAGTCCCGTCTTCTCTGATCGAATCCTGTCCCAAATGAAGCCCGCCGAGGGCATAGATGTCGGCGTCCGACTGGCTCAGCGTCATATACTCCGCACTGTAGATCGGTGCCCGTTGGTCATTCAAGCGAATGCAGACCGGTACGGATGGTGCATCCGCAGCATCGTGATTCTTGTTGATGATGGTCAGATAGACGAAGCCAAAGTGATCCTTCGTCGCATAAGCCGTGATCTTCCGGTCAGCACAGCCCATCGTTGTGCCGATCATTCTTTTGCCCTGTCCGCCGATCTGGAACGTTTTCAGGGCATAACTGAGCGGACGGACGTCGAATCCGTGGCGATCATTACTGACAAAGGCGGCATAGTAGGCCGGCATCGACTGTCCGCCGACGTGGTCTCCGGTATGGAAGTTCATGCCGCTGTTATTGCGCATAGCCCATTGGAACAGATAGTCTACGCCCCAGATGGCAGCCGCATACGCATTGCTCGCTCCATTCAGTCCGCTGTACCAGAGACTGTTGGTCTCGGTCAGCCGGTATGGATATCGGCTGATGACAGGTTCCATCTGGCGATAGATCTTGCTGTATTCCTGCGTCAGGGAATCCGATAACAGATAGCGGGCGCGGTCTTTCGGATCAAACGGAATCAACTCCTGGAGCGTCTTGATCTTGAATGGGTTCCGGTAAGAGCATCCGGCCGGATAGCTGTGAAGGGACACCAAGCGGAGCGGCCCGCCAGCTGCCGGCCCGAAATCGCGCATCAGTTTGGCACCCAGAGATGGATTCGGGTTGTCATCCGGACCACAGAAGACGGCCCCGGATGCGGCTTTCAGCATGGCCGAAAGGATCTTCTCGTAGCGCGGTTTCATCATCCGCTCGTAGTCTTTGTAGTAACTTGGCTCGTTTCCAATGGCAAAATAGGCGAGCTGAGCACGATAGTTGTTCCAGATGTGGCCTGCTGTGCGGGCTGCGGAGTCTGCGTCCCCGTCAGCCAGCCGCACGCTGTAGATGACCTTTACTCCTGCTTTTCGGGCAAAGGAGAACAGCTCGTCGATGTCTTGAAGTGAGGGAATCGGGCCGCCTTTCACGTCTGCAGAGTTGCCACCGATGCGCAGACTCTTGATCCCAAGCAGTCGGAACATCCGGATAAGCGTTTCATTGGACGGACTGAAATAATGCTTTCCGCCTGCGTCAGGTATCAACGCACGGGTCTCATAGCTCAGTCCGAGATAGTCATCGGCGATGAATGGCCCTGCTGCCTGATCGTCGAGCGTGATGGACAACGTATCTTCGCTCTTTGCGCAGAGTACAGCTGACAGCAGGAAAACGCACAATAATATTCTCCCCATATTCAAAATGTTTTTGGCAGATAAATCCTTTTTATTTTCCGGAAATCGTCAGTTGCCTCGCTTGAAGAAGCGATCCATAAAGATGAAGAACTGCTCCCAGTCATATTCAAGTACTGCATGCGCTCCCTTGCGGATATGATAGGCGATGAAACCTTTATTGTACGGTACGTCCACAGGAGGCATCCGGTCTATCCCGATGCCTGCTTCGCCATAGAGGGCATATACAGGTTCAGCTCCCTTGGCACCTAAGAACTCGCCCCGCTGATCACTCCAGTTGTCTTCTTCCGCACTGGCTATGTAGACCGGACGCGGTGCGCAGAGCGCGATGACCTCATGTTGGTCGAACGGCATGTATTGTTCCCGGTCTGAGAATTGCTTGTAGTTGTTGCAGAACCAGTATGGCATGATCGTGTTGATGGATTCGACCCGTTCTCCTACTTTCCGTTTCGAGAGCGCCGCCCCACAGCATCCTGAGTTGACGGGAAGCACGACAGCAAACCGCTCATCAGTGGCACCGGCCCACAAGGCTGTCTTTCCGAGCCGCGAATGCCCCATGATTGCGACCTGCCGGGGATTGATCCGGTCATCCGTCTGCAGGTAATCCATCGCCCTGCTTGCGGCCCATGCCCAGACTGCAATGGTGCCCCACTGGTCCGGATCTGGATAAGTCTGGCCCCTGCGGTAATAATATGGCATGAGCCCATGATCATACGCCAGTGTCGTATTTGCCTTGTCGGGCGCCACTTCGGTATAATGGAAAGTCGCAAGTGCATAACCTTGATCGAGCACACGCCGTAATTGCCACTCCTTAGCCTTTGGGATGCTGCTGTTGGGGGAGAAGGATATGCCGAGGATAGCAGGAACGCGGTCTTTCGGCTTGTTAGGGATGAAGAGCTGCAAGTGCATCACCGGGCCGTCCGTCCGATCGGTCAGGTGGATCGTGATGACTTTTCTTGTGCACAGACCTTTCAGCGCTTTCGTATTGACAGTATCGACGCTCCATAGCAAGGGATGGCTCAAGACGGGCGCATGGCCATACATATACGTCGTGATCAGCCGCATCAGTTCCGGCCTCCGCTTGTTTTCCCACTCCTCGCGTGTCGTCACCCTTGATCCGTCCATGCACAACAGCGGGTTGGGAAGCGTATAGGCGGGAACCAGATTTTCGTCATAATTGGCAGTCGAAAAGAAGTATTTGAAGTCCTTGACGAATGGTTTTGCTTGCTGGGCAGCTACACTAAGGACAGGCAGCGCTGACAAGATGAGTTTCAAAAGAAGTCTTTTCATGATTGCTTAGCTTGTTTCTGTATGGACGTGTAAAGTTCTGGGGTGTACTCATTTTGGGCCTTTTGTTCACCTTCGGATGTTGTTTGGGTCATATTCTGCGGCTTTTTTGCAAAATAATATGTTAAAAGAAGCCCCGTACGAAGAATTTTATTAACTTTGCTGATTGGAAAAGTAATCAATCCAAAATAGGACTTAAAATAATCAAAAACAAATATGAGGAAAGCAAAAATCATGTTGGCGGTGTTCGTAGTGGCCATGCTCACTGCTTGCGGAACCACGTCGACGGTACCCATCACAGGGCGTAAACACACCCTGCTTGTGTCTGACGAGCAAGTGTTGTCATTGAGTAAGGAGGAGTATACCAAGTATATGAAGTCGGCTAAGGCTTCGACCGATGCGGCGAATACAGCCATGGTGAAGCGTGTCGGACAGCGTTTGGCAACCGCTGTTGAGACCTATCTGTCCTCCAATGGCATGGCCAATGAAGTGAAGAATTTCAGTTGGGAGTTCAATCTTGTCAAAGATCAGAACATCAACGCATTCTGCATGCCCGGCGGGAAGATTGTAGTCTATGAAGGACTGCTGCCTGTCACGAAGGACGAAGCATCGCTGGCCATCGTGCTCGGGCATGAGATTGCACATGCCGTAGCTAAGCACAGCTCGGAGCAGATGTCGAAGCAGATCCGCCAACAGTATGGCACTCAGATCGGCTCACAGATCCTCGGCGCCGTAGCCGGGAGCTCTGTCGGTAGTTTAGCAGGTGCCATTGCACAGCAGGGATTCAGCTTCGCGAACCTGAAATACAGTCGGGACAATGAGACGGAAGCCGATTACATGGGTTTGATCTTTGCCGCTATGGCCGGCTATGACCCGCAGGTGGCCATTCCGTTTTGGCAGCGTATGGCCGCCTCAACAGGCAACAGCAACAGCAGCGACCTGTTTTCAGACCACCCGTCCGATACGAAGCGCATCGCTGCACTGCAGAAACTGATGCCTCAGGCCATGACTTATTATCAGGCAGCGACATCAAGAGCGTCTTCTTCCAAGTCTACTTCGACAACGAAGAAGAGTGCTGCGTCCAAGTCGGCCGTCAAGAGTGTGTCGGCCTCCAAACTGTCGAAGACCGTGAAGCGATAATTAATCTCAGTCCGGTATACGGTCGGACGAAATTCGAGGCGGCGCAGACTCCCTTTCACGGGAAGATCTGCGCCGCCTTTGTGTTTGTGATCTGCAGGCTGCGGTTCACACGTTTCCGAGCAGGACATGCTTCATTCCCTCCTCCCGCGCGATTGTTCGGGCTGCGCGGAGCGTACTGATGGGCGTAGGTGGGAGTGTCTTCAGCCGATAGGCAGGGAAGAAACGGGTCAGATGGAGCGGGCATCGGGCGAAGCCATTCGTCACCAGCCAGCTGCACATCTGACGGAACATCTCCATGTCATCGTTCACGGTCGGGATCATCAAGTGGGTGATTTCGAGCCACACACCGGCGTCGCGAATCTGCCGGAGTGTGTCCAAGACGGGCTGAAGCCGACCGCCACTGACCCGCAGATAGATGTCATCGGAAAACGATTTCAGGTCGATGTTGGCCGCATCCAAATATGGCAGCAGGTCGGCAAGCGGTTTGGGCGAGACGTATCCGGCCGATACGAGCACGTTGCAGATCCCCTCCGCATGGGCCAGTCGGCTGATGTCGCGCACATATTCTATATAGGTGAGCGGCTCTGTGTAGGTATAGGCGATCGACAGCAGCCGTGAGTCCGATGCGCGGAGCCTGCGATAGAGGTGAATTATGTCATCGGGCGCATAGTCGGCACAGCCCGTCTCGTCCGGCCTGACCTGTGAGATGTCATGGTTCTGGCAGTTCAGACAATGGAAGTTACATCCCGTACACGACAGCGAGAGACATGTTGAACCGGGATGAAACTGTGCCAATGGCTTCTTCTCGATTGGGTCTACGGCGATGGCGCACGGGTGTCCATAGGCCTCGCTGAACAGCTTTCCTCCTTGGTTGATGCGACTGCCGCAGACGCCCCTCCTGCCTTCCGGGAGATGGCAATGGTGCGGACAGAGATCGCAGGTCAGCGTTCCGTCGCTGGCGGCATGATAGTACTCGGCTGCTTGCATACACGACAAAGATAGGAAAATAGGCCGAGAAACCGTTATTTTTTGTTTATTTTAATGCTGCGGGAGGCATATTACGGAATATTTTTCTACCTTTGCGAGAAACAATCTGATATATGGAAACATTCATTCATGATTTCAATGATTTGCTGACAGACCTGTCGTGCCAACCGCGGAGACGCCGGGTGGCTGTGGTTTGTCCTGATGATGAGCGTACCAAGGAAGCTGTATTGCACGCGTTGGAGATGCAGGCCATCGACGCGCTGCTCGTGTGCTGTCATCCCTTGGATCCCAAGTTTGATTCCCATCGGGAGCATGTGACTGTCTTTGAAGTGGCCGATCTTACAGCTGCAGCTGCCTTTGGTGTGCAACTCGTGCGTGAAGGCAAGGCTGAGATTTTGATGAAAGGCCTTGTCGGAAGTGATGTGATCCTCCGCGCTATCTTGAATAAGGAGACGGGAATCCTCTCGCCCGGAAAGGTGTTGACACATCTCGGTGTGGCGAGCATACCGCATTATCCGCGCCTGCTTTATTACACGGATGCCGCCGTCATACCGCATCCCACCCACGAGCAACGCGTGGCGCAGGTCGCATACATGGCCGATTTCTGCCGCCGTATGGGCATCGCGTGCCCCAAGATATCGCTGATCCACTGCTCGGAGAAGCCCGACGCGAAGAACTTCCCATTCGTTCTCGGCTTTCAGGAGATCAAGGACATGGCACAGCAGGGCGACTTCGGCCCGTGCATCGTAGACGGTCCGCTTGACCTGAAGACCTCCTGCAGCCGTGAGAGCATGGATGTGAAAGGCATCCTGTCGCCCATCGCCGGTGAGGCAGACGCCCTCGTGATCCCCGACATCGAGTCTGCCAACATCTTCCACAAGTCGATCACGCTCTTCGCAGGTGCCGATATCGCCTGCCTCCTCAGAGGGACGGAGGTGCCGGTCGTGCTGCCTTCTCGCAGCGACAGTGCCCGCACCAAGCTCCTGAGCCTTGCGCTTGCCTGCCGGATGCTGTCTGCCGCCGATGCCTGATGCTGCCGGTGTCCATCACTGACTTCTGTCAATCACTATGACTTATTATCAGATAAAACCTTTTAACAGCCATTGCCGATTCAATGAAGATCCTTGCTATTAATCCTGGTTCCACCTCGACGAAAGTCGCCGTTTATGAGGACGAGGAAGAAAAGTTTGTAGAAAACATCATCCATACACCCGAAGAGCTCGCCCCTTTCCGCGAAGCGACTGATCAGTTTGCATTCCGCAAGAATGTCGTAGTCAAAGAGTTGGAGGCCCGGAACATTCCTTTCGACTTTGATGCCGTCGTCGGTCGAGGTGGTTTGGCAAAGCCTTTGGCCAGCGGCGTGTATGAAGTCAGCCAGCAGATGCTTGATGATATCCGTCAGGTACTGCACAAGCATGCCTGCGACTTGGGCTGTCTCATTGCCTATGACATCGCACAAGGCATTCCGGGATGCCGCAGCTACATAGCCGACCCAGGCGTTGTCGACGAACTGTGTGACGAAGCCCGCATCAGCGGCTCGCCCCTCTTGCCCCAGTATGCGATATGGCATGCGCTCAACCAGCGGGCCATCGCCCGTCGGTTTGCGCGTGAACAGCATACCCGTTACGAAGATTTAGACCTGATCATCTGCCACTTAGGCGGCGGCATATCAGTGGCCGCCCACCTGCACGGACGTGCTGTCGATGCCAACAACGCACTTGACGGGAGCGGCCCATTCTCGCCCGAGCGGGCCGGAACGCTGCCTGCGGGCGACCTGATCCGCCTCTGTTTCAGCGGTAAGTTCACCGAAGAGGAACTGCTCAATCGTGTGGCCGGCCGCGCGGGACTGACGGCTCACCTCGGTACCAATGACATGATCGAGATCCGCAAGCGCATTCAGGCGGGCGATCAGCATGCGAAGAAAGTCGTCGATGCGATGATCTACCATGTCGCCAAGAGCATTGTCGCCGAGGCAGCCGTGCTCTGCGGTCATGTCGACGCCATCCTGCTGACGGGCGGACTGGCCTATGACGGTCAGCTGATTGCCGATCTTCGACGCCGCATCGGCTTCATCGCGCCGGTCCATGTCTATCCCGGGCAGAACGAGATGGAGGCCTTGGCCATGAACGCCCTCGACGTGTTGCGCGGTAAGGTGCAGGCCAAGGTCTATTGATCGGTGACCATCCGCTCATCCTGTAGGAGCAAGAACCATAGCCGTCGGGGGCACCTTCCTGTCATGGGAGATGCCCCCGATCGCTTTTTGGCACTGATCCGCCGTCACTCAGGCTATGGTTCGCTGAAGACGATCGCTTCATACGTGTAGAGTTCCGCATCTTTCCAGCCGTCCCATCCTAATCCTGCCTTGTCGCGGGAACAATGACCGAGAAACTCCTCCTTGGTCCAGTCCACCTCCCGGGCCACCTGTGGGAGAAACGTTCCGCTATGGTATCCCTTTCGGATGAAGATGCCCTGACGGCCATAGTCGAATGCTTCGATCGAGTGGATGCGTTTCAACGGCGTGAGCACACTGACCTCGATGCGGATGTCGTCCATCTCTCCGGCTTCCACGGGCATGAAGCGCGGATCGCGGAAGGCTGCGTCACGGGCCATGGAGTCCACCACTTCGACGAGCGGTCTGTCATATCGGAAGAGTCCGATACACCCGCGCAGCTGACCCTTGCGGGTCAGTGTGACGAAGGCGCCCGTATGCGTCCGCAGCACCGGATCTGTGATCCGGTCTGTCACGGGCTTAGGTCCGCCGAACCGATACATGATGCTTTGGCGCGCGAGACGAAGCAGCGCAGCCCGCTGATCATCGTTGAGCGTGAACGTCCCTGTGGCTTCCGGCTCCGCAATGACGAACGAATGATAGCCCACAACCTGGTTCCGACCGGCGTAGGGGGAGTCTCCCGAGTTGCGGTACATCACGTGCCGGAACTGCAGTTGCGGCCCCTCTTCCGCCATCATCATCAGGATGGAGACGGCACTCTGCCCACATGCGCTCGTTGCAAGATTGCGGACGCCCATCGAGTCGTTGCATTCAATGGCATCCATCAGCTGCTCCAGCTTGCCCGACCCGATGGCTTCGCCCGTGCGGCGGTCCACGTCTTGCGCGTCGGCATAAGCCGGATAGTGGGAGAAGTCGGTGCTGATGACGAAGAGATTGCGCCCGTTGAACCACGGCTGCAGTGCCTTGGCGATCTGCCGGAGCGTCTCCAAGCGTTGCGTGCCGATGATCACCGGCACGATGGGAGGCAGCCGTCCGTCCGTCCGGAGTTGCAGGAAAGGCAGCTGAACCTCAATGCAATGCTCTGCCTGATGGGCCGAGTCGACACGGGTGAGACATCGGTTCTCGGCGATGAGCCGGTCACACAGCGCCACGTCTACGTCCACGTCGCCCACCGGCGTGCGGTAGGCGACGCAGCCATTGTTGACCGACGCTCCGTCGAAAGCCGTGCGATGGCTCGGGCCGAGGATGAAGATGCGGTCGTAGCGGGTCAGGTCCGGAATCTGCCGGAAGGCCGAAGCGGCCACCTCGCCCGAGAATACGTAGCCTGCATGCGGCACGATCACCGCCCGCACCGTCTTCGTTTCCGCCTCCTTGAAGGCGGCTCCCTTCAGGTCAGAAGCCGCTGCCGCCGCTTCATAACACCGTGTGACTTCTTTCCGCAACGCTCCGCTGTCTGCCGGATAGAACTGTCCGGCCACGGCTGCCGGGCGGATCCGTACAGCCTGTTCGCCATGCACGTGGCATCCACTCATCATCATAGCTGTCAATATCTGTATCGAAAGTCTGATTGTCATGTCATCTTCCGCAAATATATGGATTAAAGATCAAAAAAGCAAATTATTCTTGCGGGATTGCGATTTTTTATCTAACTTTACGTCGCATACCCCCTGTGGCGCGGACTTCCGCATCGGATGCGGCCCGGGCCGGCGGTCTGAAGCGGACGGGGAGGATGGATAACGTGTCTGAAACTTAAAGCTATACGACAATGATAGAATACATCACGGACAACCTGTGGCTCCTTTGGACCATCGTCACTTTCGTCTGTCTGATCCTCGAATTGAGTTCCGGTGACTTCTTCGTCACTTGTTTCGCCATCGGAGCCGTGGCCGGAGTCCTGTCCGCATTGCTCGGTTTCCCCTTCTGGATGCAGGTCATCGCCTGGGCTCTGTTCTCGGTCCTGAGCATCTGGTTGATCCGCCCGCGCCTGCTCCGGGCGCTTCACAGGAGCGGTGAGGAGCGCGTCAGCAACGCCGATGCGCTCATCGGGCAGGTCGGGACGGTTATCGACCCCATCCGACCGGGCGAATCAGGCTATGTCAAAGTGGACGGGGACAACTGGAAAGCCGTCAGTGACGACCCGCAGGAGATTGCGGCAGGCGACAGGGTGCGTATCGTCTCGCGCGACTCCATCATTGTGACCGTCGAGCGGGTCTGATCTTCCTGACACCATTCAGCAACCATTCAATTCAAATATTATGATAGGGACTTATCTACTTGTTGCCATTGTCGTCCTGGCGCTGATATTCGTCAAGATGACCATCGTGATCATTCCTCAGAGTGAAACCAAGATCATCGAGCGCTTGGGAAAATACTATGCCACCCTCAAACCGGGCATCAATCTCATCCTGCCGTTCATTGACCGGGCCAAAGACATCGTGGCCCTCAAGAGCGGACGGTACACCTACACCAACTCCATCGATCTCCGCGAGCAGGTATATGACTTCGACCGGCAGAACGTCATTACCAAAGATAACATCCAGATGCAGATTAACGCGCTGCTGTATTTCCAGATCGTGGACCCGTTCAAGGCCGTCTACGAGATCAACAACCTGCCCAACGCCATCGAGAAGCTGACGCAGACCACGCTGCGCAATATCATCGGCGAGATGGAACTGGACCAGACGCTCACCAGCCGCGACACGATCAACACCAAACTGCGTGGCGTTCTCGACGACGCGACAAACAAGTGGGGCATCAAGGTCAACCGGGTCGAGCTGCAGGACATCATTCCGCCCTCAAGCGTATTGAACGCCATGGAGAAGCAGATGCAGGCCGAGCGCGACAAACGGGCCACCATTCTCACGTCAGAAGGTGACAAGCAGGCCCAGATCCTCAAGAGTGAAGGCGAGAAAGCAGCTACCATCAACCGGGCCGAAGCTGACAAGCAGCAGGCCATCCTGCGCGCCGAGGGAGAGGCGACGGCACGCATCCGCAAGGCCGAAGCCGAGGCCATCGCCATCCAGAAGATCACCGAGGCCGTCGGACAGTCGACCAATCCGGCCAACTATCTGCTCGCCCAGAAGTATATCATGATGCTCGAGCAGGTGGCAAGCGGCGACAAGACGAAGACCGTATTCCTCCCCTATGAGTCCAGCAACTTAATGGGGTCGATCGGAGGCATCAAGGAACTGTTCAAGGGAGAATGATTCAGGAGCGGCCGAAAGGCCGTTCTCTTTTTTTGACCTTTAGGATTTGAACCTTCGAAAGGGCCGACGGGGCGGACCGGCGATCTTGAAATGGTCGGGCTGTTGAAGACGGACGTCCTGACAGTCACATGATTATGAAAGCGGAGAATAAGTAAACCAGAATCATCATAATGTCATTTTAGAAAATGAGAATAAGCATTGTGGCCGGGGCACGGCCGAACTTTATCAAGGTGGCACCGATCATCCGCGTGATCGAAAGGGCCAAAGCGTCGGATCGCGATATAGACTATGAACTGGTCTATTGTGGCCGGGAGGACGACCCCACGTTAGAGGCGTCGCTCTTTGAAGACCTCCAGATCGCCCGTCCGAATATCTTCTTAGGCGTCGACTGTGACAATCTGAACGAGCTGACGGGGCTCGTCATGTCGAAGTTTGAATACCACTTGCAACAGCATCCTGCCGATGCGGTCATCGTGGTCGATGATCTCGCGTCGACCATGGCCGTCTCCATCGTGACCAAGAAGCAGGGCATCCTGCTGGCGCATATCGCCGCCGGCACCCGCAGCTTTGACATCAACATGCCCAAGGAGATCAACCGGTTGGTCATTGACGGCCTTTCCGACATGCTCTTCACGGCCGGCATGAGCAACAACTCCATCGCCAACCGCGAGGGAGCAGAGCTGTCCAAGGTCTACATGGTGGGCAACATCCTCATCGACAACCTGCGTTTCAACCGTGAGCGGATCGAAAATGCCGTCCTGCCCGACAGTCTGAAGGACATCGTCACGCGGCCTTATCTCGTCTTTACGCTCAACCGTAAGGCACTCATTGCAGACCGGCCCAACTTGGAGCAGATGATAGCGGAAACAGTGAAAGCGGCTTCCGGGCTGCCCATCCTTGCGCCGCTGCGCGGTATAGCGGCCGAAACGGTGCGCCGGATCATCGGTTCCGCTCCTTCGCCCTTCATCCTCACCGAGCCATTGGGCTATTTGGAGTTCTCGCATCTCACGGCCCATGCTGCCGGCATCATCACCGACTCGGGCAACGTGGCGGAAGAGGCGACGTTCAACGGCGTGCCCTGCGTGACCCTCAACAGCTACACGGAGCACATCGAGACCGTCAAGGTCGGGACGAATGAGCTGGTCGGAGAAGATCCCGAAAAGCTCGGCGAGGCCGTCCGTAAGATCGTCAGCGGGCAGTGGAAGCATGCCGTGATCCCGGATCGGTGGGACGGACGGAGTGCGGAACGCATCGTCCAGATCCTGATGGAGTGGGGAACGGCCCTACGGAAGTAGAACGGAGAACCCCGGATCCGGCCTGTCCGGACGGGGGACAAAAACAAAATAAAATGAAGAAAATAGCATTGATTACAGGAGCGACGAGTGGAATCGGCGAGGCTTGCGCACGACGTTTCTCGCTCGGAGGGTATGATCTGATTCTCACGGGGCGCAATGCCGGAAAATTGGAGGCGCTCAAGGCGCAGTTGGAAGCGGAGGGCACGGAGGTACGCCTGCTGATTTTCGACGTGCGTGACCGTGAAGCCGCCCGCGCGGCGCTGGACACCTTGGAGGTCCGCTGGCGCGACATCGACGTGCTGATCAACAACGCCGGATTGGCCAGAGGTCTGGAGGCTGAGTATGAAGGCAGCTTCGACGACTGGGATGAGATGATCGACACCAATCTGAAAGGGCTGCTCACGATGACGCGTCTGCTCGTGCCGCACATGGTGGAGCGCAACCGCGGACATATCATCAACATGGGGTCGGTGGCAGGCGATGCCGCTTACGCCGGCGGGAATGTCTACTGCGCCACGAAGGCTGCCGTCAAGGCGGTGACCGACGGACTGCGGATCGACTTGGTGAATACGGCCGTACGCGTGACGACCGTCAAGCCGGGGCTCGTGCAGACCAATTTCAGCCGCGTGCGGTTCCATGGCGATGACGGCCGGGCCGACAAGGTCTATGAGGGCATCCAGCCGCTTACGGGCGACGATGTGGCCGATGTCGCCTTCTACGCAGCCAGCGCGCCGGAGCACGTGCAGATCGCCGAGGTGCTCGTGCTCGCCACCCATCAGGCCAGTGGATCGGTGATGAGCAAGGACCCGCTGCGTAAGGAGCACCTCACATGAGGCCCCGCGGCCCCATGCAAGGGCGCGTGTTGACATATTAATTGACATTCTGCGTCGGGCGGTTGTATATTTATCCGGTGACGCAGAAGCCGCGGTCGGAATCCGGAGGAGGTTTGGGAGGCCATGAAGGAAAAAACGTCTCTACGGGTCTTAAAATGCGTCTTCGTTCCGAAAAGTTTACAACAAGACTATCCGCAGACCTGCTTCGGATGGTCCAAAGATATCCTATGGTCCGGCCGGAGCTATGCTTTGCTCCGGCCGGACTTGTCTTTTGGGCGCTCCAAAGCAATGTTCCGCCCGCTCCGGAGGATGCCTGTGCGCCTTCGGGAGAGCTGTTCCTGCAAGAATATACGGATCGTGAAGGATCCGTATATTTATCCATTTTGAATTATTTTAGCATTCTTTCGTCCCTGTTCGTCTGAATTTATGTATCTTTGCAGGTGCAATGCAAACACAGCAGGATCATTATACGTTCCTCACATCGGGCCCCATTCATCGCGTCATTGGTACGATGGCCGTGCCGACAATCATCAGTATGTTGATCACCAACCTCTACAATATTGCCGACACTTTCTTCGTGGGGCAGATCGATACGCAGTCGACGGCGGCCGTGGGTGTCGTCTTCTCGCTGATGTTTCTTGTGCAGGCCTTCGGCTTCCTGTTCGGTCACGGATCTGGCAATTTCATCTCGCGTGAGCTCGGGGCACAGCGCCACGACAACGCGAGCAAGATGGCGGCCACGGGATTTGTCTTTTCGGTCATCGCCGGACTGCTCATCATGATCCTCGGCCTCGTCTTCCTCCGCCCGCTCTCCGTGTGGTTGGGCAGCACGCCGACCATCCTTCCCTACACCGAACGCTATCTGCGGATCATCCTTTTAGGCACTCCGTTTCTGACAGCCTCGCTCACTCTCAACAACCAAATGCGCTTCCAGGGCAACGCCGCCTATGCCATGTACGGCATTGTGACGGGGGCCGTGCTCAACGTATTGT
>JALFRV010000057.1 GCA_022778905.1 Prevotella sp. | reverse complement strand
ACTTGTGCCGACACGCAGAGCGAAAGGGATAAAATGCAGGCAAGCAATGTGATTTTTTTCATGGCGAAAGGTGTTTCATTCAACGATTATCATATAAAAAAGCAGGCGGATCCTGCGGTCCGCCTGCTTGTCTTATTCATCGACCGACGCGCGCTCAGGCACGACGACCGTACTGCTCATCAAGATTGAAGATGGCCTTGTCGCCCATTCTCTTCAGTCGATCTACGATGCCACTGGCTGTCGCTTCTTCCTCCACCTGCTCGCGGACGAACTGCCAGAGGAAGTCCTGTGTGGCCTTATCGCCCTCGGCAATGGCCTGATCGAGCAGCTTGTCGATCAGTCTGCTGACGTGACATTCGTGCTTATAGGCATCCTCGAAAGCATCCAACGGACTTGTCCATGTCTGCTTTACGGCTGCGATCTGATTGACAACGGCGTCGCCGCCACGCTTGATGATATAGCTGGCCATCTGATATGCATGGTCCATTTCTTCTGCCGACTGCTTCTTCATCCATGTTGAGAAACCGTCGAAACCTTCTTTCTCGAAGTAGAAAGACATGGAAAGATACATGTTGGCGGAGTAGATCTCGTTCACTATCTGCCCGTTCAGGGCGTCTTGTAATGTAGTAGATATCATAATAATATGTATTTAATAAAACTTATACTATTGCAAATATACGAAAAGAATTGGCATATCGACACCTTTGATGATTATTTTATGCTTTTGTAATATATATAAATAGTCGTTAGCATTTACCGTCCGGCCCGACCGTAGGGCAAAGCTCGTAGATCCGGAGACCGAATTCGGGCGCCATGGCCATGACATGTTCCATGATCGCAGCCAGCTCATGCTCGTAGTGGACCCATTCTTTGTTTTTCAGAAAGAAATACAACTGCAGCGGCTGTCCATACTGCGAGGCCTCGAGGAGGCGTGCCATCATCGTCATATCGTGATTGATTGCCCCGTGCGCCTGCAAGTAGTCCTCCACGGCCTGACGGAATATGGTGAGGTTGGTCACGCCGTCTTCGTTGAAGTGAATGCTGTGGAGGTCGAGCAGGATCTTGCGGCTGACCCGCCGGCCCGGGCTCTCCTGCATGCCCGTCCAGTTCTGGAACGACCCGTTGACCAATGAGATGGGCGATACGGTGATGATGGTATTGTCGAAGTTGCGTATCTTGACGGTGGTCAGTGTCATTTCTTCGACGGTGCCGTCTGCATTGGCTGCAGGCACCGTAATCCAGTCGCCGCGGTGGAGCATGTCATTGCTGGTCAGTCTGACCCCGGCAACCAGCCCCTCGATCGTGTCCTTGAACACCAGCATGAGGATCGCACTCGTGGCGCCCAAGCCGGCAAACAGCCGCATCGGAGAACGGTTGATGAGGATGGATATGACCACGATGAGGGCCAGGAAGATAAAGATGATCTTCAGCACACCGATGAATGACAGCAGGTATTGCTGCATGGAGGAGCGGCGAATGTCCAATTCGCGCAGGCTGTTGAGGAACACTAACGTCAGGTGAAGCGTGCTCAGGGTGATATAGATGGCCGTTACGCGTGTCAGCAGTTCACGCACTACGGGGAACTGATAGAACACCAAGGGAAGCAACTGCCATATGACGACGGCCGGAATGATCTGACATGCCGCCTTGAGCACCCGCCTGTTGAAGAGCACATCGTCCCATTTGGCACTCGTGCGTTTGGTGATCCGGCCGACGACCGGTATCAGGATACGCTCACAAAGGAAATAGCTCAGCCATGCGAGGAATACGGCCACGAGGACCAGCAGCACATGGCGGAGCACCGGAACGGCTGCTCCGTGGACGCCGCAAAGCGCGACAAGCTGCTCAACAAATATTCTGATTTTGTCCATGATCTAATGTGGGGCGCATAAAACTTCGCATACCCGGTCCTGGAAAGCACGTCCGTTGCGTCCGTGCATGACGCCTTGATTGATGATGCAGAAAGCCAGCCGGTGCCCGTTGGATGCCGTGCAGTAGCCTGCGAGCGACTGTATGCCCAGCACGGTGCCCGTCTTTGCCCTGACGTTTCCGCGCGTGAAGGCACCCGTCATGCGGCGTTCGAGGGTACCGTCCTTACCGGCAATGGGCAGCGCAGGCTGCAAGTGGAGATAGATGTTCTCATTTCTGAAAGCGTAACGGAGCATCATCACTTCCAACTCTGCCGTCACATAGTTATACAAAGAGAGGCCGGAGCCGTCGGCAATGCGATAACGCGCCGGATCGAGACCAATCTTCTGGATCAGCCGGTTGATCACTGCCCGCGCGCTTTTTGCCGTTGCCGGGCGGTTCCCGGTTGACGAAGCGATCTGATAGAACATGGATTCGGCGTAGAGATTGTCGCTCTGTTTGAGCATCCGCATCAGTATCTGGTCGAGGCTGTGGAATCTGCTGACGACGCAATAGGCATCTTCCGGCTTCCGCCCGGCAGCCACAAAGGCATCGACGAACACGCCTGCGTCGCGCAGTTCTTTCACAAACCGGTCCATGAACTGATCCTTCCGTCCGAACGGGAGGGGTGTCAAGACCGGGTTATCATCATCCCAACACCAGCCCTCACCTAACGTATAGGAGTCCTTCATGGTCTTGTCGGCGTACAAGTGACCCCGTATGGTGTCGACGCCCATCTTCTTCAGACCTTCCACAAAGGCGGTCATGTCGTCGCTGTTGAAGCGCGGGTCGAATCCGCCGACGCAATATACGTCGCCCTTAAGCGTGCAACTGTCTATCTGACCCGTGTAACAGAGGTCTGTCTTGAAGCGGTATGAACCGCCCAACTTATCGATGGCGGTGATCGCCGTGATGAGTTTCATCGTCGAAGCCGGACGCATCAGCTGCCGCTCATTGTGCCTGTAGATCGCCGAATCGGCATCCAAGTCGTACACCATGAGGCCCACTTGCGATGTCTGGAACATGTTGCTCTTCAGCAAGAGGTCCAAATGGTGGCGCACGGACTCGGGCCATGGCAGGGCCACACTGTCCTTGGCGATGGAGTCAACCATGGCCGAGTCGGCCACATTGCTGTTCTCATCGTCTTCAATGATCTCATTATCCGTCTGTGCGTTCAGCTGCATGGGCATCAGGGACACCGTCAGCAGAAGCCACAAAACTCTCAAATATCTCATGTTCAATTCAATTTCAGATGATCCGCCGCATTCATTCGGCTTCGCGGCCGATTTGCTTTTCCACGTGCTCCTGCCGCTTCCGGATCTCAAGGATGAATGCCTCGTCGCTCTCGGGCTGCACGGCGGCGAGCTTTCCTGCCCCATATTCGAGCAGGAGATAACGCGAGAGGCCGAACGAGGTCTTCATGGAGGTCCACCGGATGATCTCGTTCACGGCAATCACCTGGCTGCGGGCGAACCGCCCTTTGTGGATTGTCAGCCATTCCCCGCTGTCATCCGTCGAGAAGACATACTTGGTATGGAGCACGCGCTCGATGATGAGCAGCACGAAAGCGACCACGACGACGCCCGCGATGGCCATCTTTACCCAGAACAGATAGAAGGCCAGCATCAGGAATATGGTGACGGCGCACTTGGCGGCCAATGGAAATCGCTGATGGAAAACACGCTGCATGCTCATGGGCGGATGATTTTAGCGAACGCCGGACGTTCTCTCTGCAAAATTACGAAATATTATCAGCAATCGGCGAATTTTTAAAGATTAATTGCTAAATTTGCAACAAATAAACTATAGAGAATGGTTTACAAGTTTGATTTTTTAGTCATCGGAGCTGGCATAGCCGGTTTGAGTTATGCGCTGAAGGTGGCAAAAGCACACAAAGGCAAGGTCTGTATCATCTGCAAGACAACGCTCGATGAGGCCAACACCAAGTTCGCCCAAGGCGGAGTGGCATCGGTCACGAATCTCGAAACAGACAATTTCGAAAAGCATATTCAAGACACGATGATCGCGGGCGACTACATCTCGGATCCCGAAGCGGTCAGCTTAGTGGTGCGCAAGGCGCCCGGGCAGATCCGGGAGCTGGTGGACTGGGGTACGAAATTCGACCGGAAGGACGACGGCCGCTATGACCTGCACCGCGAAGGCGGGCACTCCGAATTCCGCATCCTGCACCATGCCGACGACACGGGGGCTGAAATCCAGCGGGCGCTGATGGCTGCCGTGCGCGCCAATCCACGCATCGAGATCCGGGAGAATCACTTTGCGGTCGAGATCATCACGCAACATCACCTCGGCGCACGCGTCACCCGGCGCACGCCCTACATCAATTGCTACGGCGCGTATGTGCTCAATCCTGAACAGCGCGTGGACACTTACCTGAGCAAGGTCACCGTGATGTGCACGGGAGGCTGCGGCTCCGTCTACCAGACAACGACCAACCCGGTCATCGCAACGGGTGACGGGGAGGCGATGGTCTATCGCGCCAAGGGCACCGTAAAGGACATGGAGTTTGTCCAGTTTCACCCGACCTCGCTCTTTCATCCGACGGAAACGCATCCCGCATATCTCATCACGGAGGCCATGCGCGGCTATGGGGGCGTGCTGAAGCTGCCCGACGGCGAGACGTTCATGGAGCGATATGACCCGCGCCTGTCGCTTGCGCCGCGCGATATCGTGGCCCGCGCGATCGACAAAGAGATGAAAACCCATGGCATCGAGCATGTCTGCCTGGACGTCACGCACAAGGACCCGGAGGAGACGAAGCAACACTTCCCCAACATCTACCGCAAATGTCTCTCGATCGGCATTGACATCACGAAGGACATGATACCCGTCCGGCCGGCCGCGCACTACATGTGCGGCGGCATCAAGGTCGACCTCAACGGCTGCTCGAGCATTGACCGGCTCTACGCGATCGGCGAATGTTCGTGCACCGGACTGCACGGGGGCAACCGCCTGGCGAGCAATTCGCTGATCGAAGCGGTGGTCTATGCCGACACCGCAGCTACGCACAGCCTTGCCCATGTGGACGAATACGACTTCAACGAGCAGGTTCCGGAGTGGAATGACGAGGGCACACTGACCAACGAGGAGCACGTGCTGATCACGCAGGCGGCCAAGGAGGTCGGTCAGGTGATGTCCAATTACGTCGGCATTGTGCGCAGCGACCTGCGCCTGAAACGTGCCTGGGACCGTCTGGACCTGCTCTACGAGGAGACCGAAGCGCTCTTCAAGCGCGTGAAGGTCTCGCGCGACCTCTGCGAACTGCGCAACATGATCAACACCGGATACCTCATCACCCGCATGGCCATCGAGCGCAAGGAGAGCCGCGGACTGCACTATACGGTCGACTACCCGGTGCACGCCTATGACAAGAAATAAAGAACGAAAAAACGAAATCAATGAACCGACTGACCAAGACTTTTATCCTGCTGGCCGCACTGACTGCGTATCTGTCGGGCCAGGCAAAGAACATCGAGAAGACCGTCAATGGTCTCAATTACAAACTGAATGCCAAGGAGCTGACCGCGGCGGTCATCAAGCCGATGAAGGACAGCACTTACCGGGGCGACATCGTCATCCCCGAGGCGATCACTGCCGACGGGACCAACTACAGCATCAACGAGATTGACGGCAGTGCCTTCAAGGGTGCCACCTTGGTGACATCCGTCCGGATTCCCCAGACGATCAGGAAGATCGGCGGAAACGCCTTCGACGGCTGTTCCGGACTGAAGGAAATCACGATCCCGGAATCCATTGAGTCGCTCCCGAACGAAGTCTTCGAAAACTGCTCAGGCCTCAGGGAGATCAATCTCCCCAATGGTCTGAAGTCCATTGATTTCGGCGCCTTCAAGGGCTGTACGTCATTGGAGGAGATCCGACTGCCCAAGAATGTGACCAGCATAGCCTACAACCTCTTCTTCGGATGCACCAACCTCAAGCGCGTGGATCTCCCCGGCAGCCTGAAGAAAATAGGCTACAGCGCCTTCCAGAACTGCTCCAGCCTCGAGCAGATCGACATCCCCACGAGCGTCACAGCCATCGGATGGATCGCCTTCAAGGGATGTTCGAGCCTCAGGTCGTTCGCCTTCCCGACCAGCATGGACAACATTGCCAACAGCATTTTTGAAGACTGCGCGTCGCTGAAATCGGTCACCATCCCCTCCTCCATCAAGGGTATCGCGCACGAAGCCTTCCGCAACTGCTCCTCCATAGACAGCCTCTATCTGCCCAACTCGATACGGAGCATCGGCACGAGCGCCTTCGAAGGCTGCTCCAACCTGCGCGTCATCAACATCCCCAACGCCGTCAAGGAGATCACCAAGTTCACCTTCAAGAACTGCACTAACCTCCGCACGCCGCAGCTGCCCAATGCCCTGCAGAAGATTGAGGACGGCGCTTTCGAAAACTGCGCAAGCATGCAGGAGATCAGCATACCCTCGGGCGTGACCGAAATAGGCAGCGATGCCTTCAACGGATGCAAGGAGCTGATGGTCGTCACGATGAACGGCAGCAAGCCGGCCAAGATCAGCGGCGACTCCTTCGGTAAGGAAACGCTGCGGCAGGGGATGCTCGTCGTCCGCAATGACAAGATCTACCGGTTGGACAAGAAGTGGAATAAGTTCTCGAACATACAGGAAAAATAAGCGCCGCATCCGCCGTCCCGCGACGGAAGACGGATGCAGCGGGAGCCAGCCTCCTGAAGTCACGCAAGGCTCCGGGAGGCTTTTTCGTTGGGAATAATCCTGACAAAGCATGTCGTGAGATTTCATTTTTCTGCACCGGAAGCATCTTCAGCCGAAATGACGGAAATATGACGGAAATCCGTAACCTGGTGTCTCTCAACCGGTTAGCATCCGCAAGGCATTTTCATCCCTGCCCTGCCGTCCCTCCGAAGGATGCTTCCGGGGCCGGGAAAGGGCCGTTCAGGCGCGGGCAGAGCATAGCTCCGGAGCGCACGGAGGATAGCTCCGGGGCTCGCAGAGGATAGCTCCGGAGAGCGCAGAGGATAGCTTTGGCCGGCCAAGAGGGATTCTCCGGTCACGGCGGAGGGATCAAACGGGGAGTGCGGAGGTTGGGAACGAGCCAGAAAGAGGATTGCACAGGAGGCGGAATCCGATCAGTTTTCCGGACAGAATCGTCATCTTGTCAGGCTGAACTTGATGTTCAGTCCGAAGTCGTGTGTGGTGGTCGGATAGCCCATCGACGAGAGGAGCGGCGAGTTGGTCTGGCAATCGTAATAGAAACTCATGGTGAGCAGCCGCGAGAGCGTATAGTCGGCCATGAAGCTCAGCTTGAAGGCGGTGTTGCCACTGCTGGCCGAACTCGACATGAGGGCAATGTCGCGGGTGACGCTCGCCTGCCTTCTGTAGCTCATGTCGAGGCGCAGATTGAGGTCGTGGTTAGGCTGGCTGGCCGTGCGCCCGGCATTTGCGCCTGGCGTCTGCTGCCCGTTCGCGCCCTGCTGCTGTCTCGTGCGGGAGGCTGTCAGGCGCCGTGCCCGACGGTCGAAGAGGTTGAAATTGTTCAGCTTGTAGGCCATCCCGACGACCCAGTCGTGGCTGTTGGCCTCGTTGATCTGGACACTCGTCATGCTCAGGCTCAGCATGCGGGTGGTGCGGTACTCGAGTTTGGCGGTGAGATTGTTGTAGAACGTCATGTCCACACCGAGCAGCGGGGAGAACGACTCGTTGATGCTGACCGTCGAAACGTTGTACATGCTGCTCGGAACCGGCATCCCCGAGACCGCGTCAGTGACGAAGCCGAGGCCGTTCATATATTCCTGGAAGGTGCTGAACGAATTGTAGGCGCCTACGGCAAAAATGCTCTTGTAGGCGTGGTTGATGTTGAAGCTGCGGAAAACGTCACGGAACCAGGGCAGATTTGACAGCCCCGAGTAGCGCAGCGTCCAGTTGGGGAGCAGCCGGCTCAATGCCGGGAAGAGGTCGAGGGAGTGACCTCCCATGCTCGTATAGGCATCGAGGAATGCGGGGATCATCACGTCGGCGCTGCTGGCGCTGACGTCTCCGTTGGCCGGATCGAACGTCTGGCCGGCCAGCAGGGACCCTTCGGGATATGGAACGCCCGTATATTGGCGGCTGACCCGCTGCTGATAGTCGGGCAGGAGCTTGCAGAAGCGCTCGAAAGACGGCGACCGGAAGCCGTTGTCCGCATTGCCGATGCCCTCGAAGGCGCTCTTCAGCGAGATCGTGGTCATCATGAACGTGCCGCTCTGCGTGGTGGGATTGCCGGCATACATGTACTGCACGCTGCGTGCAGTGCTCTTGGTCCGGCTGGCGTTAAGGTCGATCTTCAGGTTGCGGACGGGCTCGAGCGTCATGCGGATCTGCAGGTCCTCGTTCCTGCTTGATGTGGCCGGCGTGGCCACCGAGTCGTTCATCATCAGCCATCCGTTGTCCTTAGCCTTGTCAATGTAGGAGTCTCCGGTCAGTCCGAAGGCGAAGTCGAGCCCCGGCGAGAGCAGTCCGGAGCCGCGGGTCTGGCCGAAGGCGTCGCCGATCTGGGGCAGGAAGCCCGGCAGGGACATGGAGAACTGGCTGTGATAGCTGACGCTGACGTTGCGCACCATCATCAGCAGGCGGGCCAAGCTCTGTGCCGTGCGGTACCAGGGCTTGCTGTCCGACGGCTCCCGGGCTGTCACGGTGAGCTTGAGTTTCATCATTGTGTCGACCTTGTTGATGATGCGGATGGTGTTGGGATTGATCTTTCTGAACTTCAGGGGGAACGCCTTGCCGTCCTCGGTCTTGGCCGCCACGATGAGCCGCCGCGTGTTGCGGCTGTGGCTGACGATGAGTGTCGTGTCGGGAAGGAGCGTGATCTCGCGCTCGAAACTGCGCTGATTGCGGGGCAAGGCCTGTCGCTGGCGCTCGGCTTGACGGTCTCTTGCCGTCGCCGCCTGACGGTCCTGCCGGTTCGGGCTGGTGCTCCGGGCAGGACGGGGAGGCCGCTGCACGGCTCTGTTGAACCGGTCGTTGGTCTTCTTGAGGAAAGGGATGTGGTTGTAAAGACGCTGCAGGTCAAACGACCCGTTGAGCGTCAGGTTGCGGCTGTTGGCAATGGTGTTGCCGAGAGAAGTCCCGTCGTCGAGGTCCGTCCCGCGGATCCAGCTGTAGGTCGCGGTGTAGTTGGCGTCGGCATTGAGCCAGTCGAAGACCGGGAGAAGATTGAGGGGGAGCTGGTAAGAGAGCGAGAAGCTCTGCTGATAGTCGAGCGGCGAGCCGAGCCGGCGGATGCTGTTCCTGACGGAGTCCTTCCATGCGGCGTAGCGATCCGGATAGAGATTCTTGTTGACAGGGGTGTAGGGCTCCTCGATCTCGGCGTGTGTGGCACTCTGGAAGTTCACGTGCAGATTGCGCGTAAAGTCCCATCGGATGCTGAAATCACGATTCCAGAGGAACTGTTCGCTGAATGTCAGGGGCAGCCGGCTATTCTCCGTGCTTTCCAAGTCGCGTTCCTGCAGCTCGTAGTAGTTGCGCACGATGTCGGTATTGAAGGCAAGATTCTGCGGCAGCCAGTTCAGACCGAACTGCCTGAAGAGGTCCAGCCACTTCGAACGGCTTTTGATTCGCTGGAACGGTTGCCAGCTCTTGTAGACCGGCGTCCAGTTATAGTTCATCGCTCCGCGCCAGTTATCCTCCTTCTCATATACGGTGGTCTCGCCGCTCGTGTATTGATGGGCGTGGCTGTAGCTGAAAGAGAAGTTGGCCGGATCATAGGGCATCGGGTGACGCTTGGTCTGTATGCCGAACCGAACGTTGGAGAGTGCGAAGTTGGTATTGGTGGTCCGGGTGACGGCAATGCGCTCAATGGAGTCGCGTTCCTGCCTTCCGGCGGTCGCGTCCAATGCGTCTTTGAGCTTCATGTCGGTGTCGAGGGGGTTATATTTGGGCCGGTTCTCCTCCTTGCTGATTGAGTAATAGAGCGGCGCAGTCACCTTAGCCTTGTCGGGGAAGAACTTTCCAAGCTCCAGGCTTGCCGTCACGCTATAGTTCTTATAGTTGTCTGTGGAGCGCTCATTGACGCCCTCTTCGAGCCCTCCAAAGCCCTCGGAGATGTAGCGTCCCTGCACGTTGACGGTGCCGAAGTCGGAGAGCTGGACGTTCAGATTGCTCTGGGCAGCCCACCCGCCGTCATTGTTGTACTCCTTCAGGCGCAGCTCATTGACCCAGACCTCACCGCTCTTCATGTCGCCCGCCTTGTTTCTGACACCGATGATCATCGTCTTCACCTCGCCCAATGACGGATTGCCCATGATGCTGACCTTATTCTGCGGACGCTCACTGTCATAGGCCTCGTATACCATATTATATGAGGCGCGGCCCTCGGCCTTGGCTTTGTTGCGCTCTTTCTTCAGCCTCGTGAAGATGTCAAGCGGCACATCGAGCATGTTGGACGCAGGCCAGACAAGCTCACAGTCGCTCCGCAGCATGCGGTTATAATGTCCGGGCGCGGTCAGCTTGAGCGGTATCTCATATTCGTAATAGTTGTTCCGGTAGTCGCTCCCCAATCTTATGAAGATCGCCAACTGGTTGTCTTGGAGGTTGGTTGTGTTCTGTTCCATCGCATTGGCGTGTACGAACATCTGCAGACGTTTATACTGCCGCATGTCGACCGTAGCGTTCTTGTAGATCGCCTTTGACTCTCCGGAGCTGAGATTGGATGCCACGATGTTGAGCGCTTGCTCGTTTGACTCGACCAACTGCGGCTGGTTGGGGTCCTGTTCGCGTCGTATGCCCGGCGGGAGGACATAGTTCACGGGCGTCTTGTCATTGTTCTCCTCGATGCTCACGGCGCTGACGGCGATCTTGCCCGTCTGCTGCGCCGACCGGTCGAGGGGCTGCTCGTACATCCGCCACACGCCTCTGACCAACTCGAGCGAACCGAATCGCAGGACAACGGGACGGCTGAAGTTGGTCAGGAACATACGCATGAAGCGGATACTCGTAAAGTCAGAGATGGCCCCGAAGCGTCCCTCGTATTCCCGCAGGGGTATCCTGAACAGGTACCAGGTCTCCTCTTGCGTCTTCCCATTGCGCAAAGAGGCCTGCGCAACGCGCTTGTCGACGATGAAATTCCTGCCCACCACCAAGTCCTCCGGACGCATGGAGACATGGTATTGGAAGTATTTCTCGTATTCGTTCAGCGTATAATCCTGGTTGATATCCTCCACGTCGGGCGTGGTCTTGTAGGAAGTGTCGTAGCTTTCGCTGCGGCTTTCTGAATCGGGAGAGTTGCCCTGCGGATTGTTGATGTACTTGTAGCGCCGGAGAATGGGGGCCTCCATACGGTCGTAATCGCTGCCGCGGAAGTAATGGTAGTTGTCATTGGCCGGGTCGGACTGGATGCTGTCATGCACCGCAGGACTCACCTTGCCCTGGATCTCGTTAAGAAAGCGCTGGTAAGAAGGGAACTGCCGCTCTTCCTCATCGTTCAGCCCGTTGAAGCCGACGTCCTGTTTGGCGCGGCTTCCCGGCGTGGTCGCGAAGGCGTAAGTGACCGTCGCCTGCGTCGGGATCTTGCCCCACTGGGTCGTGGTGTACTGATCCGTGCCGTCGACAGACATGCCGCTCTCGTAGAACTTCTTGCCATCGCGGAGCACATCCTCACTCACTTCGCCGAGATTGATGTAGAAGTCGCCGCCATACTGTGCCGCATCGGCCTGCTGATTCGAATAAATAAACGGGTCCAGAAGCCAGAACTCGATATACTCCACGTTGGCAGTCTCAAAGTCATTCGTATCGAGTTTGCGCATCATTCCGCCCCAGTGCTGCAGCGGATTGCGCAAAGTGCCGTCGAAATTGAGGTCAGGATTGAAGTTGTAAGGGCCCCTCTCGTTGGGATAGTAGGCAAGATTGAGGATCGGTAACGTGGAAGTTGCACCGTTGTAAGAGCTCTGGTCGCGCTGCGGATAAAGCTCTCTGACGTAGACTTCGCGCACATACAGATTGGACAGTTGTTCCAAGTCGCTCTTGATGTGATTAGGAGTGAGCGAACTGCTGCGGCGCGTAAAGAGCGGGTCAATGTGATACCAGGAAAGCAAGGCACGGTTATAGCCGCCCGCGAGTGTGGTCTTGTCGCTGTGCTCAGGAAACATCGAAGGCACGCTGGAGATGATCCAGGAGGAGGGAGTCGACACGTCTATCGCACTCTTGGTACCCTCGAAGTCGTCCAAGTAGGATGCGTTGTCCTGCGTGCCGCGGCTTTGTCCGGCAATCAGTTGGGCAAACTCGGCATTGAAGGAGATGTTGGAGGGTTTTGTGAGATGCAGAAACGGCAGCTTGTCCAACATGTTCGTGAGCCACTGGCTTTCACGTTTCCAGTTGAGATTGATGCCCCACAGCGTGTTGTTAAGCGGTTCGGCGCCCATCGCGACCTTTGTTGTCAAAGCCTGTTCAGACAGATGTTGAAGCGTTCCACTTAACTGGAAGTTCTTCGAGAAGTCATATTCCCAGTTGACTCCGAACATGGTTTTGCGCTGCTGTTGATAGTCGGTGTTGCTCTCCAAGGATACATTGACGCTTGTTCCGGCATCCAATATGCTCTGATTGAGTATCGTCACCTCGCCGGCGTTGTAATCTACGGTATAGTCGGAACCCTCGTTCAGCGTCACTCCTCCTGCCGTCACGACCACCGATCCCTGCGGTACGTTGTAGACTCCGAAGGAAATCACGTTGGCCGCCGTGCCCCTGAACTGCCCCACCAAGGTATATTTGTCCTTCTCGGCGATCTGCTTCGCGACGGTCTTAGTGGAATCATACAGCTCCGTGAAGCTGTATTTGGACGCCCGATCGGCTGCGACTCCCCTGGCGATCAGATAGGTCCGGAGATAGCTGCCGAACGGTTCGGCCGCGGGAAAGAACACCCGTCCGTTGCTCACCGTGTAGCCCTCGACGAAATCGAAGTATCCGTTGGAGTGGGCTTTGTTGTTGTTATCCAGCCGGTCAGCACCCAGCACCTTGATCAAGGTCTGGTCTTTCACCTGGGTTTCCGGAATATAACTGAGGCTGACACCAGCCGTATCGCTCTTGAACTTGACATCTAATCGGAACTTATCCTTCTCTACCGAGGAGGCGAGATAATACACGTTCTTCATCATCAGGTCCCAGTTGCCTTGCGAAGGATTGTTCCCCGCATTCTTCAGCGACTTCACGAAGAGAGCCTGCCGGGTGTCTCCGCCGTCGGTAATGTCGCTTGCAAACTCGCCGACTTGATAGGTCTTGCCTCCGTAGGTGTATTCGTAGGCCACGGCGAGCACCTGATCCGTCTGCAGCGAAGCATTGAGGGAGATGTAGCCCAAGGCCGTGTTGACGGTGTATTCGGATGATGCGAGCAGCCGGGCACTCTCCAATTTCTCGTAGTCAGCACCGCCCACGAAGCCGCTGATGCCGTCCAAGACGGATGAAGTCTGCTCAATATTGCGGGCGGAAGCATACATCCCGACGATCGTGGCGTATTCTGAGTTGGCGCCGTTTGAGGGCACCGTACCGGTCGGAGTCCACATCGGGTTGGAGATCTTCTCGTTTTCGCCCAAGTCAGTCAATGCAACTATGTTGCGCGTATTGACCGTATTGCCCGTCTTATTGGTTACCCAGACCTCGACGCGATTGATCTGAATGCCGGTCGTGAGATTAGGTAAGGTGCGCATGGAGGCATCATACCGGTCACGGAAATACTGCGAGAGGAAGAAGTGGCGGTTCTCTTCGTAGTCGGCGGCATCGATCTCAAAGGGCGTCAGCTGCACGCCGCCCTTGGACGAGAGACTGTGGGTGGACGACTTTTTCTGTGAAGCCACGAGCTGCAGTTTGAGCTTTCCGAACTGCATGTCAGTACGAATGCCAAAGAGGGAGCTGGCCCCTTTGACCAATGAAGAATTGGAAGGGAACGACACGTTGCCTGCTTCGACCAGCTTGATGATCTCATCTTCCTTGCCGTCATACTTGAGCTTGAGGTTCTGGGCATCAAAATCGAAGGTCGCATCCGTGTTGTAATTGAGGTTCATATTGACCTTGTCGCCGACGCGTCCGTTGACATTCAGGTTGATTTTTTCATCAAAATCCATCATCGTCGTCCTCCTGTTGCGGATCGGGAGCGACGGGTTGTCGATGCTCTTGAATGCTGCTCCGAACTTCAGTTCGGCCGTTCCCTGCGTCTTGATGCGCACGCCGCCCGGCCCGAAGATCTTCTCCGCCGGCCCGAGATCAAAGTGCATGTCGGCGAAGTCGAACTTTTCCTTGCCCTTGGATTGATAGATTTCTTCGTTCTTGGAACGGAAGAAGGCGTTGCGCTGCTGTCTTTCGCTCCAGGCGCGATATTCCTCCGGCGTCATCATGACAGGCGCAGAGAGCCAGCTGTTGCCGAATCTCGTGCCGAAGATGTAGCGGTCCAGCGTGTCGTTATAGAGCACGTCCTGCTTCAGGTTGAGCGGCCTGCGGAGGTCGGCCGGATTCTGCAGCAGGTCGTCATGCGTGACGGGCGTGGTCCGCTGGATCTTCCAACGGGGGTGAAGAAGCGAATCCGGGATTGAGTCTTCATCGGCGAGGATCGGCTGAGAGGTGATTTTCAGCGTGTCATCCGGCGTCTTCGGCCGGGCCGGAGGGGTCGTCTGCTGCTTCGGCCGACGCTGTCCGGTCCGTTCATCCTGCCGATACGGGACAGACATGGCATAGCCTGCCATGCTCAAGAAGAGCACGGCGGCGGATACGGCCAACAGTCCATCCCTCAGCTTCATGATCCTTTCTACTTGATTCGCTTCAATGCTTCCTTCACCACTTGCTCGACGGGGAGGTCGGGATGCTCAGACATGATGGCCACAACGACCTTCGCCGACGGTGCCGGAGGAAATCCGAGCATGGTCAACGCGCCTACTGCCTCATCCCTGATGCTGCCGTCCACCACCGGCGCACCGCTGCTCCGGACGGGCACATGCAGCTCTTCGGCGATGCCGCTGGCCACAATCTTGTCCTTCAGGTCGACAATGATGCGCTGCGCGGTCTTCAGTCCTATGCCTTTCACTTGCTTGATCAGCTTGTCGTCTCCGTTGGCTATGGCGTTGCAAAGTTCCACGGGCGACATGGACGAAAGCATCATGCGTGCCGTGTTGGCACCTACTCCCGACACCGTGATCAGCATGCGATAGAGCTCGCGCTCCTGCTTGGAGGCGAAGCCGAACAAGGTGAACGAGTCGTCGCGACCGCCTGTTACGAGGGCCTCATGCACGTAGAGCCTCACCTCCTTCCTGCCTTGGACGGCGCTGTACGTATTGAGCGAGATGTTGAGGGCATAGCCCACCCCGGCCGTCTCGACAACAGCCACGGCGGGGGTCAGGTCAACCAGCTCCCCTTTGATGTATTCTATCATACTCTAAACCTATTTGTATATATACATCCTTTAAACGTCCACGGGGGTCGGTTTATTGTGCAGCAGGCCATCTAATTAAGCTTCTGACATATCGAGGCAGTCTGGCGGGTCCGACAGACATCCGTCATGAAAAGGGCATATAAATCTTACAGACTGTTAGTTTTTGCAAAGAAATCGACAAAAAGTATTCTTACCGGCGGCTTAATTCACCAGAATGATGTAAATTTGCACCATATTTGACAGAACAATACCAATCAACAGCAAAAGATGAAAAAGATCAGAGCAGCCGTCATTGGATACGGCAATATCGGGCGCTATGCCATCGAGGCCTTGGAAGCCTCGTCAGATTTCGAGATCGCAGGCGTCGTTCGCCGCCAGGGTGACACAGACAAGCCCCTTGAACTCACTCCCTATCCGGTCGTCAAAGACATCACCGAGCTGAAGGATGTGGACGTGGCGATCCTCGCAACCCCCACCCGCAGCTGTGAAGAATATGCCAGGAAGATCCTCCCCTTGGGCATTAACACGGTGGACAGTTACGACATTCACACCGGCATTCTCGACTACCGCAACGAGCTGATGCCTGTCTGCAAGGCCCACAATGCCGTGAGTGTCATCTCCGCAGGCTGGGACCCGGGATCCGATTCCATCGTCCGCGTGCTCATGCAGACGCTGGCTCCGAAGGGCTTGAGCTACACGAACTTCGGTCCGGGCATGTCTATGGGTCACTCCGTGTGCGCCCGTTCGAAGGAGGGAGTGAAGAACGCGCTCTCCGTCACGATCCCTCTCGGCGAAGGCATCCATCGCCGTATGGTCTACGTAGAATTGGAACAGGGCTACACCTTAGAGCAAGTGACGGCCGAAATCAAGGCTGATCCCTACTTCGCACACGACGAGACGCATGTCTTCGCCGTTGCTTCGGTCGACGAAGTGCGTGACATGGGACACGGTGTCAACCTCGTCCGCAAGGGTGTCAGCGGCAAGACGCCGAACCAACGCATGGAATTCAACATGAGCATCAACAATCCGGCGCTCACTGCCCAGGTACTTGTCAACGTGGCGCGTGCCTCCATGCGGCTTCAGCCGGGATGCTACACGATGCCCGAGATCCCTGTCATCGACATGCTCCAGGGCAGCCGCGAGGACGCCATCGCTACCCTCGTCTGAGTTCGATCACATTCACTTCGGGCCACGCACCGAAGCGGAACGGCATGGTGCCTCCAAGTCCTAACGATACGTAGAGCATGGAGGCACCTTCCGTATACTTCCCTCCCCACTCCTGATACGCCCACTTGGCAGGTGAAAACCGCGCGACCTTGACCTGACCGGCATGCGTGTGCCCGCTCAGGGTCAGCGCGATGTCTGTCTGACGGACCACACCCCGCCGCCAGTGGGACGGATCGTGGCTGAGCAACACCTTGAACATGCCCTCGGGCAAGCCCTCCATTGCCTTCCGGAGATCACCATAGTCGGGAAACGGCGGCCTTGAGATGTTCTCCACACCGATCAGCGCTATCGTGGCCTCGGGATAGTTGCCGTCGGCCCGCATGCGCGAGATGAGCACATGATCATTGAGCAACAGATGCCAGCCGATCTTCTCCTCGAGATACTGGAGCACGTGGCGGTTCCTTGCTGCATAAGGCTCATGATGGCGGTCAGCGTCCGTCTCCCGCCCATGCGTGCTCTTCATCGAATATTCGCAATAGTCGTGATTGCCCATCACGGAATAGATCCCGTCGGGCGCATGCAGCTGTTTCAGGTCCTTGAGAAACGGCACAACCTCCTCCGCACCCACATTCACCAAGTCGCCCGTGAACACTATCAGGTCCGGATGACGGTCCTCCACCACCCTGACCATCTTGCGCACGAACGACGGGTTGCGCCTGAACGTGCCGAGATGGAGGTCGGACAGCTGCACGATGCGGTAGCCCTCAAACTCACGGGGCAACAGGGCCGACTCGCAAGAGGCCGTCCGGACAACGATCCGACGCCATCCGAAGAAGAAGCCATAGCCCACAAAGAGGATGATCAACACGGCCAATGCCAGCCCGAGCTGCCACAAGCCGAGGAGCGAGAACACCACATAGACGAGCTTGGGGATCGCACACAACAGCACCAAAGCAAAGAAGAGCCGGATGAACGTGTTGTGATAGAAACCGCGACGGACAGCCACAAAGGCGCCCGCAATAGCCAGCGTCGGCAGCGAGAGCACCGACACCGCCCACACAGAGCCTGCAGACAGCCACAGACAGACATCCGACAGGAGCAGCAAGAGGAAAAAAACCGTGAATCCGATGATCATGTCACAAATATACAAAAAATGCGGCGGCAACGCCCGAAAAGCGCCTGCGTTTTCAATTAAAAAACGCTAAATCTTTTGAGTTTCAACACAATGCAATCAACTTTTGTGTACCTTTGCACACACAAACTAAATCAGAGAGGTATAAAGATGAATAGGAAAACAATCAGCATGATCGCCTATACGGCACTCTGTGCAATGGTCACCGTCATGATCAGCGCTGCACCCGGAGACGGCAGTATGACGAAGAGCAAGGACACGACAGTGGTCAACACCAAGCTCATTGCAAAAGAAGTGAAAGGATATCGGGGAGCCACACCCGTCAAAATCTACATCAGGAAGGACAAGGTGGTCAAAGTGGAGGCGCTGCCAAACCGCGAGACGCCCAAATACTTCCAACTCGCCAAGGCCGTACTCAACGAGTTCAACGGCAAGACGGTCGCCAAGGCTGCCGAACTGCAGGTCGACGGCGTGAGCGGAGCCACGTTCTCCTCCGAGGCGCTGGTACAAAACGTCAAGGAAGGTCTGAAATATTACAAGAAACACCGATAAATCCGGAACCGACGGCCACACGCCGTGAACGCCCCGAAGCATCATCGGATAAAGCAGCACAGAGGCGGCAGGACATCAATCCCGCCGCCTCTGCCGTTCCCACAGCATCCATATTTCCCGCCTCATCCGCTCATCATCCCATCCCTCATCACCCTCATCCCCTCATCATCCCATCCCTTCATCACCCTCATCATTACCACCAAACATTCTTACAACATCCCTCAAAACTCGCGAATTTGCAGCAATCCGGCACATGGTGCACAAAAACGGAAAAATTGAAAACGAGCGGAAACAAGTGCGAATGAATATTATAAAAATCAAAAGCATATCTATTCGCAACCCGAAAGGTATCTTCCGGGCGTGACGGAGCTATCCTCTGCAGGGCCCGGAGATATCATATGGACGGGCAAAAGGTATCATCCGGGGCAGCCGAATGCATGTTCCGGCGCGCGAAAATGCATTTTCCGACCGAAAGAGAAGACGCAAGAGGATAGCTTTGGGCAAATCTCCGCACGCAGCGGAGGATGATTCCGCCGATTGCAGGGCATAAAAATGAAATTCGGAATGCCGGCTTGCGCAACCTGCATTCCGAATTTATCTTACAATCACGGATGCTTTCCGCTGATCGGAGCGGATAAGGAACGAGGATCCGACAGGGCCGGGCACCCGACCAAACGGACAACTCACGAGGGTCAGAAGGGGGCTGTCATCCTTTCAAGCGGTAAGGTCACGAGATCCGGAAAGAATGGATCGCCCGCCAGGCAGGATGCACCCCGCGTGAACGGACGACGGGATCAGTCGTCCGATCCGAACAACGGATCCTCCGGCATCACCATCACCGGCTTCTGGGCATACTGCTTGAGCATGTAGTCAGGCACATATTTCTTGTCGACGACCAAGCGGAACATGTATTCCTCAAACCATCGGTTGGTCATGATCAGATAGCCTGCCTGTCCGTTGGCCGGGCCCCAGCTGTTCTCCACTTTCCATTTGAGCGGCTTGCCGGAGGCATCCAAGTCGACGGCGGTGAGCGTCATCGCGTGGGTCGACCCGCTGTCGAAGGTGGAGATGCGCTGCGCCTTGTCCATGCCGAACGTTGTGCCGAAGAGGCTCGCATAGTCGTAGTTCTCCGTGTCAAGATAGCCTCTCTTGCGGTCGAGTTGCTTGCCCACGTCATAGGAACTGTACATCTTGCGGCCGTCCTTGATGCTGCTGATGGCCAGACCGGCGATCTCTCCCATGGGCAAATTGAGGTATCGCCAGTTGGTCCCGTCGTAGGTGTGGCGGTCATATTCGACCTCGTAGGTCTTGTAATAAGGCCTGCGCGGATCGTTCATCACCATGATGAACGTGCCGTCGATGGGTCCTCCGACCGTCTCCTGATAGAACTGCTTCGGGGTGTAGGTGCGTGCGGGACCGACAGCCTTGCCGTTCTTGTTGCGGAAAGCGTAGGTGAACTCCTTCACGGGCTGGCCTAAGGCGAGCGTGAGGATATGGTAGATCGTTCCGAGCATTTCGGTCTTGCGGGCCTGTACGGCTGCCGCCCGCTGACCGGTGGTGACCATGGCGCGCAACTCTAATCCGAACTCGCGCAGCTTGGAGGACAGGATGCGCTGCATACGGCTCGTGTTCTCGGCCGAGAACGTCTCCGTCTGGGCGCTCATGGGCACTAATCCATACTTCCCGGCGAGGTCGGACACGCCGCAGAAAGTGCCGCCGTCGTTGATCGGATGACGGAAAAAGAACTGCACGCGCTGATCATCCATGGGCTTCCCCGCGCAGTCTATGACACCCTGAAGCATCAGATTGGCCTTCTCCAACTGGTCATAGAAGAAGAGATAGTCATGTGAAAACTCCACCGCAACAGTGTCCTGATGGGCCTTGGCGAAGTTTGCACGCAGCACATTCAGCCCTGAGAACATCCAGCAACGTCCACTGCTGAGCTGGTTGTGTATGTTCTGCTTCGGCGTCTCGTGGCTGAAGTAGGTGTCAACAGCACCCTGATTGGCATGGTTACGGGCCAGATCGTCAATGTTGTTGGACGCAAGGGCGTTGAAAATCGCACGGTCCGCAGCCGACGCAGGCTGCGACTTCTCCATCTGCCGGAGCATGGCGGGCGTGATTCCTCCCGCATTCGTCTGGGCATTCGCACCGGTGAAGACGGCCACGAAGATGCCCGCGAGCATGAACTTTCTATTCATCGTATTCTGATTTAAATGTATTTTGTTGCAACAAAGTTACGAAAAACATCTGATTCGCACAACAACCGGGACGAAAAACCGTTAACTGTGCAGGCGGCAGCACCAACGGGCGGGGCGAGGACAGACCACGGATGCCGGCCTTCGACACGGCTGCCGGCCGCAAGGGAAGCAGGCTGCGGAGGCAGGACATGAAAGCCGCTCCTATGGAGGAGTCTGCCGGTCTCGCACCCGGAGATCCGCTCCCCGCCAGCCGCCTGTCACCTGCGGTCCCGCCTCCTTTTGGCTGAAAAATTATTCTTTTAATCGTTTATCCTTGAAAAAAGTAGTATCTTTGCAAGGTTGTTCTCGTTTAATGCAGTGAATAAGACAAAATTTGAATTACTGAGCAAGATCAGATACCCCGACGACTTGCGCCGCCTGCCGATTGATCAGCTGCCGCAAGTGTGCCAGGAACTTCGCGATGACATCATCGAGGAGGTATCTGTCAATCCGGGACATTTCGCATCCAGCCTCGGCGTCGTTGAGCTCACCGTCGCCCTCCATTATGTTTTCGACACCCCGCACGACAGGCTGGTGTGGGACGTAGGACATCAGGCCTACGGCCACAAGATCCTGACCGGACGGCGGGATACCTTCTCCACAAACCGCAAACTGCACGGACTGCGTCCCTTCCCCTCACCCGAAGAGAGCGAATATGACACGTTCACCTGCGGCCATGCATCCAACTCGATATCCGCCGCCTTGGGTATGGCGGTCGCTGCCAAGAAGACCGGACATCCCGAACGGCATGTCGTGGCCGTCATCGGCGACGGAGCGATGAGCTGCGGGCTGGCTTTCGAAGGACTGAACAATGTCTCTTCCACGCCCAATGACCTGCTCATCATCCTCAATGACAATGACATGAGCATCGACCGGGCCGTGGGCGGCATGGAGAAATACCTGCTCAACTTAGACACAAACGAGACCTATAACAAGCTCAGATTCATGGCCTCGCAGTGGCTCCGCGCAAAAGGGCTCATGAATGACGAGCGACGCAAGGGCATCATCCGCCTCAACAATGCCATCAAGAGCGCCATCAGCCATCAGCAGAACATCTTCGAAGGCATGAACATCCGTTACTTCGGCCCCTTCGACGGGCACGACGTGAAGGAGGTGGTGCGCATCCTCACCCAACTGAAAGACATGCGGGGGCCAAAGCTCCTGCACCTTCACACGGTCAAGGGAAAAGGCTACAAGCCCGCCGAAGAGCAGGCCACGATCTGGCATGCACCCGGTAAGTTCGACCCGGCAACGGGCGAACGCATCGTCACTGACTGCAGCCACGAACCGCTCAAGTTCCAGGACGTCTTCGGAAAGACATTGGTCGAGCTGGCCGAACAGAATCCGCGGATCGTCGGCGTCACGCCCGCCATGCCCACAGGATGCTCCATGAACATCCTCATGGATGCCATGCCCGACCGCGCCTTTGATGTCGGCATCGCCGAGGGACATGCCGTCACGTTCTCCGCAGGAATGGCCAAGGACGGCCTCCAGCCCTTCTGCAACATCTACAGTGCATTTGCGCAGCGCGCATACGATAACATCATCCACGACACGGCCATCCTCAACCTGCCCGTGGTGCTCTGTCTGGACCGTGCGGGCATCGTCGGCGAAGACGGCCCCACACATCACGGCGCATTCGACATGGCCGCCCTGCGGCCCATTCCCAACCTCACCATCGCCTCGCCAATGGACGAGCACGAGCTCCGCAGGCTCATGTACACCGCCCAGCTGCCTGACAAGGGGACCTTTGTCATCCGCTATCCGCGCGGCAGAGGGACCTGCCTCGACTGGCACTGCCCGTTTGAGGAGATCACCGTAGGCACCGGACGCCGGCTTAGAGACGGCCATGACGTCGCCCTGCTGAGCATCGGACCCATCGGAAAAGAAGTGGAGAAAGCCATCGGCATGATACAGGCCGAGCGCCCGGACAACGCCCCGACGATCGCCCATTACGACATGCGCTTCCTCAAGCCCATGGACGAGCGCCTCCTGGAAGAAGCAGGCCAGAAGTTCCAGCGCATCATCACCGTCGAGGACGGCGTCAGGAACGGCGGCTTTGGTACGGCAGTTCTCGAGTGGATGGAGGACCACCACTACTACCCGAAGATCGTTCGCCTCGGCCTCCCAGACCGGTTTGTCGAACACGGAACGGTGCCGGAGCTTTACCGGATCACAGGCCTCGACGCCGAAGGCATCTGCCATGCCGTCAGCGAAATCATCCTATAACCTATTAATATTATTCAAGGGAAAGAAACGAACACACATGAAGATCATCATAGCTGGCGCCTATGCCATCGGCTGCCACCTCGCCGAGCTGCTCTCCCGCAATCATGAGGACATCACACTCATCGACGAAGACGAAGAGAGATTAGACAAGATCGGTAACGACTTCGACCTCATGACGGTCCATGCTTCGGCAAGCAACGTCAAGATATTGAAGGAAACGGGGACCGGAGATGCCGACCTGTTCATCGCCGTGACACCTAACCAAAGCCAAAACATCAACGTTTGCATCCTCGCAAAGGCTTTAGGTGCCAAGAAAACGGTCGCCAAGATCGACGATCCGGAGTATATGGAGCCCGAAATGCAGAAGTTCTTCAACGAGTTAGGGGTCAACTCGCTGATCTATCCCGAAATCCTCGCTGCCAAGGACATCATCAACGGACTGAAGATGTCATGGGTCAGGCAGCGCTGGGACGTGCACGACGGCGCCCTCATCATGCTCGGGATCAAGCTGAGAGAGGCAAGCGAGATCCTCAATCAGCCCCTCCGCGACCTCTGCGGGCCCGATGACCCCTATCATGTCGTGGCCATCAAGCGCGGCGGAGAAACCATCATCCCCGGCGGCAACGACGTTCTGCAGCTCTATGACTTGGTCTACTTCATGACCACAAAGCCCTACATCCCCTACCTCCGCAAGATCGTCGGAAAGGAACACTATGTGGACGTGAAGAACGTCATGATCATGGGGGGCGGCAACACGACCGTCCGGACCATCAAGGTGATGCCCGACTACATGGATGCAAAGATCATTGAGCTCGACGAAGCACGCTGCGAGGAGCTCAACAACCTGCTCGAAGACGACGATACGCTGATCATCAACGGCGACGGACGCGACATCTCGCTCCTCACCGAGGAAGGTATCAAGAACACGCAGGCATTCGTCGCACTGACCGCAAACGCCGAGACGAACATCCTCGCCTGTCTGACAGCCAAGCGGCTCGGTGTCAGAAAGACCGTCGCCATGGTCGAGAACCTGGACTATGTGAGCATGGCCGAAAGCCTGGACATCGGGACCATCATCAACAAGAAAGCCCTCGCCGCGGGCCATATCTATCAGATGATGCTTGATGCCAACGTACACAACGTCCGCTTTCTGATGACGGCCAACGCCGATGTGGCAGAATTCATCCCCGTAGAAGGATCCAAGGTGACGAGAAAACCCGTGAAAGACCTCGGCCTCCCGGCAGGAATGACCATCGGAGGATTGGTGAGAAACAATGAGGGAATGCTCGTTTCGGGCAACACGCAGATACAGGCGGGTGACTCGGTGATGGTCTTCTGCCATGACATGAACATGAAAAAGATCGAGAAGCTGTTCATTTAAGTCCGACTGCAGCCATCAGGCATGCAGGCCGCATGCTTCATTCGGACAGACGGCATGCATCACTCAGACAAACCGTACGATGCATTCAGACTGACGGCAGCCATCATCACTGCAGACAACGTCCATCCTGAAACTGAGACAAAGCGATCTCCCGGGAAAAACAAACCTACGATATCGGACTAAGAAATCCATCAAACACGAAAGACGACAATGATCAATTTAAAGCTCGTATACAAGATCCTCGGGCAACTCCTTTTTATTGAGGCGATCCTCATGCTGCTCTGCATCGTGTTCTCATTCTACTACCATGAAGACGATGCACCGGCTTTCATCGCTTCAGTCATCATCACGACCTTCTTCGGATACACCCTCCGCTTTATCGGGAGGAATGCAGAGAACACGCTGTCAAGGCGTGACGCCTATCTGGTAGTATCACTCGCGTGGATCGTATTCAGTCTCTTCGGCACGCTCCCGTTTATGATCAGCGGCTATATCAATAGCTTTACCGACGCCTACTTTGAGACCATGTCGGGCTTTACCACAACTGGAGCGACGATACTTGATGATGTCGAGAAGCTGCCACACGGCCTCTTGTTCTGGCGTTCGCTGACACAGTGGATCGGAGGATTGGGCATCGTGTTCTTCACCATTGCCCTCCTGCCGTCGATGGTGGGTGGTTCGGTCAAGGTGTTTGCCGCCGAAGCGACCGGCCCGATCAAGACCAAGCTCCACCCGAGACTGTCTGTGAGCGCCCGATGGATATGGTTTGTCTATGTCTTCATTACCGTTGCATGCGCCGTGAGCTATGCCACGTTCGGCATGAGTTGGTTTGACGGCATCAATTATGCGATGTCCACGACGGCGACAGGAGGCTTCTCGACGCACAACATGAGTACGGAGTTCTTCCATTCTCCGGCATTAGAGTACATCTGCACATTCTTCTGCTTCCTGTCGGGCGTCAATTTCACGCTGCTGTATTTCTCGGTTTCGAAGTTCAGATTCAAGGACTTGTTCCGCAATTCGGAGTTTAAGTTCTACGTAGGTGTGATCTCCGGCTTCACCGTATTCATCATGCTCGAGCTGATCCTTCGCAATCAGTACAGCATAGAGCATGCCTTTCGCAGCGGCTTATTTCAGGTCGTCTCGTTCATAACGACCACGGGGCTCTTCAATGACGATGCCGGGAAGTGGCCGCATGTGACATGGGTGGTTCTCGCAGCATGCATGTTCATCGGCGCCTGTTCGGGTTCGACGAGCGGAGGTCTCAAATGCGTCCGCGGCGTCATGATCCTCAAGATCCTCCGCAATCAGTTCCGGCAGATCCTGCACCCCAACGCCGTGCTGCCCCTAAAGGTCGATGGCGTGAACGTGCCGCAACAGACGCGGGTGACACTGCTGGCCTTTCTCTCCACCTATCTGCTGCTCTGTCTCGTCATCTCGTTCTCCATGATCGCCGCGGGCATCGACAATACGAACGCCATCACGATCACCCTGAGCAGCTTAGGCAATGTCGGGCCGAGCTTAGGACTTGAAATCGGACCGACGATGTCATGGTCGAGCCTGCCCGACTTTGCCAAATGGCTGTGCTCACTGATGATGTTGATCGGCCGTCTGGAGATCTTCACGGTGCTCGTCATACTCACTCCGCAATTCTGGAACAAGAACTGAGCATGCGGCGGAAGACAGCTTCGGATCAACTACGCAACGCTTCCGGCTCATCCGTATTATATCAGACTTAACGATAAAATATTCGTATGGAACCTTTAAAATTCAAACCTCTGTTGAAGTCCACTATCTGGGGTGGAAACAAGATCAATGCTTTCAAGCAGCTGGACACCGGCCAACAGGATGTCGGAGAGAGCTGGGAAGTCTCCGGAGTGGCACAAAACGAATCGGTCATCGACAACGGACCCTGGCAGGGAAAACGCTTGAACGAGGTGGTGGAGGTGCTGAAAGGCGATCTCATCGGCACGGAGAACTACCGCCGTTTCGGCAATGAGTTTCCGCTGCTGATCAAGTTTATCGACGCCAAGCAGGACCTCTCGATCCAGGTGCATCCCAATGACGAGACCGCACACCGGCAGGGCAGGACCCGCGGAAAGACCGAGATGTGGTACATCATGGAGTCGGAGCCGGGCGCACACCTCAGATCCGGACTGAAGAAAGCCATCACGCCCGAGCAATACAAGCAGATGGTGGAAGACGGTACCATCACGGATGCCATCGCCGACTATCAGGTCAAGGAGGGCGACTGCTTCTTCCTGCCGGCCGGACGCATACACAGCATCGGAGCCGGATGCTTTCTGGCAGAGATCCAGCAGACCAGTGACGTGACCTATCGCATATACGATTTCAAGCGCAAAGACAAGAACGGCAACTGCCGCGAGCTGCATACGAAGGAGGCGGCCGAATCGATCGACTACCATGTGGAGTCCGACTACCGCACCCACTACGTGCCGGCGAAGAACCAAGGCGTCACGCTCGTGAAGTGCCCTTACTTCTCCACGACGGTCTACGACATTGACCAGCCGACGGCGATTGATATCTCCGGATTGGACAGCTTCGTGATCCTGATCGGCCTGAAGGGACATGCGCTCATCACGGACAACGAAGGCAATGAGACCGGACTGCAGGCGGGCGAGACCCTTCTCATACCTGCCACGACGCAAAAGCTGCAGATCAGCGGGACGATCAAGTTCCTCGAGACCCACGTCTGACCGGCTGCCGACACCCCGTGCGGTGCCTGCGGCCAACCGACATCACAGCTCCCGCCGACGCGAAAGCCTCCTCCGGAAATTCGAAATCCGATTTGAGGAAATAAGAAAAGCGATCTGAGAAAATGAGAAAAGCGGTCTGAAGCAACACGAAAGCCGATCATCAGAAATACGAAACACAACAAACGGCGAGCCCGTCAATCAGGGTTGACGGGCTCGTTTGTTTCATCCTCGAGAAACTTTTCTATATCCTTCTTGATCTCCCGGATCTGTTCGGACCGGAGATAGCCTACATTCTTTTTCAACATCGGCACAATCTCGCCGAGGCTGTGATGATAGGACGACAGCTCATTCTGCCGCTGCGTGCTGTGCACACTCTGCATGGAGATCTCGCGCTGACGCTCTTGGACCAGCACGTCACACACCTTATCGAGCATCGGAAGCACCACCTTGTCAAACAAGTGATGTCCTTGTATATATAAATAGGTATTGTCCGCCGTCACCCCAAGCCGTCTCAGATCCTCCTTGACCTGCTGATAACTCTCCTTGGCCTGTGGATTCAGCTGTTGCAGCTGACTGACTTTCCGCCCCGCCTTGCGCCTTACATTCTGTATGATCTGTGCCGCATGGCGGATCGAAAAGTTGCCTGTCTCGACGATGCGGTTGAAGTCCGTGATCGTGAAATCCTTGTAGCGCGGGGAGCGGTAGTACCAGATGTTCCAGACAAACAGCGGGAAGATGGCCTGCGAATACTGCCGCAGATACTCTTCCATGTCGAAGACGGCATGGTCATTGAGCGTCACCGCCACGCAGACATCGTGCAGGCTGGGCGCGTAGCACTGGAAGTTCTCGATCGCATAGACATAGGTATGGAACGTGTAAGGATTGGTCAGGATCTCCTCCGACACGGCAGTGTGACCCTGAATGAGATAATCATAGTCGGCGTCGACACACGCGATCATGTCGCGTCCGGTCTTTCCGCTGAGCAGTTTCATGAGCACTGACTTCTTCCCTCGCTCCAAACGGTCCTCGCGCGAAGGCAGCATCACCTCGAAATAGCGGCGGTCTGTCTCATACTGACTGAGCACGGAGCGCCAGAAGAACACGTCATCATAGCTCTCGACATAGACGACTATCTTGCGCCGGGCATTTTTCGAGTTGAGCCGGTTGGCTGCATTGAAGTAGCCGGAGGATAAATTGTCTTTTAATCGCTTTCCCATCTGAAGCCTCCTGAATGATCCTGCAGACGCGCCGCACTAACGGCCTTCCTGGTCCGTAATGTCCGAGACCTCGGTCACCTTGTCCAACCAGCCGTTCATGATCACGGCAGGCGAATGGGTCGTAAGAATGATCTGCACGTTCGGGTTGAGCTGCATGATCAGGTCAATGAGCTGCCGTTGCCAGTCGATATGCAGGCTCACCTCCGGCTCATCCATGAACAAGACGTAGTTTTGATTGTCCTCCACGAGCACCGTAAGCAGGATGGCGAGGATCTGTTTCTCGCCGCTCGAGAGCTGATAGGGCACGAGCGTCTCACCGATCTGGGTAAACCGGATCTCGTTTTCGGTCCTTACGATCCGCTTGCCGGTATCGGCAAAGAGGCTGTCCATAATGTCCTGGAACTTCTTCTTGGGCATACTGAGCTCATGAGCACGCTGTGCAGCGTCGGACAGACCGCTCTGGAGCACTTCGATGATGCGGTTTCCGATGTTCACCTGATAGTCCAGATACTTGCGCTGAAGCGCAAAGAGCTGCCAGTCGAGCTCGGTTGCGAGGGTAAGATCGAGTTTGGACAGCAGTTCCGAATTGATCAACGGACGGTCGAACGAACGGATGATGTCAAAGCGGATCCACTTCGCATCGGCGGGCGAAACTTTCAGATGCACCCCCTTGAGCAAGTGGCTCTGGAACTCTCCACCGGCACTCAGCCCCTTGACCACCTTGTTGATGATCGTGCTTTTGCCCACTCCGTTGACACCGCTGAGGATGTTCACCTTCCGGTCCAGATCCCACACGACATGGCGCTTTCCGCTCCAGAGTGATTCGATCTCTATCTGTTCGATGTAATCAGCATATTTCTGCATGGCCTTCAATAGTCTTATTCCATCGCAAATATAGTAAAAAAAACGGTTTACATGTCTCATTTTTCAATTAATTAGTACCTTTGCAGGTGAAATTAAAGATAACTCTGGCGAAATGGATAACAAAAAGCCGCTCGTGGCCCACATCAGTATGTTTGCTGCATGTGCATTCTGGGGACTGATGGCCCCCATCGGCAAGCAGGCCATGACGCATGGCATCGACGGGACAGACCTGGTCACCTTCCGCGTCATCGGTGGCATGATCCTCTTCTGGATCACCTCATTCTTTACCTCCAAAGAGCATGTCCCTAAGCGCGACATCCTGCTTTTCATCGGTGCGGCCGTCTTCGGTCTCATCTGCAACCAGTGCTGCTACACCATCGGGCTGAGCCTCACGTCGCCCGTCAACGCGAGCATTGTCACCACCTCGATGCCCATCTTCGCCATGATCCTCTCCTTTTTCATCCTCAAGGAGCCGCTGACCGCGCAGAAGGCATTGGGCGTCCTGACCGGCTGCTGCGGTGCCGTGATCCTCATTATGACCAGCGCTGCGGCCCTCACGTCCAAGGTGGGCGACATCCGTGGCGATCTTCTGTGCCTCTCGGCCCAGTTCTCTTTCGCCCTCTATCTGTCGCTGTTCAACAAGCTCATTCGCCGCTATTCGGTCATCACGGTCAACAAGTGGATGTTTCTCTGGGCCTCCGTGATCCTGACGCCCTTCACCTTCGGCCATGTCGCGGCCATCGGATGGAGCGAGGTTCCGGCCAGCACGTGGTGGGAAGCGGCCTACGTCGTGGTCTTCGGAACCTACATCGGGTACATCCTCACCATGATCGGGCAGAAGACACTGCGCCCCACGGTGGTGAGCATATATAATTATGTGCAGCCGATCGTCTCCGTTACGGTCAGCGTGCTCACCGGCATCGGCGTCTTCAGATGGAGCCAGGGCATCGCCGTCATCCTCGTTTTCACTGGCGTATGGCTGGTCACCAAGTCGAAGAGCCGTAGTGACATGCTCCGGCGGCAGGGCGATGCGGCAGCCTCCGGAGAAGGTTCCGCCCCCGCATGACCGTTCTTCCGCCGGCGACAGAAGCATCTTCCGCTTCCGCCGGCTATCTCCTCCGCATCGCCTCTGGCAATCCTCCAACCAAGGTATTCGCATCCTCCAACCAAGGCGTTCGCATCCTCCCGCTTTCCCGCTTCTACAGGGCGTTTCAGGCACATGCCGGCTGAGCCCCGCACAGAGCTATGCTTTCGGCCGCCCGGAGGATAGCTTTCGACGCCCCATATGGCAGTTCCGCGCCGGGCATAGCATATGCGCTGTTCTCGCATAGTCTGAATATGCCCTTCCGACACCATTCCGCCCGGGGGCTTCTACCACGATTGTGGTATGCGAAATGACTATCTTATGCGATTTCACTCCTTGCATTTTCCCCCTACCTTTGCATCTGTAAATATCAATAAATGTATTACCACCCCCCTTCCGACCTCCCATCAGGGCCCACGGAAGGCTTAAAAGAAAGGAAATGAAAAATGAGAGAGAACAAGCTACACTTCGAGACTTTGCAGCTCCATGTTGGTCAGGAACAGGCCGATCCGGCAACTGATTCAAGGGCAGTGCCCATCTATCAGACCACTTCCTACGTATTCCACAATGCACAGCATGCTGCTGACCGGTTCGGACTGCGCGATGCCGGCAACGTCTATGGACGTCTGACCAACTCCACGCAGGGTGTCTTCGAAGACCGCGTCAGCGCACTCGAGGGAGGCGTCGGCGGACTTGCCGTAGCATCAGGTGCGGCTGCCGTGACCTACGCCATCACCAACATCGCCTTCTCCGGCGATCATGTCGTAGCCAGCAAGACCATCTACGGCGGTACCTACAACCTGCTTGCGCACACGCTGACCAAGTATGGCATCTCCTCAACATTCGTCGATCCGGACAACTATGATGCGCTTGAGGCGGCCATCAGGCCCAATACGAAACTCGTATATATCGAGACTCTCGGCAACCCAAACAGCAATATCTCCGACATCGAGCGCACTGCGGAAATCGCACACCGTCACGGACTGCCCCTCTTGATCGACAACACCTTCGGCACCCCGTATCTGATCCGCCCCATTGAGCATGGCGCCGACATCGTCATCCACTCGGCCACGAAGTTCATCGGAGGCCATGGCAGCAGCCTCGGAGGCGTCATCGTAGACGGCGGCACATTCGACTGGAAGGCCCAGGGCGACCGTTTCCCAGGCTTTACACAGCCCGACGCGTCCTACCACGGATTGGTCTTCGGCGACCTGCCCGCACCTTTCGTCACCCGTGTCCGCACGCTTCTGCTGCGCGATGAGGGTGCCTCGATCTCGCCCTTCAATGCCTGGATACTGCTGCAGGGACTGGAAACGCTGAGCCTGCGTGTCGAGCGTCACGTCTTCAACACCCAGAAGGTGCTCGCATATCTGGAGAAACAGCCTCAGGTAAAGAAGATCAACCACCCCTCCGAGACTTCTCATCCCAATCATGACCTCTACAACCGCTATTTCCCGAACGGTGCCGGCTCCATCTTCACCTTTGAGATCGACGGTTCACAGGAAAAGGCTTTCCACTTCATCGACCATCTGAAGATCTTCTCCCTGCTGGCTAACGTGGCCGATGTGAAGTCCCTCGTGATCCACCCATTGAGCACGACGCACTCCGAGTTGAGCGTAGAGGAAGCCGCAGATCAGGGCATTTACCCGAGCACCATCCGCCTGAGCATCGGCACGGAGCACTATGAGGACATCATAGCTGATCTCGACCAGGCATTCGAAGCCGTGAAGGACGAGCGGTAAAGCATCTATATTCACACATTTAATACATATCCTATGGCTAAGATTTATAAGAACATCACGGAACTGATCGGCAACACGCCACTCGTGGAGCTGAACAAGTTCTCGGCCTCACATGGCCTGCAGGACCCACTGATTGCAAAAGTAGAGTTCTTTAATCCGGGCGGAAGCGTGAAGGACCGTATCGCATGGGCCATGATCGAGGCCGCCGAGCGCGACGGAACACTCAAGCCCGGGGCAACCATCATCGAACCCACGAGCGGCAACACCGGCGTCGGGCTGGCGTTGGTTGCCGCAGTCAAGGGTTACCAGCTGATTCTCTTCATGCCCGAGACGATGAGTGTCGAGCGGCGGAATTTAGTGAAAGCCTACGGCGCAAAGGTCGAACTGACCAGCGGAAAGGACGGTATGCCGGGCGCAATCAGGGCAGCCGAAGCGCTCAGAGATGCCACTCCGGGCGCCGTCATACTCGGACAGTTTGACAATCAGGCCAATCCACAGCAGCATTACCTGACAACCGGGGCCGAGATATGGGCCGACACGGACGGCAAGGTGGACATCTTCGTTGCGGGAGTGGGCACAGGCGGCACGGTCTCAGGCATCGGAAAGCGCCTCAAGGAGCACAATCCGAACGTGTGCATCGTGGCTGTCGAGCCTTCGGCATCAGCCGTCCTGAACGGCTGTCCGAGCGGTCCGCACAAGATCCAGGGCATCGGTGCAGGGTTCATCCCTGCCACTTATGACCCGAAAGTCATAGACGAGGTCGTCGATGTGGACAATGATGACGCCATCAGGGCAGGCAGACAGCTCGCCCGGGAGGAAGGATTGCTCGTCGGGATCTCATCCGGAGCAGCTGTCCACGCAGCAACCCAGATCGCCCAAAGGCCCGAGAACGCCGGCAAGAAGATCGTCGTGCTGCTCCCGGACACCGGCGAACGCTATCTCTCGACCGTGCTCTACGCTTTCGACGAATATCCATTGTAAGAGAGAGAGGATCCTCCAGACCGCCCCGGAGGACATGTGCCAAAAGGCGAGTTTCCGCAAGGAGACCCGCCTTTTGGCGTCTCCGGCCCGGACGGACGGCAGGTGTAACCATTCGGTAATAATCCTCTTGACAGATGTGCATAGTCACACCGTGTCAGCTTCACCGGCCGAGGAACATATGTTCATGGGCCAACTAAGTTAACTTCATCGGCCAACCAACATATGTTCATCGGCCAACGAACATATGTTCATGATGATGCCTGATTTTCTTTGTGACGATGCCGGATTTTACTTCGCACGTTTATGTAAGTTGTTACTGAATTGGTTTACATGTTTTTCACTTGCTTCCTGAAGCGCTTTGCACTTCCGGTTAACCCCGGATCGGTCATCAGCGCCCGAACTGATTTTGTCCGATGGCAGGGCAGAATGCCTGCCGGGTGTCCGGGGGCGTAGCGGCCTGCGTCAAGGAAGCCTGGCAGGCGAGATGTCCTGCAAGCAGACGAAAGCAGTCGGAAAGCATGAAATGACAAGTATAAATGTGACACTGCGGCCTAATGGCCGATTGGGGTTCAATTCCATGATGACTGCCGCTGGATAGTTACACGGCAGGTGCGGATCACTTAAAAAATCATAAACGCTTGCACGGACCGCGTTTTCTTCCTATTTTTGCTATCAGTATGTCCGGCCCGGAAGCATCTTCCCGGCCGGGCGCCAACACCTGACGACATGAACATCTGCAACGCCCGACCGTCCCAAGCCGCTGAGATCGCCCGACTGATCATGACGGCCATGAACCACGAATGCTGCCGGTATTTTGCCGGGGACAATCATACGCTCGCTGAATTTGAACGAGTGATGACCCGTCTTGTGGCTTCCGCCGACAGCCAATACAGTTACCGCAACACGCTGACGGCCCTTGACGACGACGGAAAGGTGGCCGGTATCTGTGTCACCTACGACGGGGCCGACCTCCATCGGCTGCGTGAGGCGTTCGTGCAGGCGGCCAAGGAAGCCTTCGGACGCGACTTCAGCGGGATGGACGACGAGACCGCGCCGGGCGAACTCTATATCGATTCGCTCGCCGTAGACACGCCTTACCGCGGACAGGGCATTGCCACGGCACTGCTGCAAAGCGCCGTGGACAAGGCGAAAGCACTCGGGATGCCCGCCATAGGACTGCTCGTCGACAAGGGGAATCCCGCTGCCGAGCGACTGTATACGCGGGTAGGCTTCAGCCGGGTGGGCGATTCCCGATGGGGCGGACATCCGATGCGCCACCTGCAGATACAATTCGATCCGAACGATGCAACAGAGTAAATACCTTGTAGCCAACATGCGCGACGCGCTCTGGGGCCTGACCGTCAGCACGGTCGGCTATGAAGCCATTGCCCCGGGCGACCCCTATCCCACCCGCGGACATGCCGACGGCTACTATTTCGACCTCAACAAGGGCCGCATACTCAACGAATACCAACTGCTCTATCAACCCGAGGGCGAGGGCGTGTTCCACTCCACCCACGTGAAAGAAGCCCGCATCAAGGCCGGCGACATGTTTCTCCTCTTTCCGGGCGAATGGCACAGCTATCACCCATCGCCCACCGCAGGGTGGAAAAGCTACTGGATCGGCTTCCGCGGAAAGAACGTCGACGACCGCGTGAAGGCCGGATTCCTCTCGCCCACAAAGCCTGTCTATCACCTCGGCTATAGCGGCGACATCATCAAACTCTACGAGGAGGCCTATCGCACGGCACTCGAGGAAGCCGCGTATGCACAACAGACGATGGCGGGAATCGTGAACCA
>JALFRV010000041.1 GCA_022778905.1 Prevotella sp. | reverse complement strand
GCAGGCCCAGACGAGGCATTCGGCCAAGATCGCGAAGCTGCAGCACAATGCAGGCATGTACGTAAGCCATTTCCTGCAAGTCCTGATGATGGCCGTGGAGCGCGGAGAAATCAAGAAAACCTTACTCGGACTCTATGGATTGGAAGCCGGAACGACCGCGCTGCCCAACCTGAAATCGGCAGACGCCATCCTCGAATGGGGCAAACGCGTCGTCTGCGGGGAAAAAACGCGGATCAGACAAGGTGGCCGCCCCATCTACAATCCTACCGTCGGCATGGTCGGGACGCATCTTGACATCTTCCGGGAAGCCCTTGAGCAGCAGCGGGTGATGGTCAGTCGGACCGAAAGAGCCATGCAGGAGATCCGGCAGATCAGGCCTGAGGCCGACGAACTGTTGTTGGATCTATGGAACCAAATAGAGCTCCACTATCAGCAGGAGCCCCCCGAAGTGCGGTTTAACGAATGCCGCAAGTTTGGAATCGTTTATTATTATCGTCGTCATGAGGAACGGATTTATTGACACGCATGCCCATTTGGATGGGGAAGAGTTCAGGAATGATCTGCCCGAAGTGATCCTCCGTGCCCGCCAGGCGGGCGTCCGGAAGGTCTTCCTGCCAGCAATAGATCTGCCGTCCGTGGATTCCGTGCTGGACGTATGCCGTCAATATCCCGGCTTCGCCTATCCTATGATCGGCCTGCATCCTGAAGAAGTGGGCCCCGAATGGCCGGATGTGCTGGCGAGAATGCAGGTACGGCTCGAGGAGAACAGGCATTCGGACCAGCCGTTCATTGCCATTGGCGAAGTCGGATTGGATTACTATTGGTCGCGCGAGTATGAGAAGGAACAGCTGTATGCCTTGGAAGAGCAGGTCAAATGGTCCATCTCGTATGGCCTGCCGTTGATGATTCACTGTCGGAAAGCACAGAACGAGCTGGTCCGTCTGTTGCGTCCGTATGCGAAGGAACTGCCTGGCGGCGTGTTCCATTGCTTCACGGGCAACCCACGGGAGGCCGAAGAGTTGCTGTCGTTTGACAGGTTTGTGCTGGGCATCGGCGGCGTCCTGACGTTCAAGAGCAGCCATCTGCGCGAGGATCTGCCGGCTTCCGTGCCCTTGGCCCGTATCGTCTTGGAGACCGACAGTCCCTATATGACGCCTGTTCCGCATCGCGGCGAGCGTAATGAAAGTGCCTTCGTCAAGTTGGTCCTGCAGCAGTTGTCGGTCAGTTACGGTGTCGATGAAGACGAGGTGGCAGCAAGGACCAATGCCAATGTGGAGCGTGTCTTCCATCTGTCTTGACCTTTCCTTTCTTCTGTCCAGATCGTGTGCACGGGCTGTCGCTTCTTTCCGGTTTCTCTGCAGCATTTTCTTGTTGCTGGCGCAATATGCCTCCCTTAATCATTAAAGAAATTTAAATTACGATCTAAAATACCATTTTTCTAAGGAAAAAGGATAATTTTGCACCGTGAAAGCTATGGAGAGATGCTCGAGTGGCTTAAGAGGCACGCCTGGAAAGCGTGTATACCCCTAAAGGGTATCGGGGGTTCGAATCCCCCTCTCTCCGCTTTTGTGGGGTTTAAACTTGTTTTAGGTAAATGGAAAAGCTCATTGCACGATTCGCAATACTCATCCTCTTGATTTTTAGTTTTTCATTGATGGTCCGGGCGGAGGCAGCTCCTGCGCCGAAGGATTCTGTGGTCATGGACTCAACAAGTGCTGATGAGCTGGATGATGCGTCGTTGAATGCGTCGGCCGATTCGGTCATTGCGCCAGTCGAGAGCCAAGGTTTCCACCAGGTGCTGAAGACAAAATTCATCGAGGGAGATGCCGGATTCATGTCGCTCGTGGCGCTTGCGCTGGTCTTGGGGCTTGCTTTTTGCATTGAGAGGATCATCTACCTGAGCCTGTCCGAGATCAATGCGAAGCGATTCATGAATGATCTTGAGGTCAAGATTGATGCCGGCGACATTGAGGGAGCAAAGGTCCAATGCCGCGATACGCGCGGTCCGGTGGCTTCGATCTGCTATCAAGGCCTGCTCAGAATGGACGACTCAATCGAGAATATCGAGCGTTCGGTCGCCTCATACGGCTCTGTGCAGGCTGCGAATTTGGAAAAAGGCTGTTCTTGGATCACGCTCTTCATTGCGATGGCACCATCTCTCGGTTTCTTGGGCACGGTGATCGGCATGGTGATGGCATTCGACCAGATCCAGACGGCGGGTGATATCAGTCCCACGATTGTGGCTTCAGGCATGAAGGTGGCGTTGATCACGACGATCTTCGGTATCATTGTGGCGCTGATCCTTCAGATGTTTTACAATTACATCTTGTCGAAGATCGAGCATCTGACGAGCCAAATGGAGGAGTCGGCGATATCACTTCTTGACGCCATTATGAAATATAAGCTTTCGAAATGAAGTTTCCGTCGCTGCATCATCGATCCACCGAGCGTATCTCCCAATACATTCTGTATGCGCTGATCGCGTTGACGGCTCTGCTGTTTGTCCTGTTCTGGGCTGTCGGATATGATCGCCCGTTCGAGGACGATCCCAATTTCGTCGAGCCATTGTTTACGAATGCCTTGCTGGTCTTCATGTTCCTGCTCTTGGTTGCGGCTGTTGCGGTTGCGGCATGGGCGGTCTCCAGAAGTCTGAAAAAGCGTGGGCACGGCGAGCGGATGAGCAACAACATTCCCATCAAGCTGATCTCCTACAGCGTGACAGGACTTACCTGCGTGCTGTTAGTCCTTACTTTTCTCTTCGGATCTTCCTCGTCCATCACGATCAACGGCAACGCCTTCACCGACTATTTCTGGCTGAAGATGTCGGATATGTTCGTCAATACGTCCTTGGGAATGATCCTGATCGCCTTGGGTGCGGTGGTTTTCGGACTGACTCGCTATTATCGTAAATCAAGCTGATCGTGCATGATGTTTTCCCGTCAGAGACATAAGGTTCCGGTATTGAATACGACATCTACTGCCGATATCTCGTTCATGCTCCTCATCTTCTTCCTTGTCACGACGTCGATGGATGCGGACAAGGGGCTGTCGAGGCAGTTGCCGCCCTACAAGGAGCAGCAGCAACAGGAGGAAACGAATGTGAGCAAGGACAAGCTGATGACCCTCCGGCTCACCCCCGACAATGCCCTGCTGCTCAATGAAAAGCCTTTTCCGATCGGCGGATTGCGCGGAGAGGCGGAACGTTTCATCCTTCGGGGCGGTAAGGAGCACTTGATCTCGGTCTCCATGGATCCCGAGAGCCGTTACGGCATGTATTTCCGGATGCAGAATGAGTTGGTCGCCGCCTATCGTGAAGTGCGCGACCAGGCGGCACGGAAACGGTTCGGGCGGGCTTATGCCAACTGTTCTCCGACGGAGAAAGACCGGATCCGGACGCTCTATCCGCAGCGTATCGCCGAAGTCTACGATCAGGGAGGACCGGCCCGATGAGCATGTTCCGCCGCCGATCCCATGAAGTTCCGGGCCTGAACACATCCTCGTTGCCCGACCTGATCTTCAGTGTGCTCTTCTTTTTCATGATCGTTACCCACATGAGAAAGGTGACCCTCAAGGTGAAGTATCGTGTCCCACAGGGCACGGAACTGACCCGCCTCGTCCACAAGTCGGCCATCTCCTACATCTATATCGGTCGCCCGGCAGTTCCGGGGGGCAGCGGAACGCGGATCCAATTGAATGACAAGTTCGCCTCCGCAGATGAAGTGGAGGATTATATGGCGGCAGAGAGAAGCCGCATGTCACCCGAGGATCTGTCGCGGATGACGGTTTCGATCTATGCGGACGAAAGCACTCCCAATGGCATCATTACGGATGTGAAGCAGGCCTTGCGACGGGCAAAAGCCCTGAAAATTAACTATTCGGCACGCCAAAAAAATCAATAAGGCTGTTGAATTACAAGAATTCTTCTTTGATTTGTTGCAAATTTCAATATAAAAAAGTAACTTTGCAACAAAATTATCATACGTAATGGCACATCATCATTTAGACGCGTTGGACAGAAAGATACTTGGTCTGATCGCTGAGGATGCCCGCATCCCGTTCCTTGAGGTAGCTCGCGCTTGCAATGTGAGTGGCGCAGCCATTCACCAACGTATTCAGAAGCTGAGCAACATCGGTGTTCTGAAAGGTTCACAGTTTATCATTGATCCCGAGAAGGTAGGCTACGAGACCTGCGCCTACGTAGGTCTGTATCTGAAAGATCCGGAAGATTTCGATGACGTCGTGGAGAAGTTGAAGCGGATCCCGGAAGTTGTGGAGTGTCATTACACGACAGGTGGCTATGACATGTTTATCAAGATCTATGCGATCAACAATCACCACCTCCTCAATATCATCCATGATAAGCTCCAGCCGTTGGGGCTGTCGCGCAGCGAGACGATCGTTTCGTTCAACGCGGTGATCAACCGTCAGATCCCCATCATCGACATTCCGGAAGAGGATTCGGCAGAGAAAGCAGACGAAGAATAGAAGTCTCTGAAATTCAGAGCATTGCGGAGCCCGATGAAAGGCAGTCGTTCGGGCCGCCCGTATGTATCCTTTCGGCGCACTGAACGATAGCTCTCGGGCGCCGAAAGGATAGCTCTGTACCGGGCAGCGTGATGATGCGGTCAACGCAGATAGTCGACAAAGGCAAAACGGAACGCATGTCTCTCGTCTTTTTCATGTTCCTCCCGTCTTTCCACAGTCCATTTTTCGTAGTTCGGGAAGTAGGCGTCGGCCTGCTCCGGCGTGTCGTCCACCTCAGTCAGATAAAGCCGGTCAGCCACGTTGATAGCCTGCTCGTAGATGCTTGCGCCACCGATCACGTAGACGTCCTCATCCGGCTGGCAGTGGCGGAGGGCTTCTTCGATGGATGTGAAGCATTCACATCCCGGAAACGCTTGCCGTGAGCGGCTGAGCACGATGTTGCGTCTGTTGGGCAGAGCACCCTTCGGAAGCGACTCGAACGTGCGTCTTCCCATGATGATGGTGTGCCCCGTGGTGAGTGCCTTGAAGCGTTTCAGGTCATCGGGAAGCCAATAGAGCAACTTGTTCTGATAGCCGATGGCCCTGTTGCGGGCTACGGCTGCAATGATGTTGAGTGTCATTTCAGTCTTTTATATTCATGATGTGTGAAATCCTCTCCTGATCTTTCGGCAGGGTAGGGGACTTCATTTATCAGCCTTCCTCAGTTGTTTCTCCGGCCAATTTCATCCCCCTTCCTCCCTCATTCTTCATCCCCTCATCTTTCATTCTTCATCCCCTCATCTTTCATCCTTCATCTCCTCATCCTCAAACCGACACCGTCGCACTGATGTGCGGATAAGGATCATAGTCGGTGAGGGTGAAATCGTCGTACTGAAAGTCAAACAGACTCTTAACGTCAGGATTCAGGTGCATGTGCGGCAGCGGGCGTGGCGTGCGGCTGAGCTGCAGTCTTGCCTGCTCCACATGGTTCAGATAGAGGTGCGTGTCACCCGTTGTGTGGATGAAATCACCGGCTTTCAGCCCCGTCACCTGCGCCATCATCATGAGCAGGAGCGCGTAGGAGGCGATGTTGAACGGCACGCCGAGGAACGTGTCAGCAGACCGTTGGTAGAGCTGGAGCGACAGGCGGCCGTCGGCAACGTAGAACTGAAAGAGGCAGTGACAGGGCGGGAGTGCCATCTCCTCCACCTCTGCGGGATTCCAGGCAGTGACCATCATGCGTCGCGAATCAGGATGCTCGCGGATCAACTTGATCACGTTGCTGATCTGGTCGATGCTTCCGCCGCTTCCATCCGGCCATGATCGCCACTGGTGACCATAGACAGGGCCCAAGTCCCCGTTCTCATCGGCCCACTCGTTCCATATCCTTACGCCGTGTTCCTGCAGATAGCGGACATTCGTGTCACCCTTCAAGAACCACAGTAATTCATAAATAATGGATTTCAGATGCAGCTTCTTGGTAGTCAGGAGCGGAAATCCGTCTTCGAGATTGAATCTCATCTGATGGCCGAAAACACTGAGCGTGCCGGTGCCCGTGCGGTCTTCCTTGCGTGCGCCTTCCGTCAGTATGCGGTCCAAAAGGTCTAAATATTGTTTCATAATGCGATAACTTGATCATTTGTTTCGGGAATGTGCGAGCTCTTGATGCGCCATTCCGATGGGTAAAGGTTATTGGCCCGGTTGCCGAGATGCTTCTCGAAGCCGAGCGGGAAGCCCCGAAAGGTCAGCAGGGTGAAGCCCCGTGGCAGGTCCGGAGGCAGCGTTACGGCCTCCTTGCGCAGGTAGGCGATGGCTTGATCTCCGGTCACTTCCACCGTGGGGAAAGCATCTCTGCGGAGGCTGCACGACAGGGCCAGCTCCTGGCCAGGGATCCAGTTGCGTCCCTTGCGCGTACCTATATGAATGCCGGCAGTCATCAGCCGCAAGGCCTTGCGTGCCTCGAGATAGGCCTCCTGCCATCGTTCGGGGATGGCGAAGCCTTCGTCCTGTTCGATGAAAAAGCCGAACTGCTCCGACTGTTGCAGCCATTCCGTCGGTAGGTCCTTGTCAGGCGCGCGTCGCGGAAGTTTCTTCAGGCCGCGCCCCGTGTCGTCTCCGTCGCCGTCTTTCTGCAGTACGGCCATGAAGAGACCTTCGCCCTCGGTCTTGCCGGGTATAAATCTGTACATCGGATTGGCGTCGGTCAGCGATCCCGTGATGTTCCAGTCTGTCGGCGTCGGGATGCGGACAAAGGTCGCGCCAAGCTCATCGGCGATCCAGTTGGCATTCTGCTCATCCTCCTTGTCGTTGAACGTGCAGGTGGAATAGATCAGATAGCCGCCCGGCTTGAGGCATGGCCAGATGTCCCTGACGATCTCCCGCTGCAGCCGCCAGCATTTCTCCACGTTCTGCGGAGACCATTCAGCGACGGCGCCCGGATCCTTTCTGAACATGCCTTCGCCCGAACACGGGACGTCCGCAAGGATCACGTCGAAACGCAGCCGCGTGCGTCTGAAGTCGCGGGGATAGTTGTTCGTCACCATCACGTCTGCGTGGCCGAACTTGCTGATGTTCTCTGCGAGGATGTTGGCACGCGTGCGCTCGGGTTCGTTGGCTATCAGCAGGCTGCCCTCCGGCAATGCGCTTCGGGCGACGGTCGACTTTCCTCCCGGAGCCGCACACAGGTCGAGCATCGTGACGGGACGGTCAGTGAGCTGTCCCAACACCGCATGCAGGAACATCGAAGACGCCTCCTGCACATAGTAAAGGCCTGCATGAAGCAGTGGGTCAAACGTGAAATTGGGTCTTGAGAGGAGGTAGGTGCCGTTCGGACACCATGCGACCGGCCTGCGATGCAACGGGATCCGTAACTGCCGGCCGATGGTTTTGAAAGGATTGGTGCGTATGCTTACCGGCGCCTCCTGCTGCAAGGCGTCGGCGAGGATGCGGTATAGCGTGCTCCCCATGAGCTGCTCCGTGTAGTGCGAAAAGTCCTTTGGAATCTCCATCTTCTGGCGTTTACATGATCGATACGTTTGCAAAAGTAGATATTTTTTTGTTTCTTTGCAACTAAATCTGTATCAGATACGTCCAACGGACAGTAAAAAACAAAAAGACAAATGCATATGAAACAGTATCTGGCAGCATTGGCACTGATGCTCACATTCAGTGTCTCAACAGTGGATGCGGCACCCAAGCACCGCCATCATCAGCCGACTGCGGTCGACGTCAATAAGAATCAGGCTGCCGATCCGGCTGCAGAGGAAGGCATAGAAGCCTATTCCGACACCACGAGTATCGCAGACTCTGCAGGCCAGACGGTTGTCACGCAACCTGCACCGATACATCGTGTCAGCTACGATCCTGACGATTACGACAACCCCATCAGCTTTTGGAGCAACACGATAGGCTGGGGAGTGGGTGGTGTATTGCTGGCCTCGCTGATCCTTCTGATTGTTGCGCTGTTCCTGCTTGCACCTCTCATCATCCTCGCACTGATTCTCCGCTACTTCATCAAGCGGCATAATGACCGTGTGACATTGGCCGAAAAGGCCATGGAGAGCGGGCAACAGATCCCCGAATCCATGAAACCTGTCGACAAGCAAAGCGATGAATACCTCTGGAAAAGGGGCGTTAAGAACGCGGCGATCGGTGCCGGACTGATGATCATGTTCTGGTTCTGGGATGCCGATGCGTTAGCCGGAATAGGCGCCCTCGTGCTCTGTTACGGACTCGGACAGATGTTCTTAGGACACCGTCCGAAAGACAAACAAGACCATAATGAATTCTGAAGGTGAACGATCTCAATGATATCTCTCTCGTAACGCAGGTGTCTGTATTTCATAACAGGCGTGCTTTTGACCGTCTTGTGATGAAATATCAGGCACCTATACGTCGGTTCTTCCTGAACCAGACGATGGGAGATCAGCAGTTGAGTGATGACTTGGCCCAAGACACATTTGTCAAGGCCTATGTCAATATCGGCACTTTCCATGGCCTGTCGAGCTTTTCCACGTGGCTCTACCGCATCGCCTGCAACGTGCTCTACGATTATGTCCGCAGCCATAAGATCACGGATGACATCGACTCACCGGGTGTGAGCAGGCAGCATTCGAAGTCTGCGGCGAGCGATCTGAAGATGGATCTCAACGACGCATTGGCCGTCTTGTCCGATCATGAGCGTGTTTGCATCACGCTGCAGCTGATGGATGGCTATCCGATAGACCAGATCTCGACCATCACGGGATTGGCAGAAGGGACCGTCAAATCACATCTTTGGCGCGGCAAACAGAAACTTGCAAATTATTTAAAGGAGAATGGTTATGATAGAAAACGATGATGAAAGATTGATCGCACAGTTCTTTCAGGAACATAAGATGGAGATTCCGGACGACGGATTCACGCGACGCGTGAGCCGCCGGCTGCCTCGCCGGACCCGCAATCTGAGCCGTCTGTGGACCATGCTTTGTTCCTGCGCTGGAGTCGTCTTGTTTCTCTTGATTGACGGGATCGACAGTCTGCGGCTCGCATTGGGCAACGTCGCGGGCGACTTGATCGGTGCCTTCTCCTCCTTCAGCATCACGGGGATGACGCCGGTGGTGGTGTTCGTGGCGGTCATTACGCTGCTCTCTGTCACCGTGAGCAATCTTCTGTCGGCAGAATAAGTAGTTTATGAATTTTGTGTAGTTCTTTTTTGAAGGCCCGTATCTAATTGGACGGGCTTTCATTGAATATGACATTGAAGCCGTCATCATCCTTCTGCTCTTTCTTCTGGGGCTTTGGCTTCGGTGTTTCCTTCAGGTTTCCTTTCTCGTCAAACATGCCGTAGGTGGTGCGCAGCACGGTGAACTCGGTCCGGCGGTTCAGCTGATTGCAGATCTCCTGCCTGCTCTCGTCGAGCTGCCGGATAAATTCCTCGGTCAGCGTGTCGCCCTCTTTGAGCCAGTCATACTTCGTGGCGAGCTTCTTCCGGATCCGTTTGGGGCTCTCTTTGCCATAGCCGACGGGTGTCAGGCGATCCTTGGCGATGCCGTGCTCGATCAGGTAGCGGACCACGGATTCGGCCCGCAGCTGCGACAGCCGCTTATTGTAAGCAGCGCTGCCCTTGTAGTCGCAGTGGGCACTCAGCTCGATCGTCACGTGCGGATTCTCGTTGAGGAGCTTCACAAGCTCATCCAGGGCTTTCTCGGATTCGGGCCGCAGCGTCGCCCGATCAAAGTCATAGAAGATGTTGTCGATCAACACGGGAGCGGAAATGTCGGCCAGCGGGAATTGCAGCACATATTCCTTGGACTCGCTGACGGGTGCTGCGTTCAGTTCTTCCTTATGGTTCAGGTGTCCCTTGCAGGTCGCTAAGAAGAGGTATTCGACGTTTGGCTTGATGACGAACGTGAACGATCCGTCGCCCTTGACGTTCATCCGCTGGTTGGTCCCGTCGTTTCCGACGATGTAAACCTGTGCTGCCGGCAGTTCGTAACCATCCATCTCGTAGACCCATCCCTTCACCGATTGGATGATTTCAGGATTCTCGAAGCTGTAGATATGGTCATATCCGCGGCCGTCATTCCTGTTGGATGAGAAATAGCCACGATTGTGCGGGCCCTCGAAGGTCATGCCGAAGTCGTCGCCGGAGGAGTTGAGCGGATAGCCCGGATGCTCGACATGGTAACGTCCCGAGCGGTCTACCTTTGCGATGAAGATATCGAGTCCGCCCATCCCGGGATGTCCGTCGGAGGAGAAATAGAAGTCCCCGTTGGGGCGGAAGGTGGGAAAAGCTTCGTTGCCAGCGGTGTTGATCGGGCTGCCGAGGTTCTCTACGCCGCCCATTCCTGCGGCAGTCAGCCTCACCCGCCAGATGTCCAGGCCACCCTTCCCGCCTGGCATGTCGGAGGTGAAATATAGCCACTGGCCGTCGGGCGATATGGCAGGGTGGGCGAAGCTGGACAGAGTGTCGTGCGTGATCTCAAGTTTCGTAGCCTTCCCCCAGGCTGCATCGGCGCGGTTGGAGACCATGATCTGTGCGAAGCGGGGATAGGAAGGATCCGTCGCACATTGTGTCAGGTACATCTCCCGCTGGTCAGTGGAGAAGGCACAGGCTCCTTCGTCGAACGCCGTATTCAGTCCGCCGCCGACCGGTTCGGGTCTGCTCCATTTGCCTTTGTCATCCTTCGTGGAGAGGAAAATATCCCCGGCCTTGGTGCCGGTGATGCCGCTGAGCTCGTCGCCGTTGGCTTCTTTGCGGGTCGAAGTGAAGTAGAGCTGGTCGGACTGGTCGCCAAAGAGCATGGGAGAATAGTCGTTGAAGCGCGAGTTGAACAGGTCCATCCGCTTCACCGTGTATCTTGAGCCTTCTTTTCTCCATGCCGGCGCCTGCCGCGCAGCTGTCAGTCCGTTGCGCGCCAGTTCGTCATCGGGCAGTGAATCCAATACCAACCGGAACTCCTTTTCGGCCTCCTTGTAGCTGCCGATGCGCATCAGCTGGCGTCCGAAGGCGCGATGCACGTCAATGTCAGCCTTGCCGTAGCGGATCGTGTTGCGGTAAGCGGCGATGGCTTTCGGTGTCTGATTGATCCGGTCATAGCACTGCGCCATCTTCAAGGCACGCGCGCCGCGGTTGTCTCTTTCCTTGGGTGGCGTCTTCTGATAGGCCTGCCTGAACTGCTCCGCGGCATCATAATACTCGCCGAGGGCCAGAAACGCTTCCGCCTTCTTCAGATTCCGCTCTAATCCGCAGCCCGTCATGAGCATGCAGCTGAGCACCAGCAGGATCCTGTCAACCTTGATATACATACAGCATATTAACGTTCATCGGGCGCAATTATTGCCTTCCGCAGGCTGCGGATGTCATTTCCCGCTGTCGGCCGGCGGTGTCCCGAAAGGCTGACGGAACGTGCATCCGGCTTTCCAATTGCTGCAGCCGTAGGCCGACTTGCCTTTGATGACCGTTCCTTTGCCGCAAAGCGGGCACCGCTGGCCCACGATCCGGTCGTCCGAAACGGTCTCCGGCCGGCTGTCGGAAGGCGTCTCCGGGGCTTTCGCCTGCTTCTTCCGGCCGTTGCCGGCGGCCGTTTTCTTCTTCGGGGAGGCGGACTTCGGTTTCGGCTCGTCGGGTATCAGTGACACACGGCGATTGCTGTTGTCGCTGAGAACGTCATTGACGATGGCCGTGATCTGATCCTTCAGCTCGTTGATGAACAGTGTCGGGTCGTAGGTATGATGCTCAATATCGCGGAGCTTTTTCTCCCAGATGCCCGTCAACTCGCAGCTTGTGAGGAGCTTTTCGTGTATGAGTTCGATCAGTTCGATGCCCAAGGAGGTGGCGACGAGCTTTTTTCTCTCGCGCTGGATGTAGTGCCGCTTGAAGAGCGTCTCGATGATGCCCGCCCGCGAGGAGGGCCGTCCGATGCCGTTTTCCTTCAGTGCCGCGCGCAGCTCTTCGTCTTCCACGAACTTCCCCGCGGTCTCCATGGCACGCAGGAGTGTGGCTTCCGTATAATACTTCGGCGGTGTTGTCCACTTCTCTGACAGTGTCGGCGTGTGGCTCCCTGATTCCCCCTTGACGAACGACGGCAATGTCCGCTCCTCGTCGGTCTGCTTTTCCTCCTCTTCCGCAGCCGTGTCCTTCCTGTCGTAGATCACGCGCCATCCCGGACTGAGGATCTCTTTCCCGCTCACCTTGAACTCGATCTCGTCCACCTGGCCGAGCACGGTGGTCGTGGCGAACTTGCAGTCCGGATAGAAGACGCTGATGAAACGGGTGGCGATGAGGTCATAGACGTTCTTCTCCAAGTCGGTCAGTCCGCGCGGCACAACGCCCGTGGGGATGATGGCATGGTGGTCTGTGACCTTCGCGGTGTCAAACACTTTCTTGCTCTTGGGCAGTTTC
>JALFRV010000032.1 GCA_022778905.1 Prevotella sp. | reverse complement strand
TATATCGCCGATAGCTTCATGTTGACCAGTTCGCTCACGCGCAGTCCGCAGGAGAAGAGTACCTCGATGATGGCCCTGTTGCGCTGTCCCTCGGCCTTTGAGCGGTCAATGGAATCCTCGAGCCGGTCCACCTCTTCCGTTGAGAGCACCTCGGGCAGATGTTCTCCCAATCGGGGCGATTCAAGGAGTTCGGTGGGGTCGCTGTCGATGAAGCCGTCGAGCAGCAGGTATCGGTAGAACGAACGGACACCGCTGAGGATCCGGGCCTGCGACATGGGGCTGATGTCATGCTCGTGGAGCGTCGAGGAAAACTGCTCGAGATCCTCCAATCTGACATCGGTGACGGCCATGGAGCGCTCGTCCAAGAACGCGAGCAGCCGGCGGAGATCGCTCCGATAGGCCTCGATGGTGTTGGCAGAGTAGTTTTTCTCCAACTGCAGATAGCGCTGGTAGCTCCTCAAAACATTTGCCTGCGATTTCTTGTCCGTATCCATTTTATTTCCTATTTTTGCAGGCAAATATACTTATAAATCATGAGAATACAAATTATAAACGGTCCCAATTTGAACCTCTTGGGCACTCGCGAGCCGGGAATCTATGGCAACAGTTCGTTCGAGAACTATCTGCCGGAGCTCCGGGGGCGCTTTCCGGAGATAGAGATCGATTATTATCAGAGCAACATCGAGGGTGAACTGATCGACCGGATGCAGCAGGTGGGGTTCACATACGACGCTATCGTGCTCAATGCCGGCGCCTACACGCATACGAGCATTGCGCTACTCGACTGCATCCGCTCGATTCCGTGTCCCGTGATTGAAGTACATATCTCCAACGTACACAGCCGGGAGCCCTTCCGCCATCAGTCCGTGATCTCCGCGGGATGCAAGGGTGTCATCGCCGGATTCGGTCTCGACAGCTACCGACTGGCCGTCGGGGCGATCGTGGGAATGCGGAACGGGAAATGATCGGAGCTGAAGGAATCGCCTCAAGTGATGAATAATGACAAACGGGAATGGGCTGACGAACGCGCCGGCCATCACCGCCCCGACCCTCAAAACATGACGCATCGTGCATGATGAATGACGAATTGGAACAATACATTTTCTCTCATATCGAGCCGGAGGGCGACTATCTCCACCGTCTGTGGCGCGAGACGAACATCCGTACCGTGCACGGGCGCATGGCATCGGGCCATCTTCAGGGGCGGTTGCTCAAGCTGTTGGTCACGATGATGCGTCCCCGGAATATCTTGGAAGTAGGCACTTTCAGCGGCTACAGCGCCCTCTGCATGGCCGAGGGGCTGGATCCGGACGGCCGGGTGTGGACCTTCGAGATCAACGACGAGATGGAAGACTTCACCCGTCCGTGGATTGAGGGGTCACCGGTGGGCAACCGTGTCAACTTCATCATCGGCGATGCCAACGTCCTCGCACCGCAGTTGGGCATCACGTTCGACATGGCTTTCCTCGACGGAGACAAGCGCACCTATCTCGAGACCTACGAGACGGCACTCTCGCTGCTGCGCCCCGGCGGTTTCATCCTTGCCGACAACACGCTCTGGGACGGGCATGTCGTCGATCCGGAATACGACCGCGACCGCCAGACACGGGGCATCGAGCATTTCAACGACTTCATCGCCGCCGACGCGCGGGTGGAAAACGTCATCCTCCCATTGCGTGACGGGCTGACCATCATACGGAAGAAGTGAGCCGGAGAGTGGCCGCCCGCAATCCTCGCAATTCTCATTCTGTATCTGCTCTCCTGCCATCGGGCGGGCGGGGGGAGGCTCTTGCGGACGGGCACAAGGCCCGCCCCTGCGTTCCGATATGGGATTAACCCCCACAAACTTATATACTCACAGGCTCACGCTCTTCTAATCCCTCACAGCCCGCCCGCCCGTCCGCCCGTGGCGAAACGCCCATCCGCGATCAATGATTGATACCCGCCGCAATTCCATTCCCACCGTAGGGGCGGATCTGCGTATCCGCCCGCAAGGGGCTAAAGCGCCCGGAAAACGGCGCGCGGGAATGATGTAATCCGCAGATTACGATGAATTTGCAGCCGGAAATGGCCAAAACGATGATCGCAAGGACAATGCATGCCGTTTTCGGATAGCAGGTTGCGGGCGGCCGGTCGTACCATGTCCTTGTCCCAATGGATTGATTGTGGATGGCTGTTCGTACCTTGTTCTTGTCTCAATGGATTGATTGCGGGCGGATACGCGGATCGTCCCCTGCAACGAATTGATAATCAACGCGTTGGCAGAGCATAGCTTTGGGCGCCCGAAAGCATAGCTCTTGGCCGCCCAAAGCTATGCTCTTGGCGGCCGAAAGGATAGCTCTGCGGAAGGCGGAGGAATGGTGTGCGGAATCGGGGTGGATGTTGCCCTTCCGGCGGACCGTCGGAAGGGGGATGCTACAGCAGTCGCCGGCTGAGGTATTTGACGGGATACCAGACGGCCGTCCAGCCGACGGCAGCGACGGTGAGGAAGATGACGGCGACGTCGGAGTAATGGACGCTGACGGGATAGGCATTGACGATGAACGAGCCGTCGCTGTCTCCGAGCCGCACGATGCCATACTGTTGCTGGATCCAACACAGCAGGAGCCCGATCAAGATGCCGAGGACGGCGCCGAGAACGGCGATCATGCGGCCTTCGAAAAGGAAGATGCGGGTGATCTGGCGGTCGGCTGCGCCGAGGTTGCGGAGTGTCTCCACGTCGTCTTTCTTGTCAATGATGAGCATGGAGAGCGAGCCGATGATGTTGAAACAGGCTACGATGAGGATGAACGTCAGGAAGATATAGGCGAGAAACTTCTCGATCTTCATGATCTTGAACGTGTCTTCCTGCTGCTCGAAACGGTCGAGCACGCGGTAGTTCTTGCCCACGGCCTTCTGCATATCGCTCTTCACCGCATCGAGATTGCTGCCCGGCTTGAGGCGCAACTCCAAAGAGGTGAGCATGCCTTGCTGGCCGAACAGGTTGCGCGCAAAGGCTATCGGGGCGATGATATAGTTCTTGTCGTACTTCGACTGGCGCACACTGAAAACGACACCGGGTGAGTCGATTGAGTCGACAACGAATCCTCCCGACGGGTCCGTCATGTCGAGCTGGCCCTCCTTGACAGGTGCGTAGATGCGTAGTGGCTTCGTCCATCGCGTCCCTGTGCCCAAGGCCTGTGCCAACTGGATGCCTAAGGTCCCGTAATTGAGGTTGGCCGCATGCAGGTCAAACTGTCCTTCGCCGTATAGAATGCTGTTGATGTGGGTCAGTTCGGCAAAGTTATCGTCGACGCCCTTGACGGTCACCATGGCCTGCTTGTCCTCGTAGACGGCTAAGGCATGGTCTTCCACGCACTCCGTGGCGACGTCGACGGCGGGATGCTGACGCACCAAGGTGAGCACGGGGTCATCGGTCGGTGCGGCCTTACCCATGACGGGTACGACCTTGAGTTGCGGGTCGAAGGAGGTGAAGAGGGTGGCCACGAGGTCGTGGAACCCGTTGAAGACGCTCAGCACGATGACCAATGCCGTCGTGGCCACGGCTACTCCGATGACCGAAATGAGCGAGATGGCATTGATGGCGTGTGTGCTCTTCTTGGAAAAGAGATAGCGACGGGCGACAAAAAAGGGAAAACGCATTTCGCCGCCGGCTCCTCTGCGGGCGGCGGATGGCTTCTCTTCGGGCCCAACGGGGCGCGAAGCGGAGGTTGGCAGATAGTCTTCCGGTGTGGTATCCTTCTGGTCCATTGATCTTGTCTGTTGTCATTGGCGCCTGCCTGTCGGCTCTCCGCCGCATGGGCAAGGCACGGGGGCGACGGCGGGGCTATTGCTTCAGCAGTTGGTCGATGCGGTCGATGTAGTCGAGGCTGTCGTCAATGAAGAATCTTAATTCGGGAATGATGCGCAGCTGATTGTGCACGCGGGTGCCCAACTCGTATCGGATGGACTTCTCGTTGGCCGTGATATTCTGCAGCAGTGTGTCGGCCTTCTCCGACGGGAAGATGCTCAGATAGGCCGTGCATATGCTCAGGTCGGGGCTGATACGCACGCGGGTGACGCTGATGATCACGCCATGCATGGCGCGGGTCTGCGACTGGAAGATCGTCGAAAGTTCCTTCTGGAGCAGGCGGGCTATTCTGTTTTGTCTTGTTTCCTGCATGTTTTATTCTAAGTCAATATGTTCTACGTTTACATCCTTGCGGAGAAAGGTCCGCGCGGACTCGGTGAATTTCTCGGCGCTTTCAGTGGTATAGTATCGGCAGGTGCCTTTTCGGGTGCATCGGGACTCGAGATCCGGATGGCGCTCGAGATAGCTCTTCAGGCTGTCGGCCACATATTCGCCCTGCGGGACGATGCGCACCCCTGGCTGTACATACTTGAGGATCTTGGGCATGAGGATCGGGTAGTGGGTGCAACCGAGGATGATCGTGTCGACCATGGGATCCTTGCGCATGAGCTCGTCGATGCGTTTCTTGACGAAATAGTCGGCTCCGGGCGAGTCGGCTTCATTGTATTCGATCAGCGGGACCCAGAAAGGACAGGCCACGCCTGTCACTCTCAGGGCGGGCCAAAGTTTCCTGATCTCGAGGTCGTAGCTGTGACTGCGCACGGTTCCTTCCGTGGCCAGCAGTCCGACGTGATTGTTGCGCGTGAGGCGTCCGATGACTTCGGCCGTCGGGCGGATCACTCCGAGGACGCGTCTGCTGTCGTCCCAGCCGGGCAGATCGTTGGTCTGGATGGTGCGCAGCGCCTTGGCCGAGGCCGTGTTGCAGCCCAAGATCACGAGGTGGCATCCCATCTCGAAGAGCTTCCGCACCGCCTGCCGCGTGAATTCGTATACGATGTCGAACGAGCGAGGGCCATATGGCGCACGCGCATTGTCGCCCAAGTAGATGTAGTCATAGTCGGGCAGCAGCTGGCGGATGCCGTGCAGGATGGTCAGTCCGCCGTAACCGGAATCGAAGACGCCGATCGGGCCGGGCTCACCGGGGAAGTGGGCTGTCATTTGAAAGCGTCTTTGACGATTGCAGAGATATTCTCACCCATCAGCGGATCGACGTAAGGGAGGGTGTCATTGTCGGTGTTCAGGATGAACGCAAGCCCCCTGTCTCTGCCGATGCGCTGCAGTGTGTCGTTGAGTTTTGCCTTCAACGGGGCGTATGCATCGCGCTCGGCCTGCTCAAGCAGACGGCGTGCCTCCTGCTTGAAGGCTAAGTTCTTGTCCATCATCTCCTGCAGTTCGGCCTGGCGTTTCTGCCGGATGGACGGGGCGAAATCTTTCTGTCCGTCGAGAAAGAGCTCATACTTCTTGTTGAACTCGTCCTCTACGCGTTTCATTTCCGCATCGTATTTGCCTTTGAGATCTTTGAGGTTCTGCTGCGCAATGGCATAGTCGGGCATTGCTTTCAGGGCTTCCTGATAGCTGAGATAGCCGAACTTCAAAGTCTGGGCGTCTGCTGCGAACGGCATGGCGATCAGCAACAGAAGGAGTATCAGTTTCTTCATGTCTTTCCCCTCATGGTCTATCAAAGAGGGGCGGACAACGTGCCCGCCCCTGATTGGTTGTTTGTGATTACTTTGTCTTGTTGAGCTGGGCCTGGACATCGGATGTTACGTCTTTGACATCCGATCCCGTATAGACTGCGGCACCGTCCTCGAATATATAGGTGTAGCCACCTGCGCGGCCCACAGCTTCGATGGCAGCACGCACCTTCATGATGATCGGCTGCATCTTTTCCTGCTGTGCCTTCTGCAGAGCCTGCTGATTATCCTGATAGGTCTGCTGTATCTTCTGATACATGGTCTGCAGTTCGGTCTCAGTTTCTTTCTGCTTTGTGGCGTTCATCGTGCTCTTGGCCTTGTCGTAGTCCTGTGACTTGCGGGTCAGTTCGTCCTGCATTGCCTTCAGGTCATTCTCGTACTGCTTGGCCGTGGCCTCAATTTCGCCGTTGGCCTTGCTGACCTCCGGCATTGCCTGGATGATGGTCTGCGTGTTCACTTTGCCAAATTTCTGGGCAAGCATGGTCATTGGTGCACAAAGCATCAACATTAAAATCAGTTTTTTCATTTTACTTTTTATTGGTTTTAATTGTTATTATTCTTGTCTGGGATGCGCACGCAGGCCCATCCGCCTTTCTGTTTAGGGTCAATTGCTGCTGTAGCCCAACTTCTGCAGAACTTCGTTGCTGATGTCGATCTTGGGCGATCCGAAGATGATGCCTGCATTGCTTGCCCGGTCGATGATGAGGCTGTAGCCCCGGAGTTCGGATATTTCCTTGACGGCATTGTAGATCTCATCCTGGATCGGAGTCATGAGGCTTTCGCGCTTCTTGAAGAGTTCGCCTTCCGGTCCGAAATACTTTTTCTTCAGCTCGGAGGCAGCCTTCTCCTTGTTCATGATGGCTTCCTGCTTGGCTTTCTTCTGCTCCTGCGAGAGGAAAACCATCTCGTTCTGATAGTTCTTGTACATCGTGCTGGCCTCTGTGTTGAGCGCCTCGACTTCGGCCTGCCATTTCTTGCTGACCTGGTCGAGCTGTTCGTTGGCGCGTTCGTAGGCCGGTACGTTCTTCAGAATATATTCCATGTCGATCAAAGCGAACTTCTGGGCATGTACGGTCATCGCACTCAGTGCAAGCAGACACATGGTGATCAGTTTCTTCATAATGCTTCTTTTTTAGTTGATACAATAGTCTTGACGATTGACAGCATCAAAAAGTTAGTTCATTTATTACTTTTTAGCATTCCGACAGGCCTCATGCCCATCGGAAATGCCATCGTTTTAGAACTCCTGTCCGAGGATGAAGTGGAACTGACTTCCACCCTTCCGGCGGTTCACGTTGTCCTTGTCGAAACCGTAAGCCCAGTCTATACCCATCAGTCCGACCATCGGCAGGAAGATGCGGACACCCACACCGGCGGAGCGCTTCATGTCGAAGGGGTTGAATTTCTTGGTCTCATACCAGGCGTTACCACCTTCGACGAACGTCAATCCGTAGATGGTCGTATTGCCAAGGAGGAACGGATAGCGGAGCTCAAGCGTGAAACGGTCGTAGGCATAGCCGTTATAGGCAAGCGAACCGTTCTCATATCCGCGGAGTCCGATGGTCTCCTCGGCGTAGCTCGTGGAATATCCGCTCATGCCATCACCACCCATATAGTAGGTCTCAAACGGGCTCTTCTTGTTCTTGTTGTAGGATCCGAGCAAGCCTAACTCCACGCGTGACATGAGCACGAAGCACTTGTTGCCGCTTGAAAGGGCCGTGAACGTGCGGGCTTTGAACTTCCATTTGTGGTACTCAACCCATCTGTATTTCTCCTGCTGCTCCTGTGCGTAGGTTGCCGACTGCTCGTTTGTGGCCAAGTTGGCATAGTCCTTGTGGTCCCACTTGCTCCAGGGCGGGGTCAGTGTGACCGATGCCGTGAACTCGGAACCGGTGCGCGGATAGAGCTGATTGTCCGTAGAGGAGCGGGTGATGGACAGGCTCAGGTTCAAGTTGTTGGCCGTTCCGTTGGTCATCAGGAAGTAGCGCCAGTTCTTGAGGATATATCTCTGGTAGGCAAGCTGTAGGCTCAGCTGGAAGTAATCATCCGGCCAGCGAAGGCGTTTACCCCATCCTACGTTGACACCGATCAGCTTCACATACGTGTCAGGATCGTAATAGTTCTCGTAGTTGTTATAGTAGCTGCTGCCGTATCCATACTGATAGTAGTTGTAATAGTTGTACATGTTGGCGCTGTTCCAGTAACTGCTGGACACATCGCTCTGCTTCGAGAAGTAGGCACCGACGCTGAACTGGATCGGGCGCTTGCCTCCGAACCAGTTGGTCGAATAACTCGCATTGTACGATTGATAGTATGTACCGTTAGTCTGGGCGCCGATAGAAAGCACTTCACCGTCACCGATGGGCATGATGCCACGATGCTCCTTGTTCTTGTTGAACAGGTTGGCGATCGAGAAATTGTTCAGTTTCAGACCGACACGGCCGATGATACCTGTCTGGCCCCATCCTAAGGAGAACTCGATCTGATCGTTCGACTTCTGCTCCAGATTCCAGTTGATGTCCACCGAGCCGTCTTCGTAGTTCGGTTTCACGTCGGGATTGACCTTCTCCGGATCGAAATGGCCCATCGAGGCCAACTCTCTGGCCGTACGTTCCAATGACCGTTTCGAGAACAGATCACCCGGCTTGGTGCGCAACTCACGCCGTACGACGTTCTCGTAAAGCCTGTCGTTACCGTTGATGCGTACATGATTGAGGTGCGCTTGCTGATTCTCGGTGATGCGCATTTCAAGATCGATGCTGTCACCGACGATGTTCACTTCAGTCGGCTGCAGGTTATAGAACAGGTAACCGTTGTTATAGTAGAGGTTACCGACTGCGTCCTCGTCCTTGTTGAGCCGCTTGTCGATGAGCGTCTGGTTGTACACGTCACCCTTGCTCATGCCAAGTACGCGCGTCAGAAAGTCCGTCGTGTAGACCGTGTTGCCTACCCAGGTGATGTTGCGGAGATAATATTTCTGTCCCTCATCAATCTTCACGTAGACGTTGACATGCTTGTCGTCGTAGTTGGACACGCTGTCCGCCACGATCTCCGCATCCCTGTAGCCGTGCTCATTGTATTTTTCGATGATGTTCTGCTTATCGGTTTCCCAACGCTCAGGCGTGAACTTCTTCGACTTGAAGAAGTTTCTGAACTTCCCGGCTTCATGGATCTTGGCAAACGCACCTTTGGAGAACATGCCGCCCTTGAGCTTTTTGTCCGAGATTTGGTTGTTTCCTTCGATGATGATCTCATGCACCCGCATCTTCTCTTTCTTGTCTACGAGAATGTCGAGGATCATCTGATTCTTCTCCGCAACGTCCTCCCGCTGGTTGATGGTGATTTCTGCGTTCTTGAAACCTTTGTCGTCAAAGTACTTCTTCGCCAAGATCTTGGCCCTGTCGAGGGCGTTCGGGGTGAGCTGCATGCCCTTCAACAGGCCGAGCTTCTGCTCCATATCCTCCCGCTCGCTCTTCTTTATACCCACGTAATTGATAGTGGATACGCGCGGCCGCATATTGAGACGGATGAAGAGATAGGCCTTGTCGCGGACCAAAGAGTCGACGGATATGGAGACCTCAGAGAACAGGCCGTTGCGCCAGTAGCGGCGTACGGCGTCGCTGATGGCCGATCCCGGCAGCTCGATCTGCTGTCCGACGGTCAGTCCGGAGATACCTATCATCACGTAGTCTTCATAACCTTCGATATGCGAAACGGCCAGACCGCCGATTGTCACGGTACGGGGCGAACCGGCATAGCTGATCTCCGGATGCACGATCTTGTCCTGCGCGCCGGCCGTCAGACTGCAGCTGAGCGCCGCAAAGGCCAGGATCACCTTATTTATATAGTACATTCTCATTCTCTGTATCGTACTTTCTCTTTATTCGTAATTCAATTCCAGTGTCAACACAAGTTTACTTCAGCTCGCCTTCACGTTCCACCTGGTCTTCCGTCTTGCCGAATCTGCGCTGCCGGTTCTGATAGCTCAGGATGGCTTCCTGCAGATCCTCCTCGCTGAAGTCGGGCCAGTAGCGATCGGTGAAATACAGCTCCGAATAGGCGATCTGCCACAGCAGGTAGTTGCTCACGCGCAGTTCGCCGCCGGTACGGATCAACAGATCGGGGTCCGGCATGAACCTTGTCTCCATGTGCGCGTTGATGATGTCCTCGGTGACCGGCTCATCCGCAGGCAGCAGACCGTTTTTCCGCTCCTCGATGATGTCGTTGACGGCCTTCGTGATCTCCCACCGGGCGGAGTAGCTAAGTGCCACTACCATGGTCATGGCATCGTTTCCGGCCGTATGTTCCTCGGTCTCCCGCAACTTCTCCTGCACTGACTGGGGCAGGCGGGTGATATCTCCGATGACGCGGAAACGCACATTATTCTTCATGAAAATTTCGTCCTCGAGCGACGAGAGCACCAACCCCATCAGGGCGGAGACCTCATCCGCGGGCCGGTTCCAGTTCTCTGTCGAGAACGTATACAGCGTCAGGAACTTCACGCCAAGGCGTGTACACTCGGCCGTGATGCGGCGTACGGCGTCCACACCTGCCTGATGTCCGTAGCTGCGAGGCTTGCCGCGCTCTACGGCCCAACGCCCATTGCCGTCCATGATGATGGCAACATGCCTGGGCATACGTTTCCTGTCTATCTGGTTCTTTGTCATTCTTGTCCATTCATACCGGGCCTTCGGACGCGGCAATTATTCGTTGTCGTTGTGGCAGGTGCGGCATTTGGCCATCACGCTGTAGCTGACCGTGATCCGGAAAACGCTGTAGCAGTCGGTGTTCTTGAACAGTCCGCTGCTGGCAACATGGTGGGGATCGGCCACGCCGTCAAGTTTGTCGCTCAACGAGAAGTGCATCGCCCACTCTGCTCCGATATTCATCCGGTCGCCCACTTTATATCTCACGCCGAGCCCCAAGGGCACGTTGGCGGTGAAGACGGATGACGAGCCGCCGTCAGCATAGGTTGCTCCGATTCCCGCAAAGACGAATGGCGTGAGCCGCTGTGCCCCTCTGTAGTCGCGACCTGTGCCATACGGCCAGAAGTTATACTCATAAGTGAGGCTGAGGTCTGCCAAGTTCCGGTCGAACGAATACTGTCTCTCGGGATCGTCGGGCAGGTATCCCGACACGTCGGAGGCTTTTCCTTTGAGCTTGCCATAGCTGCCCATGAGCCTCAGTCCCATATATGGGTTGATGTTGTAACGCGCCAAGAGCGATGCCGCAGGCTGCATGTTCTTCACGATGCTGCCGTTGAAGTCGCCTTCATAGCTCATCAGTCCTGCTCCGGCACCTATCTCCATGCGGTATTCCATATCATCCTGGGCCATTGCGGAAATGCCCGGAACCATCAGGAGCATGAAGATGATCATCTTTCGCATCGTTGTTATTTCAAATTGGACACGACCGTCTTATTCCGTAAAGACGGTATCTTCTTTCTTCCATCCCAAGTCTGTGAGCCTGCCGCGCCATATCTGTCCCGTTCCGCCACAGATGATCCAGATGAACTGTCCGCTGTCTACGGTCAGCGCAAAGCTTGTCTCCGAGGAGGCGAAACCTGCAGGCAGCATGTAGAGCGAGTCGTTATGCCAGGTGATGCCGCGGTCTACGCTGCGGTAGAACTGTGCAAATGCTTTCTCCTGACTGCTGCCCTGTCCGGCGCCACCCATAGCGAGCAGTCCGCCATTGTAGGCGATCACCTTCAGGTTAAGCAGATGCGGGGCGGGGTATTTGTTGTCTCCGTTGAATGTATAGTGGCTCCATGGCTGGTTCTCGGATCCCCCGGCGTTCTCCTCCACCTTTCCCCAGACCATGGCTGCTGCATCCGTTGCCACGGTGCGGTTGCCGATGAGGAGCACCTGGTTGGTGTTCTTGTTGGTCAGAGAGGGCAGATAGCAAAGGTTCTGATCTGTGGTCGGGAGCATCGACTTGTCGTCCAACAGCACTTCGTCCGTCCAAGTCGTCCCGTCCCCGGAGCTCTTCAGGCCACCGCCGGTGGCATACGCGTACATCCGAGAGTCGGTAGCTCCTAAGAGCTGACGCAGGCTGACGGTGCCGACCGTGGTCCAGGTGGCTGCGTCGGAAGTGCGCAACAGCTTTCCGTCATTGAGCAGATAGAGCACGTTGCCCATGACGATGACATTGCGGGATGCGTCGGCTGTGAGGGTCACATTGGGATTGACCTGTGCGAAAGCGCCTGTTCCCGTAGTCGGACGGCTATAGATCCGGGCTTCGCCATTCAGATTGCCGAAGACGAAGATGCGGTCGCCCGCGGTCACGGCCTTCAGATCTGTCAGCGCTGCAAGCTTCTCGTCAGTGCCTAAACCGGTCCATCCGAAGACGCCGCTTTGCTGCTGATGCACGTTGACCCGGATGGTATAGCTGCGCGAATAGGTTCCGGAATTGCTGAATACGGTGAACTGCCGCGGCTGCGTGAAGTCGATCGAGTCGGTGTTGCTGTAGTATCTGAGCGAGTCACTTGTGAGACTTTTCATCGTCACAGTGCCCGAATTCTTGCTCGATATGGTGCAGATGACCTTTGAGGCGTCAACTCCATAGGGGAGAGAGTCGGGATTATAGATCTCGCGGGTGGCCTGATCGATATAGAACGCGTAACCGCTACAGTCAATTGTGGTCTTGGATGTGGTTGCCGTCTGATCCGAATTGGTCGTCACAACCTTCTGATTCAGCGTGCCTAACTTGAATGACGTGATTGCAGCATCATCATAATAGACCGTCGAGTCATCATTGGAACTGAGGCAGGACGAGCACATGACAAGCGCTGAAAACAGCATGAGGAAAGGTAATAACTTCCTTTTCATTAAAACTGCGTTTATTATTTTTAGCTGCAAATTTAGTTAGAATTCCGCAAATAGCCGACTTTTTTACAACTTTATTAGGTTAAATATTGATTATTCGGATATTTTTTAAGTTTGTTTAGGGATTGTCCTGACGAAAGAAGACTGCGCAGATTGACCGCGCAGTCTTCCATCTTGTCTAATCCTGACGTATGTTGGTGTGTACCAATGTGATAATACTGAATATGGTCATCATCAGTGCACCGCCTACCATTACGATTGTTTCTAAATCCAGTAACATCTTTCTACCTCTTAAAAACTTGTCGTAATCCTATTTGAAATAAATAAAACTAACTTGCATTTTTTCAAATGCGACGCAAAGGTAGAATATTGCCGGCAATCGGGAATGCTGCCTGTGCCACTATTTTACGGAATGTGTCATTTAATTGACATATGTCAATGTGGGGGCGGGGTTTTCCGTCCGGAAAGTGCACTGCATGCCTCCGGCGCGGGCCCATGTGGTTGCCGGTCGGGGCTGGCCGGACCTGCGGGCAAAAAAGAAGTCCGCTCCCCGGGGGAAGCGGACTTGATATGATCGGCAGCGGACCATGGTCCGGCTCGGCCATTCGATGTTTAGAGCTGCGGACCGGCTGCGACCAATGCCTTGCCAGCCTCGTTTCCTTCATACTTGTTGAAGTTCTTGATGAAGCGTGCAGCAAGATCGCGGGCCTTTGCATCCCATTGTGCAGCGTCAGCGTAGGTGTCACGCGGATCGAGGATATTGGTGTCTACGCCTTCCAGCTGTGTAGGAACTTCGAAGTTGAAGTAGGGGATCTTCTTGGTCGGAACGTTGTTGATGGCGCCGCTCAGGATGCCGTCGATGATGCCGCGGGTGTCGCGGATCGAGATACGCTTGCCAGTTCCGTTCCATCCGGTGTTGACGAGGTAAGCCTTTGCACCGTTCTTCTCCATCTTCTTGACCAGTTCTTCAGCATACTTGGTCGGGTGCAGTTCGAGGAATGCCTGGCCGAAGCAAGCCGAGAATGTCGGTGTCGGCTCGGTGATGCCACGCTCTGTTCCGGCCAGCTTGGCGGTGAAACCGGAGAGGAAGTAGTACTTGGTCTGCTCGGGGGTCAGGATGGATACCGGTGGCAGAACGCCGAAGGCGTCGGCCGACAAGAAGATTACCTGCTTTGCAGCGGGACCTGCAGAGATCGGGCGAACGATGTTCTTGATGTGGTTGATGGGGTAGGACACGCGGGTGTTCTCTGTTGTGCTGCCGTCTGTGAAGTCGATCTTGCCATCGGCGTCAACGGTGACGTTCTCCAAGAGGGCGTCGCGACGGATAGCGCCGTAGATGTCCGGCTCCGACTCCTTGTCGAGGTTGATCACCTTGGCATAGCAGCCGCCTTCGAAGTTGAACACGCCATTGTCGTCCCATCCGTGCTCGTCGTCACCGATGAGGAGACGCTTCGGATCGGTAGACAGTGTGGTCTTGCCTGTTCCGGACAGTCCGAAGAAGATCGCGGTGTTCTCTCCGTTGAGGTCGGTGTTGGCAGAGCA